>JANWIW010000037.1 GCA_025449695.1 Minisyncoccota bacterium | reverse complement strand
GGTCTCCAAAACCGCTAACGTAGGTTCAATTCCTACTGCCCCCGCAATGACTTCTGACCCGGCTTTATGCCGGGTCAGAAGTCATTTTGAGGTATGGGAGGAATCGAACCTTGGTTCGATTCTGACCTCCTTCCGAAAACCCCGCAGGGGTAGATACATAGGAAATGCATAGTGCCGAGCTAAGCTCGGACACGGCCATGCCTACTGCCCCCGCATTAGAAGTTGGCTTAGCGCGAAGCGCTTAGCAACTCTTATGCCCTTCCGAAGCTCGAAGAGCGAAGGAGGGCCAGGAGCAAGGGATAGGCGATGTGCATAGTGCCTGCGAAGCAGGACACGGTCGCGCCTACTGGCCTCGCTGATACATTTCATCAGGCCTTATAACAACCGGACTCCTGGAATACCGGATCTTTGATTGTCCAATGTGGTAAAATCAAAAAATGCTCGAGCCAGTTCCAGGGGATCTAAACCCTAAGGAGTCCGTTGGAAATCCTCCGCATAATATGGAGTTTATCGAAGCAACATCACTTCATGCCTCACCCACCCTTGAGGACGAAGTCGTGGCGCTGACGCAAGATTATGCTGACACAGCGACGGATATCGTCCGTATATCGGAAAGAATGGAAACGGATCAGAAGCATCTTGCAGAGATACGCGAGCGTATCGGTATTGCGTCAGAGGCTCAGCCTCCGAGCCTTGTGAGGAGTGAGGAGCGCCTGCTGGAACTGACGGCTCACGGGGAGGATGTTTTGAGACGCAAGGAAGCGTTAATGGGCAAACCTGTGACGGAAGTTACCGCAGAAGGAAAGAGAGAAGTGTTCGAAGAAATTTCCCAAGAGGTTCATCAGGCACGAGGAATCCTTGAGCTGAAAGCACACGAGAGAGGATCTTTAGAAACGAAGACATATGAGCGTCGTGCAGGCTCTCTTTCCGAGGTGGAGACAATCGCGCAAGGAATCGCCGATCCTCATGAGATGTTGCCGGAGTTGGTATCCGATCAAGTAATAGTCTCGTACTCGAGACGCAATGAGCCGGAGGCGAACTTTATACACCTTGCTCTCCGCTCTGCGGGACTATCGGTCTGGTTCGACAACCAAGAGACGAATGTATCGGTAGAAGATCCCTATGCAGTTGGACCTGTAGGTATTGGCATGGGTCAAGAATGGCCGGCCTCGATCAACCACGGCATTCCAAGGGCTGGGCATGGTGTCGAGTACCTTTCGCACGACGTACTCGATAAATGCGATATCATCTGCGGAACGGAAGTCCCGCAGATTCTTGAAAATGGAAACAGATTATTAGTCGTGGCACGGGAAGATGAGTCCAGAGGTTCCTTGCGCGATCGTTTGGAAAAGATGAGCACGGACCCTGCTTATCGCGAGTACGGTGATGCACTGAAGGCCCTTTTGAACAGTCCTACTATCACTGTTGACCAAAAGCACTTCAGTGGCTCTTACCGAGATCTTGGCAATGTTCTGGTTCCTTGGATGACGGGAAAGAAGCCGCCGGAACACCATGTCTCTCCCCGTTCCCAGCGAGAACCGGACAGTACGCAGGAAACAAATGGTAAGGTTATGGCCGAACGGTTCTCCGGTCGAATTGAAGTTCTTCGAACTTCCGTGCAGGAGCTCAAACAAAGTGCGGAACCGAAAGACCTCCCGATGCTCGACCGTCGCTTACGTGCCTTGGACGAAAGCGAGATGTTGTTTCACGGCGCAGTGGCGCCCGAGATCCTGGCGAAGACCCTGGAAAAGGGATCGTTTGTGCCTGTTAAGGCCGCAGAAGGCGAGGTCCAAGCAGTGGATAAGCTGCAACCGGCGTTTCAGAAGCTGGGTCTTGCAGAGAGCAGCGAAGGGTACCGTTTGGTGCCCTTGTCTGGTAGCGCCCTGCGTGAGTCAGTCGATACGCTCCGCCGAGAGCTTCAAGCTGCACGGCGTTCCGAAGGGGAGAATCTATGGTTGCTGGCTTTGGATAGAGAGGTTATACCCACTTTGGGAGAAATGGAAAGTGACCAAAGCGCGGATGGGACCAGGCCTCCATCGTACTGGCTTGCCAGTAGCCTGCTTGAAAAACAGATGATCCCCATCACCGAAAACGACCTGGGTGATCCGGACGCTCTTGCTTCTTATATCGTAACCAAGCAGGCGCTCGTGGAATCGGCATACAAGGTGATGGTGCGAGCTCGTGAGGAGGAAGATTAAAAGTAAAGTATTTCAGAGAGGAGCCGCCGATCCTCCCGGCGGTATTGGTGAAGTGTCCGCGTATTCTGACTAATGGGTTCGAACGTACATCAAGAGCCCCGCTGTCAAGCGCCGCGACATCAAGGGAGTGGTCGCAAATCCGGCCTTAAAGGCCAATAATCCGGGGTCGCCAGGAGATGCAGTGGCTGCCCGGTGTATACTGTCAATATATGAAACAAACTCCGCTCCTCGTAGGCGTCGGCGTTTTGGCGGTTGTGGGCGTGGCTCTTTTCGCGGGCGGTGCATTCAATGGCGGCTCGCGAGATGCCGGCATCGACGTACGCAACACCGCGTGCCAGGACATCGCGTCCGCCCGCCTCGCGGTCGCAACTGAGTTGGGGGAACGGAAGCGAACAGCAGGCGATCAGCTTCAGAAGAAAAACAACGAAATCAGCGATGCGTACTGGGCGAAGAATCAGGAACTGGAAAAAGCGTATTACGAATGTTCCTCGAAAGCCCTGACTTCTGATCCGTGCAAGGAAGCATCCGACAAGATCACCGCGCTCTACCAGGAGATCATGGCCGACTTCGAGTCGGGTAAGGGCTTCAACGAAGCAAAGTTCAACGAACGCGAGGAAGCAAAGAAAGAGTACAATCAATGTGTCGAAGAGACGCATAAACCGGAGTTTTACAAGGAGAAAGAAGCTCAGTGCGTAGCCGCGCTCGATGCGGGACGGAAGGCGAACCTTGAAGAGCGCCACAAGAGCGAGGCCGAAGCGAAAAAACAGCACGACGAAGATGTGGCGAATGCCGAGCGGGCGCATGACGAGAAGCAGCGGATACTGAACGAGATAGAGAAGAAATGCACGGAACCGGGAGGAACTTCCCATGTCCTCATCGGTCCTCTCACGACCGAGGGTTCCGGGGCGGCGGTGCAGCCTATGAGCGCCGCATGTACGGGTGTCTTCCCGGGCAATGACCCCAAGTTACAGAGAGAGCTCAGCCGCCTGGAAACCCGGCTCGCGCAAGCGAAGGCAGGAGGGCAAACCGGAGGTTTGTTCGGCTCCGACCATTTACAGGAGGCCGTCGATCGCCTGCGGGAGGAGATAAGGAACTCGCCCCGAACGTGTAAGGTGGATGCAGACTGCGGCAATACTGTTCCGACGTGCTGCAGCGGCAGCGAGGTTGGGCAGGCCTATTGCAATGCGGGCGTGTGCGCTGCGAAGAAGACAACGTGCGTCAGTCCCGAGATCTGCGCTGGCAAGCCTGCAACGTGCGTCGCGCCCACGACCGGCGGCACTCAGCAGGATGGTATCTACGTCACCCGCACGATTCCGGAAACCGGCTCATGTTCCGAGAACCTGCAGGTCTTGACCTTAGAACAGGCCACTCCCGAATCAGTGCGCTATTCCATAGGCGGTAACATTCCGAACTGGCTCAGGATCGACAAGCCGGGAGGACCGCTTCCAGGGAAGGTAAACCTGACCTACGCATGTAATACCGTGCAGAAATTCGGTCCCGGTACCTATACTGCTAATGGGAGTATGACGGTATATAACTCGAATAACGAGCTCATTAACACCATCCCATTCAACGTCTCCATCACGGTCACCAAGGTCGCGAAAACCGTTGACGTGATCGAGTATGGAGGAAAGCAAATTCCACTTGACCAGGTGCACAAATTCAAAGGCCCGGAATGTGACGAGGAAGAACATTGGCACGCCAACGGCTCTGCTGCTCAGGCGATCGACGGGTCGCGCGTGATTGATCCAGGCGACTGCGGCTATGGGAAGACGAAGAGCGTGCCCATCAAGACCGTTACTGACCCGAGGTAGCCGGTGGTTGTCGAAGCTGTTGACTCATTACGGCAAAAGTGCTATTCTTTTAACTAGCGCATTAGCGAGAAAGAAGGTGAGAGCATGCCGAAAGCACCCAAGTCTTACAAGAACCGCAGGAGGCCACCCTTGATCGACGCGATTCGAGCGGAAGGGAATATGACGATGAGGGAAGCGCTCGTCTCTCTGGGGAGCAAGGGCTACTTCACGCCCCGGCCTCGCCCATGGAAGCTTGGTTCCCACGACCGCGGACACGGCCGCAACGACTTTGCTGTTCTGGACCGCTTTGGCGATCTCGTCGCCGGGATCCCGGATCGTGCGGACGCCGAGCTGATCATCGCGGCGGTGAACGTGTACAAGCCGTGACGCAAAGGAGTCAGTGATGGCGAGAGAAGCAAAGCCGATGCCTTGCGCGAGCAGGATGTGCGTCGGTCGACGCGCCCTGCGATCCGAAGAAGCTTACTGTGTCGGTTGCGGGGAGAAGAACCTCAATTTCGACCCGCAGGCCTTCGAGGACGCGCATGAAGAAACGCTCGAACAGGTGCAGGCAAAGGACTGCACGCCGGAGTGCCACGCGCGCTTCGCCGATGACATGCAGGGAGATGGGGCACCGGGCAGTCACTGCCCCTTCTGCGGGGCGTTTGTGCAGGCGACTGGCGTAATCTGCGCGTAGTGTTCAACAAGGCCGCGGAAATGGGACGGCTTCGGCCTCACCCGCCGCGGCCTCCTATTTTTATAATCAGGTTCGAACCTACATCAGGAGTTCCCGCCTTCGGTCGTCGAAGTGACCTTCGGCGGACAAAGCCCGCTCCGAAGATTGCGAATCTGGGCACTTAACCCACGTGCCCTCACAGTTCAGTACGCAGTATCGACAGAGTGGATGCTCCCTTGTGGCAGGCCAACCGGGGCGCTAGTTTCGGGCAATGCAGTTTCAGCTATAATCGACACCATGATTGATGCAAGAGTCGTTCTCCATAATGGGGTGAAGATTCCCGTTCTCGGCTTCGGAGTGTTCCAAATAGCGCGCAAAGACACCGAACGCGTAGTACGCAGCGCCCTCGATATCGGCTATCGTCTCGTTGATACCGCGGCCTTGTATGGCAATGAACAGGAAGTTGGACGGGCTATCCGGCATAGCGGTGTCCCGCGTGAGGACGTCTTTGTTACCACCAAGCTCCGCCCGTTGAGATTTCTTGGCGTGGAAAAAGCCTTCTACGCCAGCCTCAAAAGGCTCAATCTTGATTACGTTGATCTTTACCTTATCCACCGGCCGTTCTGGCGGAAGCGGGAAGTATGGAACGTGTTCGAGACGCTCTATTCGAAAGGACTCGTAAAAGCCATAGGGGTAAGCAACTATCGCGTCAAAGATATAGAAGCGATCACGAAAGCCGCTTCAATCACCCCCACGGTAAATCAGGTCGAATTCCATCCATTCCTCTACCGCAAGGAGATCCTGGAATACTGCGCATCTAAGAACATTGTGGTTGAAGCGCATAGCCCCCTCACCCATGGCAAGCGGATAGGTGATCCAAGGATCAGAACCGTCGCCGAGCATTATCAAAAATCTCCGGCTCAGATCCTCATCCGCTGGGCTCTTCAGCACGGAACAGTCGTCATCCCCAAGAGTATCCATGAAAAACGGCTGCGCGAGAATGCTGATGTGTTTGATTTCGAAATTAACCTCCAGGATATGCGGATTCTTGATGAGCTTGATGAAGACTACCATGTGGCAAGAATATCCAGAAGAGTGGGTGATGCCTGAGATTTTGCCCCTCACCGATCCGCCCCTGGAACCCGGCCGTGGAATTATGCTATAACTTCACTATGCAAAAAGCGCTTTCTCCGCAATCAAGGCCTCTGATCCTTTTCGGAGTTTCGTTAGGTCTCGGGTTGATCTTTAATTGGTTTTTCTATGCCAAGCTGCCGGGGATATCAGTGCCGCTTTTTATCGGCCTCCTCAGCGTAGCGCTCCCTCTTGTCGCCGCCGCAGGGGGCGTGCGCTTGTCGCGGAGCGCGTGGATGGCACTGTGTGGAGCGATCTTTTTCGCGGCATGGGTGGCGGTGCGGACAAGCCCGTTCCTCGACGTCCTCAATATTGTCTTTTCGCTCTACCTCATCGGCATGGCAGTCCTGCTTGCGGCAGGAAGATTCGACTGCGGGAAGCTTGTTTCCTTTGTTCGCATCCCGTTCCTGCCACTCATTTTTGCCGGCAAGATACCCTGGAGCGTGGCGCGCATGACGGAGTTCCGCGGGCAGGGAGAAAACGGAGCGGGGGCTTCGGCGCAGGTCACTCGCGGCGTCCTTATGGCGCTGCCGGTGCTCTTTCTTTTCATCCTCCTCTTCGCCTCGGCAGACCTCGTGATCCGCGAATACCTGCTGCGGATCTTTGATATTGGGAACCTGCCGGAAACCTTGGGCAGGACGGTCATCGTGCTGGCGTTCTCCCTCTTCGCAGCTGGTACGCTGGGGTACGCCCTTTCGGCCAGAGCCGATGCGCACAAGGAAGAGGAGGCGTTCCGGAAAGAGCAGGCGAAGCTCGGGACGCTCCAGATATCCGTCTTTCTCGGCGCGATCGCGGTGCTGTTTTTGAGCTTCATCCTGGTACAGGCAACCTATCTTTTTGGCGGCGAGGCAGCGCTCGCCGGGCATGGCTTCACGTATGCGGAGTACGCCCGAAGCGGCTTCTTTGAGCTGCTCGCGGTCGCGCTGATCACTTTCTTGCTTCTCTGGGGAAGCGAGCGGTCGACTATGCGGAACGGTGCGGGCCATTCCCGGCAATTCAAAGTCATCGCAGGAGCGCTGGTCGTCGAAGTTATTCTGATCATTGCATCCGCCTTCCTGCGCCTTAGCTTATATGAATCAGCATTCGGCTTTACTACAATGCGGCTCTGGAGCCACGCCTTCATTATCCTCCTGGTGTTCTTTTTCCTTATGCTGGCTTGGAAAATATGGCGGGACGCCAACGAGCGATCATTCCTCCTGCCCGCGTTCCTGGCGGCGGCGGTTGCGCTCGCCGTTATGAACATGCTGAACCCGGACGCCTTTATCGCGCAGAAGAACATCGAGCGTTTCGCGGGCAAAGAGCAATTTGACGCGTCCTACATCGCGAGTCTTTCGGATGACGCGGTGCGCCAGCAGCTCGCGGTCCTGGATCGTTTGGAAGGAGAGGAAAAAGCGATGTTTGGGAAGTTGCTTGCCTCCCGCTATGCACAACGCCTGCGCTCCGAAGAGGATGATTCCTGGCTGTCATGGAATTACGCCCGGCGTAACGCCGGCACGATGCTCGAGGCGCGACATGCGGCGCTGGAAGAATACGGCAACTAATTCCCAGAGAGGATGTCCTGCAGGCCTGCTACCACCGGCAGCGATATATAAGTGATAGTCTCCCTGCTGGTTCGAATATACGTTAAAAATCCCCGCCGCGTATTCAGTAAAACTATAGTAATAGAGGTGAGCAGGGGGCAGGGTTGACAGAAAAGCAATTTTTATGTTTTAATAAAGAAACCTTTTCACCGCAAGCATACGTAATAGGAAAGCGGTGATAGGATCACCGCTCTTCGAAAAATGGCACATTGATCCCGAAGGAGGTTGTTGTGAAGAAAAAGACAAGGTTCATCGTCATCACCCTGCTCGCCGCAGCCCTGCTCTACGTAGGAGGCTGCGAGGTGCTGCTCCGTATGGGCATCCTCGAAAACCCGCACGAGCTGGCGGGGTTGGTCAAGGTGGACGAGCATTATCGCATCATGGATTCTCCCTACGGAGATCCGAAGTGGAAGGAACCGTGCGGACCCTACTTCACCCTGCAGGGCGGGAAGGACGATGACGGGTATCCGGCGCTCGGTTTCGAGCTCGAGATTCCCGATTCGGGCTGGACCCCCAATGTAGCCCTGAGCATGAGCAAGCTCGAGGTTGAAGTGGACAATGCGAGCGAACGCCCCAGCGTCCGCCAGCGCGTCGACTGGAAGCCCGGCGACCCCGCTCCGGACTCCTGGAGGTGGGAGAAGCGCGAGCTCTGGACGGTCATCCGGCTTTCGGAGCGTGATCTGCGCAAGGCCGGCTGCCTGAAGGAACTCGTAGGACGCAAGCTCAAGGCTCCCGCTCCGCCGCCGCCCCCGTTCCCGGAGGAGGCCCCGGAACCGGAAGTGCTCGATTTCTATCGAGCTCCGGACGGCACTCAGATCGCGATGGAACGGGACGGCGACCACACTTACCGGAGCACCGATGGCCGGGAGTTCGTGGAGCTGCCGTCGGGGGGCACCTGGGTCGAAGGCGGTAAGGCCAAGTACATGGCCGCTACTGATCCCTATGCCGGTGACCGCGAGCTCGAAGGGTCCATTTCGGGCGACACGCTCATCTTGGACGGCAAGGAGTATAAGAAGTTCATGAATGCCGCCAAGGACATTCTCGCCCGCCCCGCGGATCCGGAACTGCCCGAGAACCCGGATAGCCGGCCGTATGTCTTCCACGGCATCCCGAACAGGCGCGGCCCTCAGTTTCTGGGCGCCACAAGCTATGCCGACGGCGGAGAGTTCATCTATCTCAGCACCAAGAAGTACGACGGCGGCTATGCGTCGCTCCGCATCTTCGTCGGCGACAGGATCGGGCCGCCCACCTGGTCCAGTGATCTCATAGAGCTGCCCATCCTCGAGACCACGTCCTGGTGCAGTGGGGCGCGCTACGAGGTCGAGACACCGAAGGGAACGCTCAAGGTGGACACCTGCGGGCACGAGGAGCCTACCTGGGACGGACGCAGGCTCACCATCATGGACCCCTCCCTCTTCAATATTAAGGAAGAGAAGGACAGGGCGGTGATCAAGCCTGCGGCGCCGGCGAAGTAGGCGCCTGCGGGATCATGAATACGAAAGGAAAAAATCGCAATGGCCCCGGCCAGCTACCAAGCTGCCGGGGCCGTGACAATTTTAACGATCAAGCTTGCGCATGCGCTTTGTTACACGTATCCGTAGTAGGGGAAATGTGATACGATACTGCGATATATTCCGAACAGTCCAATGCGGACCAAGAATCGAAAAAGAAAAGTGCTCCTCCTCGAGAACATCCATCCCGATGCGGTGAAGGCCTTCAGGGCGGAGGGATATGAGGTGCAACCCGTACACAAGGCTCTCGATGAAAAGGCACTAGGCAGGGCCTTGAAGGGAGTTTCCATACTGGGAATAAGATCAAAGACGAAGATCACCGCGAAAGTACTGGGGCACGCGACGGATCTCGAGGTCATTGGGGCGTTCTGTATAGGCACGAACCAGATAGACACGAAAGAATGCAACAGGCGAGGTGTCGCCGTGTTCAATGCTCCTTATTCCAATACGCGCAGCGTGGTCGAGCTCGTCATCGGCGAGATCATCATGCTCTTTCGGAGGCTCGCGGAAAAGAACAAGAGGCTGCATTCGGGATCATGGGATAAGAATGCGGAAGGCAGTTTCGAGGTACGGGGCAAGAAGCTCGGCATCGTGGGATACGGGCATATCGGCTCCCAGCTCTCGGTCCTGGGAGAAGCGCTCGGCATGGAGATATTCTTCTTCGATACCGAGGAGAAGCTTGCCCTGGGCAATGCGAAAAAATGCCACAGCCTGCCGGAGCTTTTGAAGAAATCCGACATCGTGACGCTCCACGTCGACGGGAGGAAAGAGAATAAGAATTTGATCTCGGACAGGGAATTAAGGGCGATGAAGCCGGGCTCCTATCTTCTGAACATAAGCCGCGGGAACGTCGTCGACCTCAAGGCCCTGTTCAGGCACCTGAAGAGCGGGCACTTGGCCGGAGCGGGTATCGACGTGTTCCCAGAAGAGCCGGAGAGCAATGGCCAGAAGTTCAGAAGCATTCTGCAGGGCTTGGACAACGTGATCCTCACGCCGCATATCGGCGGCAGCACGAAAGAAGCCCAGGAGAACATAGCGAGCTACGTATCAAGCAGGATCATCGATTTCATGGCGCTCGGCAACACGAACATGTCCATCAACTTGCCGAACGTGGGCCTGCCCTACCTTAAGAACAGGCATAGGATCATTCACCTCCACGAAAACGTGCCGGGAATGCTCGGGAAGATCAACGAGGTCTTTGCCAGCCGGAAGATCAACATCACCGGCCAGTATTTGAAGACCAGGGATACCCTGGGTTACGCCATCACTGACATCGAATCCAGCTTGAGCAAGGATGCGCTGCGGGCGCTGGGGGAGCTGCCTTTTACTATAAAGGCGAAAGTTCTTTACTGATCAAGCATGGATCTCAAGCACTTCACCGTCGGCCCGACCAAGTTGCATCCGGGATTCGAGGATTTCCTGCGCAAGGGCATGGAAGAGCACATAGGCTCCATTTCGCACCGGAGCAGCCGCTTCGAGAAGCTGTTCGCCGACCTTTCGGATAACCTGAAAAAGCTCCTCGATATCCCGAAAGAATACGCGGTGTTTTACTCCGGTTCGGCCACCGAATTCATGGAACGCATCCTTCAGAATTGTTCCGGGGAGCGGACTTTGCATTTCGTGAACGGGGCCTTCTCGGAAAAGTTTTCGGATATCGGCGCGAGCCTGGGAAGGGAAGTGACGAAGGCGGGGCCTCTTAGCGACCACTCCTTCTCCGTGGAGAGTATTCCCGAATGCAGCCCCGAGGTGGTGTGCCTCACGCACAACGAGACGAGCAATGGCGTCCAATTGCCGGAGAAGTTCGTGGAGGAAGTCGGGCACAGGTTCAAGGACCAGGTGATAGCTATGGATATAGTTTCAAGCGCCCCGACCTCGGAGGTGAATTTCAGCGGCATAGATTGCATGTTCTTCTCGGTGCAGAAAGGCTTCGGCCTTCCGGCGGGCCTGGGGGCGATGTTCGTAAGCCCGAAGGCGCTGGAGCGGGCACGGAGGGTAGAGGAAGGCGGCAGCCACTATACAGGGTCTTTCCATTCATTCGGAAGCTTCTACAAGTTGGCGCAGAAGAACCAAACCCCGGCCACGCCGAACGTATTGGAGATGTATTTGCTAAACGAAGTAGTATTGGATTTTTTGAACAAGGGCTTGGCGGAGATCAAAAAGGAAACAAAAAGAAAGGCCGCGGCAATCTACGAAGCCCTCGAAAGATCGGAAGGCTTGTAACCTTCCATAGGCAATAGGGACATGCGTTCCGATACCGTCATCGTCGCCGATACCAGGGAAGACTCGCGCATTACCATAGAAAAGATAAAAGGAAAGGGATTCCTTATCGCCGGAGGCTATGGCGACAAGAAGGCAGCCCAGATCAGGATCGGTAATTTCCCAAGCCATACCGGGGAAGAGGTCGCAGCTCTCGCCGATCTTTTAGCCTCGACCTGACCCTTCCGTAGCGGCGGCCAAAGGCGCAAGTTTGACTGCGAATACGCCTCATGATAGTTTCCACTTAGCTTCTCGGAATCCATTCGCTTGAGGAGGTAGCTTCTGAAACGCTTACTGAAGACCTTTACCATTCTTCTCATTGGAGCCTTTCTCGGAGGCGCTGCGGTGGCGCTGCTCGAGAACCCGCGCCTCGCCACCCATCTCTACCGCGCCGCAAGACGCACGGAGTTCGGGAAACGCTCTTTCGAGCTTCCGGAGGGAGCCCGTTTCCCGCTGATTCCGCTGCGCGAACTCGCGGAAGGCGCCTTCCGGAACCGGGCCACGATCGAAGGCCTGGTCCAGGACACCGTGGGATCTGGTGATCACGACGTGCACATCAACCTCGTCGACGGATTCAGTACTGTCGTGGCCGAGATCACGCCCGAGATCCCAATGGAGGCTCCGCCCAAAGGCGCCCGGATCAGAGTATGGGGCTTCGTTCGCCACGACGACCGCCACGGCTGGTGGGAGATCCACCCGGTCCTCGGATGGTCCTATGCCGACGGCAGGCCCGGCGACACGGCCAAGCTAAACCTTCCTCCAAAGCAGTAAACGCTCTCCATCCCGCGCGGATCGGAGGGCGTCCCACTTTCAAGGGACCTAGGCTATACTTAGCCCATTCCCGGATCAGAACAAAAGACCTGTCAGAACTGCAAGAAATCCTTCGAAATAGACGAGGCCGACTTCCAGTTCTACGAGCGGATCAAGGTGCCGTCTCCGGCCTGGTGTCCGGAGTGCCGGCTGCAGCGGCGCCTCGTATGGCGGAACATGCGTTCGATGTACCGGCGCACCTGCGACCTGTGCGGCGTGGAGAAGATCGGCGTCTACGCCCCCGACAAGCCCTACCGGGTCTACTGCGCCAAATGCTGGTGGGGAGATGGCTGGGAAGGCGGCACCTACGGCCGCGACTACGATTTTTCCCGGCCGTTCTTCGCGCAGTTCCGGGACCTTATGCGCGAAGCGCCCCTCCTCAGCAGGTTCGTGTACGAAGACACCATTACGAACTCCGAATACACGAACATGGCCGGGTACATGAAGGACTGCTACCTCACTTTCAATGCGGGCAGCAAGACCGGTCCTGTAGAGCGCCTGTACTATTCGGAACACTCCTCCGGCGCGCATGACTGCTATGACGTGGCATACGCGGAAAAGAGCGAGCTTTGCGCCAATTCGGTCAACATACAGAACTGCTACAAGGTATTCTTCTCGCGGGACGTGGAATCCTCCAGGGATTCGTGGTTCCTGAACTGCTGCAGCGGCTGCGACAACTGCTTCGGCTGCGTGAACCTCCGCAATAAGAAGTACCATATCTTCAACCAACCCTACAGCAAGGAGGAGTATGAGAAGAAGCTCAAAGAACTCGGATGGGACCCGGGCTCGCAGGAGTCGCTCGCGAGGCTCCGGAAGATGTCCGAGGATGCCTGGGCGAGCGGGCCGCAGAAGTACATCCACGGGCTTCGCAACCTGAATGCGTCCGGCGATTACGTTTTCAACTCCAAGAACGTGCAGCACGCTTTCGCGGTGAACGCCTCGGAGAACTCCAGGTATATCGCGTTCATCACCCAGGGAGCGAAGGACTGCTACGACTGGACACAGTACGGCGACGGGGGAGAGCTTATCTACGACACCGTCCAGTCCGGCGAAGGCGTGTACAACAACCGCTTCGGCTGGACCGTTTGGCGCCAGACCAAAAACTCGGAATACGGAATCCTGAACGTGACCCTTTCCGACTGCTTCGGCTGCGTCGCACTCCGTAACAAGCAGTTCTGCATTTTAAACAAGCAGTATTCCGAGGAGGAGTACCATGCCTTGAAGGCAAAGATCATCGCCCACATGAACGAGATGCCATATGTGGACGCCCAGGGCAGGACCTGGAAGTACGGCGAGTTCTTCCCGCCGGAGCTTTCGCCCTTCGCATACAACGAGACGACCGCCTGGGACGAATTTCCGCTCTCCGAGGAGGAAGCGAAGGCCAAGGATTATCCGTGGCTTGACAAGGAGAAATACAAAAAGAGCTATCCCGTGACCCTGGCCGCCGCCGGCCTGCCGGACCACATCGACCAGGCCGATGACTCTGTACTGAAAGAGGTGATCGGATGCGCGGACTGTGGAAAGCCCTACCAGATCATCCGTCAGGAAGTGGACTTCTACCGTGCCCATCAGCTGCCCCTTCCGCGCCTGTGCCTCGATTGTAGGTACGCCGAGCGCCGCAAGGCCGTGAACCCGATGCGGCTCTGGCCCCGCCGGTGCGAATGCTTGAGCGGCAGGGGATCATACAAAAACGCGATAGCTCATTTCCATGGAGAAGGACCCTGCCCAAACGAATTCGAAACGAGCTATGCCCCGGATCGGCCGGAGCTTGTGTATTGCGAGGCCTGCTACCAGAAAGAGGTTGCATAGCGAGGCCGAAGTGCCGCAGTATTTGCTGCGGCCGAGGCCTGCTATCAGGCTGAAGTCTTTTAAATACGAAAGCGGCGCGATGCGCCGCTTCGATGGGATCTTGCCCCGGGTCAGCCGAGAGTGAAATCCCGCTTGATGCTGCCTTTCGGCACGTGGATCCTGTGGATTCGTTCGAGCGGCGGCAGCGCCCAGAGATAGGTTCGCGAACTTACGAACTTCTTCCTCAGCACGACCAGCCTGCCGTCGGCGCGATCTTCCTCGTAGATCGTGACGTCATCGGTCGCCAGCTTCTCGAGTACAAAGCCCGAGTCCTGTTTCTTGAAGTAGAAGTAGTACTGACGGCCTTCCAGCGTTCCGACGCCGAGGAAGAAGTGGCCGGAAGCGACCTCGCCGTTCCGCAGCGAGACCAGTTCCTCGGTGGCCACCGTGACCGGGCGCGTCGCTCCGGCAAGACCGAGCCAGAAAGCAACTGCCACTCCCAGAGCACCTCCGATCATGATCTTCATGACGAGGTTCTCTCCGCGGGAGCCGTGGCGCATCGGTCCTCCTGGCACTAGGGCGAGAAGCACGGCACACAGGCACATTGTCAACATAGTTAATCCTCCTCTCTCCATTTTAACATAATATGTAAGCATTGTCAATGAAGCGTCCTGATGCTATAGTTCAAGCATGAGAGAGAGGATGGGAGAGGGGATGTCCGGGGTGGAAACGGAACAGGATCCGGGCCGCGCCTCGTTCGAGCGCCAGTTCGATAACCCCAGGATCGTCACACGTTCATTCGGAGATCCGCTAGTCATGTATGATCTCTTGCCCGAACATCCCAAGGCCGAAAGCCCGATCCTGTTCGCGCCCGGCATAACCCCCGACCCGGAGAATCATAAGGAAAGCTCGTATGTCTGGTACAAGGATGGCCACCGCGTCCTTTTCCCCGATGCGGGGCATGGTATAGACACAGAGAAGATCAAGGGCCTTCCCCATGCGGAAGTACGGAAAGCCGCAGCGCTCCTCGCGACACTGGACGCGGGCGGGGTGGAAAGGACCAACGCCGTCGCTCACTCCGAGGGTGCTTTGAACATGATCATCGCCGCCGCGCTCGAGCCGGAGAGGTTCCGGAACATCGTCCTTGTCGAGCCGGCAGGCATGGCGGGCAAGCGCAATCCGATCATGATGGCCCTGGCGGGGCTCGCGGAAGACAAGACCGTGCAAAAGGAGTGGAGCGATGGCAGGTCCGAGGTGCATATGTACGGCCGGCCCGACCGCGTCAAATATTATCAGCAGGAAACCCTGTTTCAGACCTTGGGGGAAGCGATAGCCAGCTCGCGCATGACCATCAACGAGCTTCTGGTTTACCTGCAGCACTCGGGAGTTCACATTTCCATAATCCACGCCGTGGAAGACAAGTTTTTTCCTATGAAGGAGGTTCAGCAGATGGCGGACACGAGGCAGATCGACGGCTTCTATTCTGTCAAAGGAGCGCATCAACGGATGTTCACCGAGCCCTCTCGTTACGCCAAACTTGCGGAAGAGGCGCTGGCCGCGCTTGAGAAAGCGTTTCCCGAAACAACTAAAAGCTGACCCGCTTGGATTCTTTTGACAGGGGATCCGGCAGTCTACACACCGCGAGAAGCCAGGAATCCCTCTGCTTTCTTGAAGGCCGCGAGGTGCGCTTCCACAAGATCGATGCGGTAATGCTTGGCTATGCGGATGACCGCATAAAGGACATCGGCCATCTCATCGGCGATGTTCTCGTCAGTGGCCAGATAGTGCGGGTCCAGTTCGGCCCTATCGGAGAAGTAGTATTCCTCGCGCATCAATATGAACTTGGACAGTTCGCCTACTTGCTTCGAGAGTTCCATTGTAGCGCCTTCCACTCCCCATGGCCTCGCCTCTATTTTTTCGAACCGGGCGACCACGTCCTCCGCCATGTGCACCGCATCCTTGAAAGATATGTTTTCCACAGGTCTATTATACAGAGAACCCCTTGTTGACGGCATAGCTACTTTCGTGCTGTAATCACGGCAAGTTTCCGACCCGTGCCCGTAAGGGAGCGGCGACGAAGCCGCTCTTTGCCCCGGACATGCCGCTCTTCGCGGGAGAGTTCTGTTCTCCGGACGATACCCTGTCCTCAACACTTCAGGACATCGGCATGAACGGTGCCTGGCCGAGCGCAATCCCTAAGGGCGGGTACGCCATGATGCGCGGGCCGTACTTCGAGGGGCGCCTCTACGACAAGAAGGCGCTCGCGATGACCGGTGCCTCGATCGTAGGCATGAGCACGCTTCCCGAGGCGTGCATCGCCGCGCTCTACGGCGCTAAGGTGCTCGCGGTCGCGTTCATCACGAATGATGCCGTCGAAGAGCACTCGCACGCGATCAATATGGAGCGTGCCGGCGCGGCGTCAGCGGGACTGGGGGCGTACCTCGAGAGCGTGATCGCGCGGATGTAGGAGTCATCAAGGCTCCGTTGGGAAGGCTCTGCCCCCAGCGGAGCCGGCCCATTTCTATACGGGCGGCCACGGATGTTGTATAGTGGAAGGCATGATCGCGATGGCGACCTGGATTCCGATAGCCTCAGCGGTGCTCGCGGCGGTCGCGAGCGTCCTGGCCCGCGTGCTTTTGAAGGGGATACCCGCCAAGAAGATCCTGGCGGTGAACTTCTTCACCATGGCGGCAACGCTCCTCGTACTCTCGCCGCTCTTCTATAAGTTCGTGTTTTCGTGGACGAGCGCGGGCCTCGTGCTCCTTATCGCCGTGATCGACACCCTGGCGAACTATTTCTACTTCAAGACCTTCGAGAAGACCGAAGCGAGCGTCGCCGTACCGATACTCTCGCTCGCGCCGGCGATCACATTTCTCTTCAGCGCCTTATTCCTCCAGGAATATCCCTCCTTTCTGAGCGTTGCAGGCGCGTTCGCGATCATTGCCCTTATTATCGTCCTTTCAACCGAGAGGGGGCAATGGTCCAAGTTCAGCGCCGCGACCCTGTATCCCGCGCTAGCCTCGGCGTTCCTGTTCGGCATCTCGGCCATCCCCAGCAAATACCTTCTCTCCACGCTCGGAGCCACCAACGCGCCCACGCTCTATATGATCCGGGCTGCCTTGATCGGTCTCTTCGCATTCCTCATCTTTAAGGATGCCTTCAGCGCCTTCGACCTCAAGACATATCGCTTCATCTTCCTGCGGGGCCTTTTCGTGATCGGGCAGTGGATATTGCTCTACTATGCTCTGACCCTCGGCAGTACCGGCGTGGCGGTAACCCTCGGCAATATCACGCCCGTGTTCGTACTTTTCTTCAGCATCATCTTCCTTCGGGAGAGCTTCAGCTGGAAGAAGGTGCTGGCCGCGGCCGCCATCCTTGCAGTGTCATTGCTCTTATAATCCCATGCCGGAGCGCCAGGTACGCATAGACCCCCAGGAAGAGCGAAAGAAGAGGATACTCATCCTTTTCTGCGGCGGCACAATCTCCATGACCAAGAACCAGGAGACCGGTGCCTTGGACGTCGCGCACGGCGCGGACCAATTTTTCAAGCTCGAGCCGCGCATCGTGGAGATCGCGGAGATCGACGTGCGCTACATCATGAATATAGACAGCAGCAATGCGATACCGGAGCATTGGCAGCAGATTGGCCAGGCCATCAAGGAAGAGTACGACAAGTACGACGGGTTCCTGATCACCCACGGCACGAACACCATGGCCTACACGGCGAGCGCGCTGTCCTTCAGTCTGCAGAATCTGGGCAAGCCGGTCGTGCTCACGGGAGCGCAGATCCCCGCGGAGGTCATTTCGACGGACGGCCGCAACAACCTGGTGAACGCCCTCAGGGTATGCACGCTCGACCTCTCCGGGGTGTTCGTCGTCTTCGGCAGCAAGATCATCATGGGTGCCCGCTCCAAGAAGGTAAGCGAATCAGACCTCGATGCCTTCTCTACCTTCAATGCGGCCGATTTCGGGCGCATCAGTATCGGCATCGAGCTCAAAGGCCAGGTGCGGCCACGCGATCCGGGAGGCCTGAACCTGATCAACAGCTTCGACCGCAACGTCATCTGCCTGACCATGATCCCCGGCATACAGCCGGAGTTCATTATCCAACTCATAGACAACGGCGCGAAAGGCCTCATCATGCGCGGCTATGGCTCCGGCGACCTGCCGGCGGAACTCTTCCCGGCGCTTGAGCGTGCGAAGGAGAAGAAAGTGCCGGTGGTGGTCACGACTCAGTGTCCGGGCGGGGCGACGCTCCTTGGCGTGGATTCCGTCGGGCTCGAGGCGATCAAGCGCGGAGTGATCCAGGTCTTCGACATGAGCATGGAATGCATGAGCACGAAACTCATGTGGCTCCTCGGCCAGGGAACCCCCTACGGGAACATTAAGGAGCGGATGCAGTTCAATATGCTGGGCGAGGTAGATTTGAGAAAAGCCATGATATTCCTGAACAAGGAAATGCTCTAATGGGATCTAGTTCACCCGAGGCCGCCCAGGCCAAAGCCAAGCTGAAGCTCGACGTGAACCTGTGGCTCCTGGCCATTGCGTTCACGCTCTTCACCTTCATCATCGCGGTCAACCCTGAGCTGGTCCGGAAGAACGTCTATCTGTCCCTCCAGCTCACCCTGTCCATCCCGCTCATCATAAGTTCCATCTTCGCGCGCATGCGTCTCAGTCATTATGGCAAAACGGCGCTCTGGGACAGGTACGGTTTCGTCACGTTCATCTTGGCGTACGGTTGCATGGTGAACGTGATCGGCATCCTGCTTTCAACCTTGGTTGGCACGGGGATCGCGATGGTCTTCTGGGGCGTGAACATCCTGCTCGCCCTCCTTTACGCGGCGTTCGAGCTTTTGGAGGACAGGAAGGACAACGTCTTCGGACGGCTGGCCAAGGACCTTATCTTCATCGTGGTCATCGTGACGCTCGGCATTTTGCCGGTATTAGGCGTCTATTAGCCACGAATACGTCCGTGCGGTACACGTGCCCGATGCATCCGGAAGTCCTACGCAACGGCCCCGGCCGCTGCCCGCACTGCGGCATGGAACTCCTGCCGGAAGGCAGGTCGACGCCGACGGTCCACGGCCAGGGAGTAGGTCCGGTCACCTGGCGGAGCTACATCCCGCTCCTCGTCATTATCGGGATCATTTTCCTTACGAGCAGCCTGATCACCTGGAAACAGGACGGCTCCTCAGAGGACTTCATTGCGAACTTCATGACGGGGTTTTTCCTCGTGTTCGGTATGTTCAAGCTTATGGGTCTGAAGGGCTTCGCGGCCGGGTATTCGACATACGACCTGCTGGCGCAGAAGGTATTCGCATACGGTTACGTCTATCCTTTCATCGAATTGTCTTTCGGCCTGGCCATGATCGCCATGCCGGTTTCCGTCCCGCTCCTCTCAGCCGAGGTCGTGGTTATGCTCTTCAGCGGGTTCGGAGTGGCGCTCAAATTGGCCAAGCGGGAGCAGTTCCAATGCGTGTGTCTCGGCACATTCCTCAAGGTGCCGCTCACCAAGGTTACCCTGATTGAGGACTTTGGCATGGCCGCCTTGGGCCTGGTCCTGCTGCTGGCGTGATGTAAATTATCATCGACTGGCCATAAATGCGCAGTCACCACGTCTTAGGTGGTGACTACTTGGACGTCCGCGCGTGGAGCATCAGCCGAACCGGCGCAGGACGAGGATGACGAGGCGCTCGATCGAGTGCAGCAGGATCATCTGCACGGTGAACTGGTAGAACGTATGCGGGAACCCCCAGCCCGGCTCCTTGAACTTCAAAGGATAGCTGCCGAGGAAGAGGACCGGCACGATGAGCGTGAGCAGCCAGAGCGCGTACGGCCGCTGGCTGTTCAGGGTGAACACAATGGAGACGCCGAGGGTCCCGACGGCGGCGAACTGGAAGCCCCGGACGATCTCCAGGTTCCGCCAGCTCACCCCCTTCAGCACCCAGCGGTCCACCGCGTATCCTGCGCTGCTCAGGATGAGCACCGTGATGGCGGCGGCCATAAAGATCGTGGTGAAGGCCTGTTCGCGGCCGAGGTTGCGGCTCCAACCGAACCACAGGGCGGCGTTCACGGAGAGGAAGAACAGGATCTGGGCGAGCAGGGCGGTGCCGCTGTTCAGTACCATCTTGAACTGCCAGGGGACCCGCTCGGACGTGAGGGGCGGCTTTGGATGCCTCGTTCTCATAAGAATCAAACCTCCGTTTGTATAAAAAACATTAAACCGCAATAAAGTCAATGCCTCCACGGCTTCATGGGCGGCTCCGCAGTGAGCTTGGCATGGATGATCCCGGCCTGTATCGCCGCCTTTTTACATGCACTGCTTATGCACATCCCTTTTTTAGCTTGAGGCGTACACTAGACCCATACGTCGCTCATACAAACTCATATAAACCATGAACAATAATAAGATGTGGTGGGGGATCGGTGTCGTGGTGGTGGTCGCGCTCATCGCATTCTTCGCGATGCGGAGCGGGGGCACCTCAGAGCCGGGATACGGATCGGACCAGGGAGGGACCGCGGCGCAGGGCTCGCTGAAGAGCCTGCTCGCCTCGGGCACGCCTCAGAAGTGCACATTTGCGGACAAGACCGCCGAGGCCGACGTGAGCGGCACGGTATACATCGCAAACGGCATGATGCGCGGCGACTTCACGACCGTTGCAGGCGGGCAGACCATGGGCGGCCACATGGTCGTCGCGAATAACGTGATGAATACCTGGATCGACGGTATGACGACCGGTTTCAAAATAGCGTTCGATGCGGCGGCGACGAGCGACCAGGCCTCGCGCGGACTGGACGCGAACAAGAATATGGACTACAAATGCTCTTACTGGACGGCGGACTCTTCGGTGTTCGTCCTGCCGGCCGGGATAACTTTCACGGACATGGGCAGCGTCACCGCGGGGGCCAATGCGTCTGCGGGTGTGAGCGGGATGGCCAGCCAGTGCGCCGCTTGCGACAGCGCCCCGGCGGACTATCGCGAACAATGCCGCGCCGCTCTGGGGTGCAAGTAATGCACAGGCCGTCTTCATTGACTTCTCTGACCGAAGAACTAAGTTCGTAAGTGAGCAGGAGTCTGCATAGGCTGCGGACCTCAAATTCTCTGTTTGGCGTATCAACGACCCTTGCGAGGGTCGTTGATATTTAAAATATACTAATGTGCTCTAGTTAAGCTCAATTTGCCTATCCACGGGCAAAGCAGAGCTTGCATGCCGTGGTATTATAGAGGGCATGAGCATTTTGCCCGATCGTTTTGATCCGGATGCGGCGGCTGCGGAAGGCAGCGGTATCTTCGGATTGCCGTTCACTCCTGCCGACGCGAAGGTCGTGATCCTGCCGGTGCCGTTTGAAGCAACCACGTCCTACGGCGGCGGCACGTCCGGCGCGCCCGCCCTGATTATGGAGGCGTCGAAACAGGTGGACCTCTTCGATCTGGAGACCGGCCGGCCTTATACCGCGGGCATCGCCATGCTGGACATCCCGCAGGACATCGCCCGGCTGAACCGGGAGGCTAAGCGCCTCGCCCAGGCCGTCGTGGCCAAGGGCGGCGCGAAGGACGCGAAGACGCGGGCCGCGGCTGCCAAGGTGAACGCCGCGAGCGAGAAGATGAACGCGTGGGTATATAAGAAAACGAGGAGCTTGCTCGACCAGGGCAAGATCGTGGTTACCCTGGGCGGGGACCATGCAGTTCCCTTCGGCGCCATCAAGGCCCATGCGGAGGACCACCCCGGCATGGGGCTCCTCCACTTCGATGCCCATGCCGACCTCCGCGACGCCTTTGAGGGCTTCACCTGGTCCCACGCTTCTATCTTTAATAACGTGATGAAGCACATCCGCAGCGTGAAGCGGCTGGTGCAGGTGGGCGTGCGGGACTTCGGGGAGCGGGAGAAGAATCTAATCGATTCCTCGAAGGGACGGATTGTGACCTTCTTTGACGCGGACGTGGCCCGCCGCAAGGAGAAAGGGGAGCCCTTCTCGAAGATCGCCGACGAGATCGCCGCCGCGCTGCCGAAGAAGGTCTACATATCCTGGGACATAGACGTCTTGGAGCCGTCCCTATGTCCGACCACCGGCACGCCGGTCGCGGGCGGCCTTTCCTGGAATGAAGCCATTGGCATCCTGCACGCCTTGCGGCGCGCGAAGAAGCAGATAGTTGGCTTCGACCTGTGCGAAGTGGGCTCGACCGAATGGGACGCGAACGTGGGCGCGCGCCTGCTCTACAAACTCATCGGCTTTACGCTTTTGACGCAGAGAGTGTAGGGAAAAATATATGCACGGTTTTTGTCATTCCCGCGCAGGCGGGAATCAGGTAGGATCGGACCCGAATGACGGCATCTTTGTTATGATCTCGTGAATGAATGCTCGCCCTGATTCTCGCTGGTGCGGGAATGACATGGTCTTTATCTTTGGTCAAAGTACGTTAGAATTCCTTCTATGACTAAAAACAAAGCCAAAGGACATAAGATATCCAAGAGGAAAGCGGAGCATGCCCCGCATGAGATTCCCGTGGAAGGCCTGCCCGGCCAGGGCAAGAAGCTGGACAAGCTCTCGCCGGCGCTCCGCCGGTTTATCCATCCGGACGAGCGGGTAACGTCCGGTACGCTCAGCAAGCACATCAAGGAGAGCCGCCGGCCGGTGAGCGCCTTCGCCGAGCGGACCCTGAACCACACGAACGGCGGCTCGACCATGCAGGCCGCGCTGTGGCTAAAAGACCATTTGAAAAATGGCGGCAAGCTCGTCGTTACCTTGGCCGGGGCCCTCAGTTCCTTCCAGATCGGCGTCATGCTCGCCGAGCTCATCCGCAAGGATAAGGTCCACTTGATTTCCGCGACCGGCGCGAACCACGAGGAATCCTATTATCGCTATGTTGCCCATTCCCACTACGCGCACATCCCGCGCTATACCGAACTCACTCCCGAGCAGGAGGCGGAACTCCGGGATGCCGGCCTCAGACGCATCACCGACACTTTCCTGCCGGAGGACGAGAGCGTGCGCATTATGGAGCCGCACCTTCTGAAGATGTGGCAGGACGCGGAAAAAAAGAGACAACGCTATTTCCCGCACGAATATTTTCGCCGTCTTTTCTCGGAGAAGCTCGTGAAGCCCGATCTGAAGGCCAACCCCGATGATTCCTGGGCTTATGCGGCCTACAAGAAGGACATTCCCATCGTAGTGCCCGGCTTCGAGGATTCGACTATGGGCAACATCTTTTCGAGCTACTCTTATAAGGGACCATTCAAGAAGAAGGGAGATGTGACGATCGGTGCGGGCGTGATGAAGGGGGGCCTGGAGTACTTCCATCTCCTTTATGACTGGTACATGCGCACGGCGAAGGAGGCGCCCATTGCCTTCCTCCAGCTTGGCGGCGGTATCGCGGCCGATTTCCCGATCTGCGTCGTGCCCTCCCTGAAGCACGACCTCCGTTTGCCCAAGGTCCGTGACTGGGCGGGCTTCATTGAGATAGGGTCCTCGCCCATGTCCTACGGCTCCTACTCCGGGGCGGGCGGCAAGGAGAAAATCACCTGGGACAAACTGTCCACCGAGAGCTACTACAACGTCATCCAGAGCGATGTGACCGTGGCCTTTCCCTGGATCGCGGCGGTCCTGCTGGGACTTTAGGCAACAACAATCGTTGTCATCCCCGCGAAGGCGGGGATCAGGGAAGTCGTTGAACATAGCCTCTACCTGATTCCCGCCGTTGCGGGAATGACGCGGTCTTTTGCTAAACTGAGCATGTGCCCAATATCGGGAGAGATCCCGCAAAGACCTTCCGCTGGCTGGTGGGGCTTTTGCACGAGCTCAAGATCCCGTTCCTTGTCTCCGGGGGCCTGGCGGCCAAGGCTTACGGCTCGGAGCGGCCGCTGAACGACATAGATATAGACATCCCGAATGATCGTTTCGACGATCTCTATCCTCGCGTGGAGGAGTTCGTGGTGGAGGGACCGGGACGCGCCAAAGATGAGCGCTGGGACCTTTTACTCATGGTCCTGAAGCACCACGGCCAGGACGTGGACATAGGCGGCGCGTACGATGCCCGCATCTGCGACGCGCGCACGGGCGAGTGGGTAGAGGGAGATGACGATTTTTCCAAGTGCGAGATGCGCGAGATATTCGGCCTTACGGTGCCGGTCATGGGGCGCGAGGAACTGATGATGTACAAGGCCATGCTCACGGGCGCGCATCAAATGCAGGACATCGAGGCGATACGGCGAAGTGTGGAGCCTCCCAGGCAATAGCCATGCCTAAAGCCAGCGTTCGCTCGCGCAGAGGTGAAGGTAGCGCGGCCCGTCTTCAGCGCATCGCTCCGGTGAGTCCTATCGAATGGCAAGGCATGTCATTTTATAAATAAATATCACTAGCCGGATAACGTGCCGGCCCTCTCGTTTCCGGGTTGACGCAAGATCATTGACAGGCGTTCAATTTCAACTTATACAATACGCACATATCCGCGCCTGGAGCAGCTGGGGGAATATGGCACCTTCAAGAAGGGGGGTCTATGAGCGACGAAGCCACCCAAGGGACAACCCGCGATATCCGCGTGGGGGATCGGGTCTGGTCATCCGCCCGCTGGGCCGCAGTGATCCAGTATTTCCTGGACAAAGTGTGGTCGGGTGAAGAATGTGACGAGATCGTACTCGGCACGATCCACATCGTTCGCCCGGGAAAAGGCCAGAATCGGTATCGCGCCTACGGCGTTTCTGAGGACGCGCTCGCGCAGCTCAAGCTTGCGAAAGGCGAGTACATCCTGATGTGTTCCTGCCGGGAGAGCAGTATCGAAGGAGGACTGATCCGGTTCGCGAAGAGCGAAAAGCTTCGCCAGCTCCGGATCCGCTTCGACCACGGATATCTTTTTCTCTGGAAGACCGAGAACAAGGGTGAGCTCAAGATCTACGGAACGATTCCCGCCACGCTGTGAGCCGCCCGCGTAAGCCATGATGCCGCAACGAGTTCGTTGCGGCATCGATCATTTTAAAAGGAGGTGGATCACCAGCCGAACATTTTGCCGATCTCCTCAGGGGTCTCGCGCTTCCTCGTCAGCTTGATCTCGCCGTCCTGTACCACGAGCTTGGCAGGGGAAGAAAGAAGGCAGTGATGGTTGGCCAGGGAATCCTGATAGGCACCCGTGTCGAAGACGGCGAGATACTGGTCTTCCCCATCCTCGAGCTTTGGCAGGAGCAGGTAGCCGCCACCCGCGGTGTAACGGTCGTCGCTGTCGCAGGACGAGCCGGAAAGCCAGACCTGCTGGAGCTTGCGGGAGGCCATGTTGTTCACGGGGGTGATATGCCACTTCTGGTGGATGGCCCAAGTATCGGGCAGGTTGCTGATGAAGCTCCCGTTCAGAATGTACCACTTCTTACGGAGGCCGGCCTCCACTGGTTTCTCGTTCAGCACCTTGAAGATGCTGATCTGGGCGGGCGCGGCCACGTAGCGGCCCCATTCGCAGATAAGGTTCGGCTCGCGCACCCCCAGCTGCCTGCATTCCTGCTTCAAGGTCTTTACGATCCACTGCGCTGCCGCCTTGCCGGTATACATGCGCTTCTTCTCGTAGGGGACCGCCCCGCCGCCGCCGATGTTCACGGTGTCGAGCTGGGGGTTCTTCTCGCGCATCTTCGCATACAAGCGGATGAGCCGTCGCAGGGGCCGGGTCAGGCCGTCCATCTTTTCGATCTGGCTCGAGATATGGTAGGAGAGCACCGCCAGGTTGCGGATCTTGCCCATCTTGAGCAGTTCCTCTTCGGAGAAGCCGAAGTGGTTGAAGCGCTTGTCCCAATGAGAGGGCACCTTGACCGCAGGGTTCACCCGGATGCCTACCTCGCCCCGGTACTTCTTGAAGAAAGTGAGCTCCTGTTCCTCCTCGATGATGGGGGTGATGATGAGGCCTTTTTGATCGAGCTCATCAATCAGGGTGAGGTACTTGTGGGTCTTCGGTCCGTTGCAGAGCACGCGGATCTTGTTGGTGAACTTCTCCTGTTCCCAGAGGCGCTTCACGATCCAGAGCTCGTTCGCGGAGGAAGTC
>JANWIW010000036.1 GCA_025449695.1 Minisyncoccota bacterium | reverse complement strand
GGGACCTCTCTGCTATGGAAGGGTTCTAAATACAGCACCTGCTTTTAAAAGTTGTCCTTGCTTTATAAGCCGGCTCGGACACGAATCACGTTTTTCGCTCGCTCAAACAATGATGCCTTGATATCGCTCAGAGGTCCCTCGCCTTGCTCGGGATGACAGAGTGTGTTTACCAAAAATTCTCCCGCCCAAGTGGGAGTCGGGATGATAAAAAGCAGAAGGACGGCCGGGGCCGCCCTTCACTCTGCGTACAACAGGTTGATACCGTCACTGACACAACGAGCGCCTTGCTGCTTGGCCTCCCCGACCTTCACGGAGGTTCGCACCTCACAGAAGGGGCATTCGAGTTGGACTGTCTTCTGATCGTCCTCTTCCCGTTGCACTTTCCCGCGGTTTGAGGAGCGGGTCTCCTCTCTGACTGACTCGGGCATTGGTTCCTCCTTTTTGGATTATAACATTATTTAACATAAAAAGCAAGGCCCGTGTAAGCCTTGCGAGATCCCTGCCATAGCTTGCCCTCTCTTTGCTGCCGGAGGGGAACAGCAATATCAGGACATGCCTCCTTTGCGCTCCACCTACAGGCGGAAGAATCGCTCCACCGCCCATCTCTGGAATTCGAAGAGTGCCGGCCTCACATCGTCCACCCTCGCCCAGGCAGGTTCACAGTCCTTTTCTTCGCTGCCCATCTCTCCTCCCGTCACCCTGCACTCGAAAAATGTTCCCAGCTTGTGGACATGGCCGCCCAGCTCCTCCACGTAAAAGCGCTGGTTGGCTTTCCCCAGCTCCCGTACCACTTCTACCTCGAGCCCGGTCTCTTCCTTCACCTCCCGGCGAAGCGCGTCTTCCACGCTCTCGTTACCTTCGACGCCCCCGCCGGGCAAGTACCATTCGAGGGGCGGCGGACCAATCTTCACGATCAGAAGCTCCCCACGGTCGTTCGGGATCACCGCATAAGCTCCCGGCCTGTCGAACGCGCTCTCTCCCGGGTCGAACTCGGGGATCTCCATCAGAGCATTCCTCCCTTGCGCTTTAGCTGCAGGTGTTCGTAGGCGGACGGCAGCACCACCCTGCCGGCGGGCGTGCGCTGCAGAAAGCCGAGCGTCATGAGGTAGGGCTCGTAGATGTCCTCGATCACTCCCCTTTCCTCGGACAAAGCCGCGGCAATCGAGTTGACGCCTACGGGGCCTCCTCCGAACTTGTCGATGATGACCTCGAGCAGGCGGCGGTCATGCGGTTCGAGCCCCGCCTCGTCTATGTCGAGGAGTTCCAGGGTCGCGCGCGCGCAAGCCTCGTCCACCACCGGCTTCCCGTTTACCGCAGCGAAGTCCCGGGCGCGCTTCAGGAGCCTATTCGCGACGCGCGGCGTGGCGCGCGCTGCGCGCGCCAATATTTCCACCGCCTCGGGGGCCATCGCCACGCCGAGGATGCGGGCGGAGCGGGTGATGATCTTCCTGATATCGTCCTGGGAATAGTATTCCAGGCGGAACGTACCTCCGAACCGTGACCGCAAGGGGGCGGAGAGCAGGTTCTCGCGGGTGGTGGCGGCGATCAGGGTGAATGGGGGAAGATCTATGGTGAGCGATCGTGCGGAAGGACCCTTCCCGATCATGAGGTGGAGCTTTCGCGATTCCATCGCGGGGTAGAGCACCTCCTCGATCATCCGGTTGATGCGGTGGGCCTCGTCTATGAACAGTACGTCATTCGGTTCGAGGTTGGTGAGGATGGCGGCCATGTCGCCCATCTTCTCCAGGGCCGGGCCGGAAGTGGTCTTTACCTGTGCGCCCATCTCCTTGCCCACCAGGTAGGCCAGCGTGGTCTTGCCGAGCCCGGCGGGGCCGGAGAAGAGCACGTGATCCATCGCCTCATTCCTGAGGCGTGCCGCTTCGATAATCACTTTGAGGTTCTCGCGGGCCTTCTTTTGCCCCACATACTCGTCCCACACGAGCGGGCGCAAGGCTTGGTCTATGGAGGCGTCCTCGGGCGCCGCGGCCGTAAGACGTTGAGGAGGTAATTCGTTAGACATGGTGCGGTTTATGGGAATTTTACCCTAAAACCGCTCCCGGGGCACCAATTTTCATATATAAATTGACCCACTCATGCTGTTCAGAATCTGTCATCTCTTACTTGCCGCTCGCTTTAGGCGGTGCCTTCGGCGGGATGCGGTATCCCGAATCGCCGGAACATACTGGATCCCGGATAGCCCAGCTCCGGTTTGGAAAACTGGGGCTGGGCTTCTGGGATGACAAGCGGGAACTGAAAATGGGGCTTTCCGAGTAACGCCGACACGCTCTTGACAAACATGTCTACCTATGCTAACATATGTAACGAAAATAGCCGCTTCAAATCTGGGGGCGAAAGGATCACTTTTTAGTCTTAGGATGGATTGGTTTCGGCGAATCCTCTCCTCGAAATGTTCCTCACTCCTTTTCTGCTTGCAGAAAAGGCCGCCACTCCCCTCGCCGGGATAGCCCCCAGTTCTGAGCCGGCTATTTTTAGTTGTAAACGCTCTATTCGTTCTAGGCGTTCTCACGCAGCATCCCCTCGACTAGAACGCTTAGAACGACTCGGACGTTTGTTGTCATGTAATGGGTCCGGTCACTCTTCGACAAGCTCGGAGTATCTGCTCTACTTCCATTCTATCGGACCAGTTACGGACTCGACCTCTTCGAAGGTGGTGAGTCCGATGAGCGTCTTTAATATCCCGTCTTGCTGCATCATAACCATGCCCTGTCGTTTTGCAAGACCGCGCATGGCCGCTTCCGAGACCCTCTCCAGAATAATCTCTTCCAGGTCCGGACCTCCCTTGAAGAATTCGAAGATGCCGACGCGCCCGCGATAACCGATATTGCTGCACTTCTCGCATCCGACCGCCTGGAAAAGGGTGGGCGCCCCGTAAGGGGCCCGGTCCACCCGCGCGGGCAGGTCGTTCAGGAACTTATCTATATTTGCCTTGAGCGCCCCGTCCATGGGGACGGCCTTACGGCAGTTCAGGCAGAGCTTTCGCACGAGGCGCTGGGCGATGACGAGGGACAGCGCCGGGCCGATCGACTCCGGCTTTACCCCCAGGTCCACGAATCGGGGCACTGCGCCCACGGCGTCGTTGGTGTGGAGGGTGGATAAGACCAGGTGGCCCGTGAGAGCGGCCTCGAGGGCGATGTCCGCCGTCTCGAAGTCGCGGATCTCGCCGACCAGTATGGCATCGGGATCCTGCCGGACGATGGCGCGGAGCCCCTTCGCGAAGGTATAGCCTACCTCGGGGTCCACCTGCGTCTGCTCGATGCCCTTCACGTGGTACTCGATGGGGTCCTCCACGGTGATGATCTTCACCTCCGGCGTGGAGATCGTCTGAAGAAATGCGTAGAGCGTGGTGGTCTTGCCGGAACCGGTGGGGCCGGTGTTCAGGATCAGCCCGTTCGGCCTCTTCAGCTCGCCTTCGACGATGGCCAGGTCGTCCGGCCGAAGGCCGAGCTCGGCCATGCTGACGCTTATGGCGTCGGGGTCCAGGATGCGCATCACTATGGTCTCCCCGAACTCCGAAGGGATGACGGAAACACGCATCTCCACGTCCTTCCCGGAGAGACCCACGGTGAAGCGCCCGTCCTGGGCTTCGCTGTGGATGTTGATCTTCATGCCCGAAAGGAGCTTCAGCCTGGAAATGACGCTCTCGTAGTTCTTGAGGGGGATGCTCGTCGCCACGTCGTGCAGGATGCCGTCCACCCGGTAGCGCACCCGCGCCGCCGCCTCTTCGGCCTCGAAATGAATGTCGGACGTGCGGGTGGCAAACGCCCCGGCAAGGACGGTCTCGAGGACGCGGGTGGTGGAGACCGCCTTGAAATCAAGTCCTTCCAGCTCTTTCTTCACCGCGACCAGGGTGGAGAGCCGCTCCGCCAGCTCCTCCATGTGCTGCTTTGTGATCTCCACCTTGCCGGTGATGTCGTGCGTCGTCTTCGGGACGAACTCGTAGAGATGCCACGCCTCGGCGATGCCGGAGCGGGAAGCGACAAAGATCCGCGGCACGTATTCTTTGTCTTTCAAGCCCCGAATGAGCGCCTCGGCCTCGGGGGATTTCGGATTCGCCACCGCGAGGGCCAGATCATGGTTTGCCACCTGCACCCCCACCACTTCCGCCTTGCGGGCGTCCTCTTCGGATACAACCCTCACCGCCTCGATCGAGACCGGGGTTTTCTTGAGATTCGCATAAGGAAGGCCAAGCGTTTTAGCGCGACGCTCCGCGTCGCGCTCTTCCGCGGCGCGGGAGATGTCGGATATCTTGCGCTTCAGCGTCTCGGGGTTCGGTGCCATCTACAAGATAAGTATAAACCAGTCGGAATAAGACAGTGAGCGGTCCCAGGGGGACCGCTCACTATGGGCAGCGCTACGCCGAGATCACCTCAAGGCATGGAGCTGCAAGGGGAGAGAAAGGGGGCTGCCATGGCCACAGGAGTCGGAGTTCCTGCCACCAGCGCGGCCGAATGCCTTCCAGGCGGAGTATCTGCGCCTTGCCGGCACCGAGGTCGAATCCGGTCCAGCTCCCGAAGGCGCGCGCGATCACATCCGGGGATGTGGTGACGACAACGACCACGTCACAGGTCTCGAGTTCTGCCCTGACAACACCGAGGATGCCCTTCAGCTCCCGGCGGGACATTGCCCGGCCAAGCTCCGGCGTAATACGGACGGGGCAACCAAAGGCATTGCTTAAGGCTCTGCCGTCCATCGCCCCGGGAGAGAAATCGAGAACGATCGCGGACACGAGCGACCGCCTGTGCTCCACCGACGCGATAGCGCGAATCTGGTTTCCGAGATACTGGAGCCTGGCCGCGCACTCGGGAATCAGCATGCCTGGACACAACGCGCTATCTTTTTCGTACTCGCTGTTCGACACCCGTTCTCCGGGGTACACCAACGCCAGAAATCTTCGCATGGGACGCCTCCAAATGTCTGCCTGATTAATACCACCCGGGGTAATGGCAGTCAATTTAGGCCTTGGGATATACTGGGGACATGGCCGGGCATTCCCACTGGGCAGGCATCAAGCATCAGAAGGCGGTCGCGGATGCGAAGCGCGCCAGGGTCTTTTCCAAACTCCTCAAGGCTATCTCCGCAGCCGCAAAAACAGAGCCCAATCCGGATTTCAATCCCCGCCTGCGTTCCGCGATCGAGAAGGCCCGGGCAACCATGGTCCCCGCGGACAACATCGAGCGGGCCGTGAAGAAAGCGGGAGAAGAGAAGTTGATGGAGGAACTCTTGTTCGAAGCATACGGTCCCGGCGGCAGCGCGTTGCTCATCGAGGCGCTCGCGGACAACCGCAACCGGATGGTGCAGGAGGTAAAGAAGATACTGAACGACCATCACGGCAAATGGGCGGAAACGGGCAGCGTCCAATGGGCCTTCGAGAAAGCGGCGGGAGAATGGCAGGCTAAGTTCCCGCAGGAACTCGGAGCGGAGGACGCTCGGAGGCTGGGCGAGCTGGTGGATGCGCTTGAGGACAACGACGACGTGGTGCGAGTAGTGACCAACGCGGTATCTGGAATCTAGTATCTGGAATCTAGTAGAATGAAGTCGCATCTGAGCTAGGGTCTGATTCCCAGATACTAGATTCCAGATTCCAGATTCCATGATCATTATTGGCATAGACCCCGGCACGGACCGGGCCGGATATGGGGTAATAGAGGTTGAGGGCGGCAAGGCGCGGTTCGTGGACGCGGGCATCCTGAACGTGGGCCGGGCCCGGGGGGCGGACGCCCTACTCTTAATAAAAGAGGGGTTGGATCGCCTCCTCGAAGCCCATTCCCCCGCCCTCTTGGCCACGGAAAAACTCTTTTTCACCAAGAACCAGACGACCGGCATTCAGATCGCGGAAGCAAGAGGGGTCATTCTGCTCGCGGCGCGCGAACGGGAGATCGCTATACTGGAATTCGGTCCGAACGAGGTGAAGATGGCGGTGACCGGGTATGGCCAGGCGGACAAGCAAGCGGTACTGAAGATGGTCCGCCTCATCCTCGGCGTACCGGAATTGGAGGTGCTGGATGACGCGTCCGACGCCCTGGCCCTTGCCTTGGCGGCGGCCCAAAAGCAAAAGAATCTAGTATCTGGAATCTAGAATCTTGGATTCAAAGGTGTCGATCCTCTCCTTAGATACCAGATTCCAGCTACTAGATTGCGGTTTTATCCACATCTTGACACCCTTTCTTGCCGAACTATACTTCTTCCCGAAAACAAACCCGCAACAATATCCTTATGCCATTAGATGACTTCTCCGCGCGCGGACGGCATCTCTCCGACGACGATCCCGCGGAGGGCGAACCCTTGGAGCTGGATGACGAGACGTACGGTGCGGTGGATGACGACGACACCGGCGAATTCGTGGACGACGAAGACGAGGAAAGCGAAGAGCAGCTGCCGCCCGGCGTGCACGTCAAAAAGGGCGAGTTGGGCGAGGAGGCCGAAAAGGAGGAAGTGGAGGCCGGACGGGAAGAGGTGTAGCAGCTTGGCTTCATACAGAAATCAGCGGGAACGCCGTCTACTATGGAGGGACCCTGGGCGGCGTTTTCCGTTATAATGAAGAGGGTGGAGCCGCCCAAGCCCGTTCAAAGCGCGAATGGGCCAAGCAGGACGGATCTGCAATATCCATATATCAAAACCGGGCAGTGACCTTTAAAACCCCGAACTGGGTACGTAAGTTAGAGCGGTTCCTGAGAAAGAAAATCGGCCGGGACGACGCCCGGCGTTTTTGGCACGCGGCCGCGTGGCTAGCCCTCGCCGGCATCGGGGCGGGTGTCGTGTTCTTGGTCTACCTAGCCCAGGACCTTCCCTCGGCGAGCGAGATCTCGAACCACAGCGTGTCAGAATCCACCAAGATATACGACCGCACCGGCACAATCCTCCTCTACGAGCTCTCTGCGGGCAAGCGCCGTACGGTGGTGCCGCTTTCCTCCATCCCCCGCTCCCTTCAAGCTGCAACCATAGCCATTGAGGACAAGGCTTTCTATAGCGAGCCGGCCTTCAACATCAAGGGTGTCATTAGGGCCGTCGTGAAAAACATATCCGGCGGTGACCTGACCGGCCAGGGTGGCTCGACCATCACCCAGCAGCTTGCCAGGAACGCCTTCCTCTCCGCGGAGAAGACGCTGACCCGCAAGTTACGTGAGCTGCTCCTCGCCATTCAGCTGGACCGCCAGTACACGAAGGATAAGATCCTCGAGATGTACCTGAACGAGATCCCCTACGGCCCCCAGCTCTACGGCGTCGAGGCCGCGAGCCAGGCTTACTTCAACAAACCGACGAGCGACCTGACTCTGGCGGAGTCGGCGATACTTGCTGCCCTCCCCCAGGCTCCTTCCCGCCTTTCCCCGTGGGGCAGCCATTTGGATCTTCTCTTCAACCGCCAGCGGCTGGTGCTGAAGGTCATGCGCGACCAGGACAAGATCAGCGACACCGAATATAAGTCGGCCCTCGCCGAGCAGGTGGTGTTCGCGGCCCAGGACCCGCGCGGCATCAAGGCGCCGCACTTCGTGCTCGCGGTCAAAGACTACCTCCTGAACAAGTACGGCGAAGATGCCGTTGCGAACGGCGGTCTCAAGGTGAAAACGACTTTGGACTGGACCCTGGAAGAAGCCGCGGAGAAGGCAGTGGCGTCCCACGCCGCGGAGAACGAGCGCTTGTACGGCGGGAGTAATGCGGCACTCGTCGCGGAGGACGCGAAGACCGGACAGATCCTGGCAATGGTGGGCTCGCGCGACTACTTCGACAAGGAAATCTCCGGCAACTACAACGTGGCCACCCAGGGATTGCGCCAGCCTGGCTCTACCTTGAAGCCGTTCGTGTACCTTACCGGGTTCCTGAAGGGCTACACGCCCGAGACCGTTCTCTTTGACCTGCCCACGGAGTTCTCCACCAACTCCGCCTGCTCCCAGCCGCCGAACTACGACAAGAGCGACGGCCGCTGCTTCCATCCCCAGAACTACGACGGTGACTTCAAGGGGCCCATGGTCGTCCGCAACGCACTCGCCCAGTCGCAGAACATCCCGGCGGTGAAGATGCTCTACTTGGCGGGGCTGAAGAACGCGGTCCAGCTTATGAACTCGTTCGGCATCTCCACACTGGACAACCCCAACCAGTACGGCTTGTCGCTCGTCCTCGGCGGCGGCGCAGTCCACCTCATCGATCTCGTCAAGGCGTACTCTGTCCTCTCGCAGGAAGGCACGCTGCGCGACCAAAGCATGGTGCTCGAGGTCCGCGATAAGAGCGGCAACGTCCTTGAGAGCTCTGAGAACGCGGGCACCCAGATCGCGGAGGTCCAGCCGATCCGGCAGATCAACGACATCCTTTCGGACGTGGACGCGCGGGCCGCGCTGTTCCACTCCAGCCTCCGTCTCACCACGTTCCCCGATCACGAGGTTGCGCTGAAGACCGGCACGTCGAACGACTACCGCGACGCCTGGGCAGTGGGCTACACCCCTTCGCTCGTGGTGGGGGTGTGGGCGGGCAATACCAATAACTCCCCCATGCATCGCCAGGGTTCGTCCATTCTCGCCGCCGTGCCCCTCTGGCACGACTTCATGTCGCAGGCACTGCAAACCCAGCCCTCCGAGGCGTTTGTTAAGCCCGATCCGGCGATGGGGGCGAAGCCGATCCTGAACGGCGACTATGCGCCGAACGGCGAGATCCACAGCATCCTGTATTGGGCGGATAAGGACGATCCCGCCGGCCCTTCCCCGCAAAACCCGGCTTCCGATTCCCAATTCAGGAACTGGGAGTCCGCGGTACAGGCGTGGGCCATGATGAACCCCTATGTGCCTCCCCTGCCGACCTCAACCGATCCCAATGCGAGCAGCACGCTGGGGACGGGCGGCACAGGTACCCCTGCGAATCCGTTTCCGTTCCTCTTTGTCGCCCCGTAGGCGGAGTTTAGACGTTCTAACCGTTCTTATTTGTTCTACCGGCCGGATTACCGGCCTCGTTGTAACGCAGTAACCGCTAGCGGCCTGCTCGCGACGTTACAACAAGTCCGCCCCCAGGGCGGACGGTACAACGTCTAGAACGATTACAACGCCCCCGCCCCTATCCTTTCAAGATGGGCATCACGATGTAGAAGTACGAACCGTCGTCCTTGGGACGGACCATCGCCGGCCGCGTCTCGTCGGTTATCTGCAAGACTATCTCCTTGGAGTCAGCGGCACGCACCCCGTCCAGAAGGTACTTCCAGTTGAAGGTTACCTCGGTGAAATCGCCTTTTATCTTCGCGGGGATGAGGGAGCGGTTCTCACCCAGCTTTTCGTCGCGGGAGAATATCTCTACGGCCTTACCTCCTGCCGCGATCTTCAGGCTCACCTCCGGGACGCTGCCGCTGAAGGCGCTGGCAAGCTTCAGGGCGTTTCCGAGCTCGGCCGAGGATATGACCGCCTCGCCGCTGAATTCCTTTGGCACGATCGCCTGGTAGTCGGGGAAGTTGCCATCCACGAGGCGGGAGATGAACTCCGCCTCGCCCGTAGTCACGAGTATCTGGTTCTCGTCCCGCGAGACCTTCACCTTGCCCCCTCTCTTCAGGAGGCGGACTGTCTCCTGGGCGGTCTTTAGGGGGATGAGTATCCGGAAGTCAGTTTCGAAGGTGGAGGTGAACTCGGATTCGTTTAAAACCTTCTCCGCGAGGCGGAAGCTGTCCGTAGCGGCGAAGGTCAGCTTATCCCGCTCGAACACCATAAACACGCTATTAAGCTCCGGCCGGAGGTCTGAGTGCTGTGTGGCGGCCAGAGCCTTCTCTAGCGCCTCCTGGAGCACCTGAGCCTCGATCACGAGGTGCTCCTCTGTGTCGTTGAGCTTAGGTATGAGCGGGAACTCGTCCGCCGGAGTCCCCTGGAGCTTAGCCTGGTAGCTGTCAGTAACGAGTTCCAACACGCCATCCTTCACTTCAAGCGTTACCCTATCCTCAGTAAGGTTCCCTAATACCTGGGTAAGTAGTCCTGCGGGAACTGTGATACTCCCAGGGTTCACTACCTTGCCTGGAACTGTGTATTGAATACCAAACTCCAAATTAGTCGCGGTCAATTTAATCCTCTCCTTATCCGCCTCGATCAGGATATTCTTCACTATAGCGAGCGTGGGGTGCTCACCCGTCATCCTCGCCACCATATCCACACCTTCTTTCAACTTCTCTCTGATACAAATAAGATTCATAAGAAAGAGTACTTGTAGTTGCTGTTATAGGGGTTGGGAATCTGGGGAATAGGCCGCCATATATAAACTTTCAGTGAAGAACTTGGGGGATAACCGCGGGGATACCCTGGGAGAGCGCGGGGATTACGCCTTGTAGATGAGGTCCTTGATGAGGTTGATCTTTTGGGTGAGGGAGGTGTTCTTATTGATTTCCTGGCTTATCTTCTCAATCGCGTGGATCGCGGTGGTGTGGTCTCTCCCCATCTTCTTCCCAATATACGGGTAAGACATCTCCAAGATATCCCGAAGCAGGTACATAGCGACCTGCCTCGGTTCCACCACTTCCTTTTTGCGGTTCCGGCGGGCAAGGTCCTCCGGGTTCACGCTGTAGAAGTCCGCGACCGCCTTCAGAATTTGGTAGTCGGTGACCGGTTGGGAGAAGTTCTTGAGGGACTTGTTGATCACATCCTCCACCTCCGCCCGGTCCAGGGGCCCCTTCTTCATTTCCTCGCAGAATATGATCTTATTCATGATCCCCTCCAGTTCCCGGATGTTCTTCTTGGCCCGGCGGGCGATGAGATCCACAATCTCGTCGGAAAGCTCGTGGCGCCGTTCCTGAAGCTTGCCCCGGACGATGGCCAGGCGCATCTCGTACTCGGGGTAGCCAATGTCGGCGATCAAGCCGCCCTCGAAGCGGCTTCTTAGGCGGTCCTCCAGGGTGGCCAGGGACTGCGGCGGCCGGTCGGAGGAGATGATGATCTGCTTGTTGTTCTCGTAGAGCGCGTTGAACGTGTGGAAGAACTCTTCCATCGTTTTCTCCTTCCCGCCGATGAACTGGATGTCGTCCACGATCAAGACGTCACAGTTGCGGTACTTCTTCTTGATGTCTTCGATGCGCTTATTGCGGAGCGCCCATACCACGTCCGAAGTGAACCGCTCGGAGGAAACGTAGAGCGGCCGGAGCTTGCCGTGATGCCGCTCCCTTATCGCGTTGCCGATCGCTTGGATGAGATGGGTCTTGCCCAGGCCGACGCCGCCGTAAACGAAGAACGGGTTGTACTTGGTGCCGATCTCCTCGACTATCGCGGTAGCCGCGGCGTAGACCATCTCGTTCGAGGGGCCTACCACGAAAGTATCCAGGGTGTAACGCGAGTTCAGGTTGCTCTGGGGATCGACCTGGTAAGAAAGGTCGATCCGGTTCTCGAACTTCTCGAGCGCTTCTGCGGTAATCCGCTCCGGCGCGGCCTTTGCGGCCTCCGCGCGGACCACGAACTCGATCTTTTTGGCGGAACTGTCGAAGTTCCGGACCGCCCCCAGGATATTCTTGTGGTACTTGTTCTCCACCCACTCCTTGGCGAAGTGGTTCGGCAGGGCCACGAAGAAGGTCCCGTCCTTCCGGTCCACTAGCCGGCTCTGTTTCAGCCAAGTGGCGAAACTTGCTCGGGAGAGTTGGATTTCCATCTCGTTCAACGTCAGGCCCCAAAGCTCCTCGAGATTCATAGTTCCCTATTGTAGGGATAATTTCGAAGACGTCAAAGGCCGGGAAGATGGGGACTACCTGTGTACAACGGAAAAATTTTACAGATGTACTCCTTTGGTTTTTAAAAAACCGCGGATGGTATGACTATTCGCGCCACGGCGTTCTCATGAAGGGACAACATCGCCATCGAGCTTGTAATTTGCGGTGTCGATGTTAGAATCCAGCCCATGTCCCGCACGTATCAACCAAAGAAACGCAAGCGTGCCCGCACCCACGGCTTTCTGAAGCGGTCGCGCACCCCGGGCGGGCGCGGCGTACTGGCCCGACGGCGCGCGAAAGGACGTAAGAGGCTGGCGGCCTGAACGGGCACCCCCTCTTTTATGCTCTCCCGGCGCCAGCGTATCCCGAGCATCGATCTCAAGAAGGAGCGCGGCCGCATCGTCGGGCGCTCGTCCTACTTCCTGGTGACCGCTCGCGAGAACGGTCTTCCTCATCCGCGATTCGCGGTCATAGTAGGGGCCCGCGTCGCGAAACAGGCCGTCCGGCGGCACGCGCTAAAGCGGCGAGCAGCCCACGTGATCGGCCGCCTGGACGTTCCTCCCCGCGATATCGTGCTCACGGTCCTTCCGGCGGCGAGCACATTGTCCGCTGAACAGTTCAGGGACGAGCTGCGCAAGCTCTTCCCGCATCCCCAAGGATCAAGAACCAAAAACTAAGAACTCAAAACTGTTTTATGGCCTGGTTCCATTATCTGCTCACCCAACCGCTCACCAATGTCCTGGTGTTTTTTTATAACACCATCGCACTGCGCGATCTGGGCCTTGCCATTATCCTCCTCACCGTGTTCATCCGGCTCGTCCTCTTCCCCTTGTTCCATAAAAGCACGCGCCAGCAGATCATCATCCAGCATCTCCAGCCGCGGCTGAAGGAGATCCAAAAAGAGTTCAAGGAGGATAAGGTAAAGCAAACGGAAGCGATGATGGCTCTCTACCGGGAGCACGGAGTGAACCCTTTCTCCGGATTCCTGTTCCTCCTCGTGCAGATCCCCATCCTCATCGCCCTGTACCAGATCTTCCTCTTGGATTTCGGCGCCGGCAAACTGGCGGGGCTCTACTCTTTCGTAGCCGATCCGGGAGCATTGCACACTACGCTGTTAGGCTTGATAAACCTCAATCAGCCTAGTATTCTCATGGTAGCTTTGGCCGCGATACTCCAGTATTTCCAGGCAAAGCTCGCTCTCCCGCCGCGGCAAGAGGGCAAGATCCCTTCTCCCGCCGAAGCGGCAATGCGGCACATGGTCTTCATCGGCCCGTTGATCACCCTGCTCATTTTCTATCGTCTGCCTTCCGCGGTTTCGCTTTACTGGGTGGTTAGCTCGCTCTTCTCGATAGGGCAGCAGATCGTTATCAACCGCTCGCTAGCGCACTTGAGAAATGGTTCTAACCGTTCAAGCCATTCTAACGCTTGAACGAACGGATAGAACGCTTAAAACGCCTACAACGATTACAACCCTTATGGACTGGGAACAATTCACCAAACAACTCGTGCAGCAAATGGGGTTCGCGGATTGCAAGATCGAGGTCGACCTCGAGCACCGCTCCGCAGGCGTCGTCGTTTACGACGCGCCGCCGTCGTTCCGCGAGCACATCCCCGCGTTCGTGGAAGCGCTGAACCATCTTTCCCAGATCCTTGCGCAGAAGCACGGGCAGGCTCCCCTTTTCTATGATGTCAACAATTATCGCAAAGAGCGGGAAAAGCTCCTGACCGAGCTTGCCCGGGCAGCGGCGCGCAAGGCGGTCGCTACCAAAGAGCCGATCAGCCTGCCGGCGATGAACTCTTACGAGCGCCGCATCATCCACACGGAGCTTGCGAACCATCCCGAAGTGACCACGGAGTCCGAAGGCGCCGGCAAAGAGCGGTTCGTCATCGTGAAACTAGTGGGGCAGTAAGCGGTAATCAGTAAACAGTAGTTAGCAATGCGAGAGGCAGGCTCATTCCTAATTCCTAGTTACTGAGTATCGAGCGCTTCTTTCGGCAGGGGCGTGTGATAGAGCAAATCGTCCCAGCGGTTGATGAAGTACAAGTTGCCGTTTCCCACGCGCAACTTCTTCGCGTCCACGGTCAGGTTGGGGTCGCGAAGGACGGGCACAAGCGCGCCGCTCGAAAGCCCGATGGCATAGAGGTCGTCCGGGGGCATCACCGCCTTCTTTTGGTAATCGTCAGGTAGGGCCGCGCCCGAGAAAGCCCGCGGATCTCTTGGCGTCGCGCACATGAGCGCCTCGGTGGGCGGAACGCCGGTCATGTAAAAAGCGCACTTCGAAGGCAGGGTAAGGAAGGTGAAATCACGCACCGGGATGAGTGACGCGTCCACGAGCGACAAGGATCCCCCGGAACCGGTGGAGCGGCTGCGGAAGAGCAGTCCTTGGTTTCGTCCCCAGGCCGTCACGACCCCGGTCACATCGCTTAACAAGAGGCGGGCACTCTTCAAGGGGACGTCGAAGATCCAAAGGGAGGAGGGGACCGCCGCGCTCGTCCGCTCGCCGAAGAGGATTTGAGTGGAAGATATCCAGGTCAGATCCAGGTCCTCTGCGGAAAGGGTCATGACACTCTCGGCCTGAGAGGCTGCCTTGGCCAGGTCCAGGATGGTGAGCGTGCTGCTGTTGGTCCGGCGGGAGAAATACGCAACTCGCTGGTCCTGCGGCGCCCACCGGACGTCGCGCGCCGAAATCGGCAGGATGCGCCAGCTCCCGGCGACTACGTCGTACACGCTCCAACGCGGATTCCCCGTGTCCCCCGATTCTACCAGGAGCTTTTTCCCATCCGCGGAGAACCAGGCGTCGAGAAGTCCCGGCACCTTGGCAGAGCTCACGATCGTGGAGGAACTGCCTGAACGTACGATCTGTCCGTCGGTGTGGACCATGAGGACATCACCTCCCGTTTCCACGAAATATTCGGCGATCGGGCTTTGGCTGAGGTTCGAGACCGGCACAAGCGCTCCCCCAGTCGTGGTGCCGTTGCCGGCGTCCGAGCCGTTGTCGCTCACGGGCAACCCTCCGGCCGCCGGAGGCTCTGTTTCCGTGCCGGGGCTGCCGCCACGCAGGCGCAGGTACACCCCTCCTCCTATGATGAGGATGGCGGCGAGCGCTATGCCGAGAACGGTCCAGGTTCTTTTCATGGCGAGAAGAGCAAGTTGATGTCCTGATTCGTGAACTCGAAACTGCCATCAGGGTTCTCTATGCGGAGATGGACCGGCAGCCTCGTCCCCGCTTCCACTTCCTGATCGAGGCTCACGGTAAGTTCAAACGGGTTCCCCGACGAGGGAATAGCTGAGCCCCTCACGCTCCACTTGACGTCAAGCAGGGCGGGATCGGCCACGTTGAAGTAGTATGGCAGGGCATGCAAGGTGAAGGAGCGGGACTGGATGCGGTTCCCCGGCACTTCCTGCACCACGGCCTCCGGGGAGCTTACCGGGATGCGGATCGTCTTCGTGATCCCATCTTTATAATCAGGCATGGTTATCTTGAGGGCGATGGCCCCGCCCGTCGTGCCCGAGGGAACGGTGAACTTGATGCGGGTGAGCCCCATCCCGGTCTGGAGCACTTGGTCATTCAGATACCAGTAAGTCGTTTGGCCGGAAAGGTTGGCCGGACGGCCGCCCTCCATCATGTCCACCGCCGCGATGACGGTTGCCCCAGGGACGGGGAGGGCGCGGCCCTGGTAGTTGTCCGGCAGGTAGGTGACGGCACGCCAGGTGATCCAGATCTGTGGCGGAGACGTTTGGGCGAACGCGGATACCGCAAAGACGGATGCCGCAAAAATGCTTCCGAGAAGCATCAGGCGCTTCATGCTGTTAAGTATAATCCATCCCGCCCCTATGTGGTCGTTTCCCCTGGGGGTTTCTTCCGCAGGTCCACGATCTGTCCGGAGTCCTTCTGTGGGGGCGGAGGCGGCGGAACGGCGGCGGCTTTCGCGGCCTGTCTCTGCCGCCTCCGCTCTTCGAGCGAGGTGTCGATTTTCGCCTGGCGTTCCCTGAACCTTCTCGCCTCGGCGACGTATCTTTCAGACATGTCCCGGTCCCCTTTGTCCAGGTGTTCTGCAGCCTGTTTCTCGTAATCCTCGGCCACCCGCCGGTCCACGCTCGAATCAGCAAATCCCGCTTCCATCCTCGAGATCTGGCGTTCGTGTTCCCTTTCCGCGGGAGTCTGCACCTGCACGTCTTTCATCGTGGAGGCAACATCCGCTATGCCGGCAACGTCCGCCTCGCGGGCAATGGCCGTATCCATTCTCCGCTGGAGCTCCATGTCGTCCCCGGTCGGGAAGTTCTCCTTCTGCGCCGCCGCCATCGGTCCTTGAGGCATACCGAAGTACTCGCTCTCGGTGTCCTTGTCGTCCGAGCCCTGCGGCATGTTATCAGCCACTTTCCTCAGCCGCCTTTCAGTCTTGCTTGCCTCTTGCGCTCCCTGCCCGATCTTCTCGCCCGTCGAGAGCGCCTTGGCGCCTTGGCCCACCGTCTCTACCGTCTTCGCGGTCTTCGCGGCGGCGGAAACGCCCTCCGCCACTTCCGCGGCGACTCCAAGCTCCGCCACCAGTCCCGCGCCGCCCGTGACCGCCGCGAGCGCCAGGATGACAAGCTGCTCCAGGAGCATGTTGACGAACTTGCTTTGGTCCAGGGCGGCCAGGATAAGCCCCAGCACGAGGAACCCGGGGATGGGCACAAGCGTGAAGATGAGCATTACCACCCACGGCCGGAGGATCGCGCCGATGATCCCGACCAGGGAAGACATGATATTCTTGAGATCAAGGTTCTTCGGCAGGAGCTCGGTGGGCGGCTTCATCGCCGCGTAGCAGTACCCGACGAGGCCGGCCCCCACCAGGAAGTGTATCGGCATGATAAAGAGCAAAGGCACCAACCCCACTCCGATACTGAGCGTCGCTACGCCGATGAGCAAGCAGCCGACGCAGACCAGATCGGCCAAACCCGCCGTCACTATGCAGAAGATAAAGATGGGATGGTCAGGCTTGAATCGCCCGACCTCTTCGAAAAGGGCGCCGCCGATCGCCCCTCCCGCCTTCTTCAAACTCATAGGCTTTGTCGCGATGCCTGCCATGTGGCTTTAGGACTATTTTGGCCCCTGTATCGTGCCCAAAAGCTCCGCGGGGTTGGTGGTGATGATCTGATTCTCGAAATAGGAGGGGATGATCTGGATGGCCACGTGGCGCTTGCCTGCGAAGAAAAGCCCCGTGCCCACTTCTGCGGAAAGGAGCAATATCTTCTCCGCGTCGGTAAGGTTGAACGCTTTCACCACGATGTCTATGGTTGCCGGCGCTTGTTTCAGAAGGAGCTGGAGGGAAGAGTTGGTGATGATGGGGCGGCCGTAGGGCGAGCGCAAGAAGTCTTCCACGTCCTGGGTGATGGTGGAGACTCCCAGGAAGTATTTGCGGGCCCGTTTCACCAGCCCGAAAAGGAAAGTGGCGCTGTCCTCGTTCTTCATCATGATCCAGGCCTCGTCGATGATGAGGATGCGCTTCTTCAGCTGGGCGCGGATCAGGTTCCAGATGAAGTTCAGCACCACGTACATGGCCACCGGTCGCAGCTCTTCCTCCAGGTCGCGGATGGAGAAAACGATGAGCCGGTTCTGGATGTCGATGTTGGTGGGCTGGTTGATGAAACCGGAGAAGCTGCCCTTGGTGTATTTATAGAGGCGTTCGGCGATGCCCCGTCCGCCTTCGAGGTTCCGGAGGACTGTCTCAAGGTCTGACAAGAGAGGCGGGGTTGCCTTGGAGAAGTCCTCGCCGGCCACTATCTCGCGTGACGCATAGGTCTCGGTCAGGGCATGGTCGAGGAGCGCGTCCTCTTCCGGAGTGACCTTGCCGATCATGAGCTTCACCAGGCCGGAAAGGTTCACGATGTGCGAGCGCAGCACCTCCGCCGGCTCCTCGCCCTGGGGAATGACGGGAATGTCGAAGGGATTGATGTGGGAGTCGGAGGTAAGGGAGATGTTGAAAAAACTTCCCCCGAATGCCTCGGTCAACCGCTGATACTCGTTCTCGGGGTCGATCACGAGGATGTCGATGCCCATCATGAGCTGGCGGATGATCTCGAGCTTGGTGGCGTAGCTTTTGCCGCCGCCGGATTTCGCGAACACCACCTGGTTCGCGTTCTCCAGGGAGAAGCGGTCGAAGATGACCAGGCTCTGGTTGTGCCTGTTCACCCCGTACATGATGCCCTGATCCGAGGTAAGATCCTCGGACACGAAGGGGAAAAACGAGGAGAGCGGTCCGGAGTTCATCGGCGTGCGGATGTTCAGGCGGTCGTTGCCGAGGGGCAGGATGGAACGGTATCCGTCCAGGTGCTGGAAGAAGGCCGGCTTCACGTAAGTAAGCTTCGCTTCCATGATCGAGGTCACCCGGCCTTCCAGCTTGGCCAGCTCATCCAGGCTGTCGGCGTAGATCGCGATGTAGACGCCCGTCGAGAACATCTTTTCCTCCGCCTGCTGCAGGACATCACGCAGGTCCTCCACGTTCTGGAGCGCGCTCTCGAGCATCGGGTCGCGGACCAGTCCTTTGTCCTGCTGGTCGGCGATCTGGCTCTCGAGCTGGGCCGACTTCTTGCGCAAGTTGCGGAGGGCGAGCGCGGTGTCCACCGGCTCGACGTATATGGAAAGGTCGAACAGGTTGGGCAGGTTGATGAGTCCCTCCAGCCAGCCCGAGTTCACGAACTTGGGGTACGAAAACACGAAAAGGGTCTTGACCAGCTTGTCGCCGATCTTCACGTAGTTCGAGGTCACCTCCACCCCGGCGGGGGCGATTATCTTCTTGTTGTCGTTGAAATTCTCGGGGCTCATGGGTAGGTCAGCTTTTTGCGGTCTGGGCCTCGCGCTCGGTGGTGCCGGGATTGTAGAAGTTGTAAAAAAGCTCCAGGAGCTCCTCGTCCTTCAGGACGACCGCCTCGAGCCCCATCCCCATGAGGCCGGAGAGGATCTGGCCGGCGCGTTGGGAAAGCTGCTCCCGGTTCTCCCGGAAGTTCTCATCTTGGGCCGCCTTCTCCTTGGTTGCATCCTTTTTCCTGCCGATGAACGGCAGTCCGGAGAATAACCCGCCTCCGGTCGCCGCCACGCCCGCCGCGTACCAGGGCACGACCACCATGAACGACTTTTCCATGATCGCGTTCTCGGAAACGAACTCCCGGATGAACTCGCGGTACTCGGAGATCTGGTTTTGGAGGAGGGGCGAGGGCTCCTGGCGCATGCGCCTCTCGAGGTCCTCCAGGTAGCGGTCCACATTGATCTTCCTCGAGTGCACCAGGACTTGCAGGGGGAAGTCCACGCTGTTCAGGAAGTTCTGGTAGGACACGATGAGCGTGTTCTGCTCATCCTCGGATTTCAGGGAGAAATTGATCCCTCCCACCAGGATGATCTGGCGGAGGCTCCCATCCCGGAGGATCAGCGTGTTGTCGCGGATATTCTCGATTTCCACGAGGTCCTGGGAGTTTCCAAAGCCTGGCATGGGTAGTTTTGAGTTCCTAGTTCCTAGTTTTTAGTGTAGCCAAGCCTTTATATCTTACTACATTTAGAGTCTTTCATCCCGTTATCAACAACTTTCCAATATCTCGGCACACCTTATGATTTAGGCATGGGGCGTTCCTACCAAGACCTCAAAGTATGGCAGACATCTATGGATCTTGCAGTGACCGTGTACGCCCTTACATGGCAACTTCCTTCCGAGGAAAAGTACGGCCTGTCGAGCCAGTGAAGACGGGCGTCCGTGTCGATCCCGTCCAATATCGCCGAGGGCTCGCGCAGGAAAAGCATTGCTGAATTCGCGCAGTTTTTACGCATAGCCGATGGTTCTGCAGCCGAACTGGAGACCCAGCTACTATTGGCGGCTCGCATCTATCCTTACTTGGACGTTGGCGTAGCCATGCGTCCGTTGGTTGTAATAGAAAAGATGATATCCGGGCTGAGACGCAGCTTACACACCGATAGATCGGGTGAGACACTCACAACTAGCAACTAAAAACTAAGAACTATCTGTAATCTATCCGCCGCGCTGCGCGCTGTTCGCCGGTCAGTCCCCGGAATATCTGGTACCGTTCGGTGCCCGGCGCCGGGTGCGGCGGTTCCGCGCGTTCGGGAGCCTTGGACCCCGTGGTCACGGTCCTGAGCGCGCTCTTCAGGGCGAAGCCCGCCACGATCCTCTCGAGCGGATTCTCCGCCGGCTCGGCCTTCTTCTCGGCACGCGGTGCGGCCTTCTTTTCCTGCTGCCATACGTACTGCTGAGGCTTCCAGAAGAAATGGAGGGCGGCCGAGACCACCGTGCCCATCGGCCTGCCGTTCACTTTCACGAAGGCGAGCGCGGCCCCTGCCCCCGCTACGAAGATAGAGAGGATGAGCCAGGCCGCGAAATTGAGGAGGAAGTACAGGCTAAACACGATGATCCCGGCCACGGCCAGGAAGCCGAATTGCTTCAGCGTGAGCGGGCCGACAATCCGGTCTTCCGTGTCTATGAATTGAGGGACCTGGAATTGCACGGGTAGTTCTTAGTTGCTAGTTTTTAGTTCCAAGTGCCGAGCAGCGCGGCCCAGGCAAGCAGAACATACTACTATTGTAGCCTATAGATGGAAACTGGGAGACTAAGAGCTCGGAACTATAAACCAGGAACTCCCCCCGGGGGCGACGGGGGCGGAGCGACCGGACGAACAGGCGCTGGAGGGGCGCCCTCAGACGGACGGGGCGGCGGGGGCGGGCTCTTAGGAACGGATGGCATGGCGGTGGCAGGCGATGCAGGAACTTTCATCTCTGAAGGCGGGGCCTTAGGCGCGCTGGGGACGGGCTGGCCATCCGGAGGGCGCATGGATGCCGGCATCGGCATGATTCCCAGGGAACCTTTCGCTTCGGAGTAGTGGACCACGCGTGGCGGCAGCGCGGGGATGCTGGCCCCTTTTGACAGGTCTTTCTTCTCCGTCCGTCCCAGCTCCAGCTCCGCCACGCGCGGCGGCGGTGGGGGCGGAGCGACCGGACGGGACGGCCCGCCGCCGAACATCTTCGGATCAAGGTTCAGGCGGAAGCTCGAACTTTGTACTACTGCTTCGGGCGCGCCGGATTTTTGGAGGATGAAGGGAGGAGGAGCGTTCGTTGTTCGTTGTTCGTTGTTCGTCGGCGCGGATGTCTTTTTGCTCGCGGGAGAGGGAAGGTCCTTCGCCGTGCTCAGGATGACAGAGGAGGCGGGCGCCATAGGGAAGGCGGTGACGGGCATGGGCGCAGGCATACTCTTCAAATTCAATACGGGGCTGAGAGACGCGGCCGCGGCGCTCGTCGACGCCTTCGTGCTCTGGATCGCGGAGCGGTACGGTCCCCATATCTCCCGGTTCAGACGGAGGACCAGCGCTTTACCGTCCTCGTCTTTGAGGCCGAGCGCACCTGCCAGTTCCTTGCCAAGCTCGTCCGGATCGATATAGCCCATGAACACCATGCTGACCAGGAACTTGAGCGCCGCTCCGCCTTCCTCCGGCAGCCCGTAAGTGGAGACCAGGGATTCCACCGCCGCTTTGAGGGAGGGGGATACCAGCGCGTCCGCCAGCTCCTGCGGCAGGACCTGGAAACGCTCTTTCAATTGCTCTTCGCTGACACTGGGTATGATCATGGCCGTTTATGTATGTGCGCCGGGCGCTCCCCCTCCCCCGCCGGCCGGGGCGGGACCTCCTCCCCCGCCGCCATGCTCGTCGCCGTGGACATGCACCCCTCTTTGCTCCAAGAACTTGGTCAGGTCCTTCAGCTCCAGGCTGCCGTGAGACTCGAGCATTTTTTTAAAAGATGCGCTTAAAGGACCGTAAGTGAGATCCTTCAGCAGGCTGTCCCCGAGCTCCTGAGCCAGCCAGAGCTTCTCGCGTTCCGCCTTGAACCCTCCGGACTCGACCTTCTCGGTAACCTCTTCCAGCTTTTTCTTGGTGAGGATTTGGCCGGATCTCTTCATCGCCTCGGCATCGGAAAGGCCCTTGCCGTCCTTGTCGACGAAGGTGTTCTTCAGGTTTCCCTGGATAGTCAACACTTCCTCCGCTTTGACTATGTTGCCGCTCTCATCCACCGCGACCTTACCGTTCCGCACCTCGTTCATGTCCTCTGCAACGCTGCGCTGATCTGTAGCGTAAGCGAGCCGGCGGTCGGTCGCGCTTGCGACATCGAATATTTCCCCATCCCTTGTGATGTACGCCTGGGTTGGGTTTTTCGCACCTACAATCACCTTACCCGTCTTGCTATCTATGTACTGGGTTACGCCCGTGACATCGGTGTTCGTTTGGAAGTCGGCGTATTGCTTGCCTGCGGCATCGGTGACTATATCGCCATGCACGCCGTGCTTGCCCGCTGCGTTGGTGGCCACTTCGCTCAGCTGCAGGTTGCCATGCTCATCGCGCAAGACATTCTCCGTAGAAACCTTCTCGATGCCTTTCCTGCCCTTGCCGCTCAGGTTGAACTCGTTCAGACGCTGCGCGCCTTGCTTCAGCTTGAGCAGTTTTGGCATGGTCTTCTCCGACACCCAGCTCTGGGCGCGCTGGCGGGTATTATTGGCACGGCGTACCAAGTTCTGCCGCATGGCTTTGCCGCCCGCATGCACGGCCCGCTCGGCGGTCTTCGCGAACTCCGCGCCCATCGCCGCCGAGCCCGCGAGCCCCGCCATCATGATGCCGCCCACGAAGGCCATGCGCAGAAGGTTATCCGCGAGCGGCATCGCCAGTCCGCCGAGGAGCCCGAGCAAGCCGGCCGCCAGGCTGTTCTGGCCCTGGCCGCTCATGTCGAGGCCCATGATGCTGAAGTTGCTGGAATCAGCTTGGCTCATCCTCTGGAGGACGATGACGGTGAGCCAGAGCGAGAACACGATGGGGATGGGCGAGAACGCGTGCTTGGTGAAATCGGTCCACCACTTGGTGAACTTGGAGCTGTAGAGGGGAAAAGGCCACATCGCCCACTTCAGGGGCAACATAATGAGAAGAAGTATCAGTTTCACGTAGCGGATCATAAGCATGATCGCGAGGGTGAGGAGGCAGATGATGATAATGGCCAAGGTGAGCGCGGAAAGGATCACGCCCAGGATCGGCTTCAGGAGGTTCTGGGCTACGGGTGCGCTCAGGCTGAATGCGGCGGCGGAGGTCGTGATCTCTTCCTTGCTCAAGGTGCCCAGATCGGGGCTCGCATTGAAGACCTTCTGGGGATTGAACGCTCCGGCTAATGTGCTCGCGAACTCCTTCATGGCGCCCCAGCTCTCGCCCGCCGTGTTCCCGGAGGGATTAATGGATTGGACCATATACATGGTGATGCTGTCGGAAACCCGCAGGATGGTGCCGGCGATGACCAGGCCGAAGTTCACCGCGATGGCGATGACCATGAGTTTCCAAAGCGCCTGCTTCATGCCGTAGCTTTGGAGCTGCAGGATGGTGGCGACGGCGATAATGATGAGCCCGAGAACGAAGAGGAGATTCGCGATGGAGAGCGTGACCGGATAGCCGAGCGCCACCACCGGTGACTGCACGATCTGCATATTCACGATCAGGATAAACTGGACGAGGTACGCGGCAAGGACCACGAACACGCCTCCGATGAGGCTCACGATCCAGCCGACCACGTATATAGGATAGATGACGGCCTTGCTCAAGATGTCGCCCACGCTGAACAGGGTGAACGCATGAGTCACCCGGGGCGCGATGAGCAGGGCGGCCATCAAAGGCATCCAGATTCCCTTGCGCGTCCGAAGCGTCTTTACGGCGTTCAAGAGGAGGTTCATGGGCCCGAGGTGACAGTTACCGTGGCTGAGGTTGCCGCAGTGGCCGCGGCGTCATAAGCCTTGGCGTAAATAGTATGGGAACCGCTCCCTGATGCGTCCCATGGATGAGTGAGCGTGGTTGCGTTCTCTTGCGAAGCCGCCAGCGCTCCGTCAATGTAGATCTCGAGCTTGATGGTGCCGTCAACGGCCTGGGCGTTCACGTTCACCGTCCCTGTCACGGCTGCCCCGTCGGCAGGCGTGGTGATGACCACCTTCGTCTCCGCGGGATTGCCGCCGTCCGTCGGGAAGGAGAGGGAGTTTTGGCTGCAGGCAACGAAGAGATTTTGCGTTTGGAGCGTAACCCCGTCCGCTTTTTGGCGTTGGATGGAGAGATTATCCGCTTCCGTCTGCGCCTGGGCCAGAGTTCCAAACTGCGTATGGAGCGTGGCGGCGCTGCCCGGGGTTGCGGTAAAGAGCCGGAGTCCATCCACCGCCGCCTTCAGGTCTTCTACCTTGAGGCTGATGGTATCTCGCAGACTCATGAGGGGAGGAAGCTGGACTTTGGCGTCGGCGACAACATTGGCCTCGGACTTGCACGCGCCCAGTATGTTATTCAGCGCGTTGACCGTATCGGTCAGCGACTGCACATAGCGGCGCGCGTCTTCCAAGGAGGATTCCTTTCGTGCCAGTATCTGCCCAGCCTCCTCAAGGGTGCTTGTGGCTGTTGGTTCCGGGTTGGGCGCCTGCGATGTGACCGGGCCTCCGTTGCCTCCTCCCCCGCCGGAACTCTTGGTGCTTTGCGCGTAGCTCAAAAGCCCTTTCGCGCTTTTTTTCATGAAGTTGCTCAGCGCCATGTCCGCGACATAGGCCAGCATGGCCTTCCAATCGCGGGCATTGACCAGCCTGTCGTAGGCATGATCGAATCCTTTGCTGGTGAGGTCCTTCGAGAAGATGCCGGGGGTCGCGACGTGGGGGCTGCTGCCATCGGCGCAATCTCCCGGATTCTTTTGCTTGCCCGGCTGGACCGGGCCGATGAACTGCGCGTTGTAGGCGTCGGCACCTCCCTTGTCGAGCGGTTTCTTGCCGTCGTCGCAGAGCTGCTGTCCGGTGAATCCGGAGCCGGCCGCAGCTTGTTTCTCGGCTTCTTCCCTCTGTTTGCCGGCGATGGTGAGTTTCCGGTCGGCGATAGCGATCAGGTTGCCGTTCAGGGTGTTCTGGGGCTTCATGAGTTCCGCGTACGCGACCCAGCCGCCGTTCCTTAGGTCGCGTTCAAAGTCTTTGAAGTTTTGCACCACCTTGCTCAGCGTGCATTGTTCATACGGCAAATTGCCGTTCAGGGTGTTCACGGGCTGCATGATGTCCCGGATAAGCTGGGCCATCTGGCCAAGCGCGCCATTGGTCAGCAGGTTTCCGATGTCGTCGGGCCCTCCGCACACCGCGGGCAGGGCCTCGTTCAGCACCCTGCCGATGCCGTTATCCGCAGCCTGCCTTAAGAAGCCATCCCAATTCGTTACGAATTGCGGTTCCGGGCCTCCCGCCACCCAGTTCACCACTTGCGCAGCCATCGCCTTAAGGACGGTGTTCTTGGCGTATTCAAGAAGTATGTCCATGTACTTCTTGAGGTAATCGTCGTAGAACTTCTTGATCTGGTAAGCGATCTGGATGACCCTTTGCGCGAATGCGGGAACGTCGCTGAAGGCGTAAGCGGTCTCAATGCCAAGCAGTTTTTGCACCAGGGGCCGTTCTTGGGCGGGAATGAGTCCGGCCGACTGCAGCCGCTCCGCTTCTGCGGTCAGATCATCCAGCGCTTTGGTGACCTCTCTTTGATACGTGTCGCCGAGCGCGGCGGCTCCCAGGGGATCGCTGGCCAGCAGTTGTGTGAAGTTGGCGGATATCTGGAAGGAGAACAAAAGCGATTTATGGAAGTCAGCGATCGATCTCGGCACCTTCACCGATTTGAACTGCCCCGAGGTCTTGTGGAACATCTCAATGTTCTGGTTGACCATAAACTCGGCGGTCGAGGCGTCCACCGCTTCCAGCTCCGGAGGAAGCTTGCTCACGATTTCTTCCACCTGGGCAAGATAGCGGGTGATGGCCTGCGCGTCGGTGGCGTCGGTCAGCGCGAGATCCTTATCGCTTATCTTTGGCACAAGCTGTCCCTCCGATTTGGGATGTCCCTGCAAATATTCGTCAATTAAGACGTTCAGGTTGCCCGGCACCTCGATCACGCTTTCTCCATTCTGATCAATCGGACCGTTGGGATTGGCCTTAAGCAGTTCCTGCGCCAGGACGTTCGCGATCTGCCCGGTCATGTTGTTCTCGTCCCGCAGTTGCAGTGCCAGAACTTCAGGATCGGTCGCCCCCCCGGGGTAAGAGTCCACAAAGGCGTTCGTCACGTGAGGGGCGGTCTGAACGGCCTTGGGAACCGGTCTACTATTTATATATAGAGAGCCGGCTACGAAGGTCGAACTTAATAAGATGGCCACTGCCAGGAAGGCCGTTACGAAGCTTTTAACGCTATGGGGCATTAGGTATAGTTCTTCACCTCTCATTATATGCCCAGGAAATCCAAAGAATGTTGTGGATTATCCCCAGTGAGACGAAAAATTATCCCTACGCTATCCCCGCATGTGCCGACTGGTCACCCGACATATACCTCCGTTATGCGGGATAATCCCCAGGTAATCCGAATCAAACCCCCATATTCTCCCCATTTTACAAGCCGATCCTCACAGACCATGGAAGATCTCTGCGATTTTCGATATTTGCTCGATGCCTAAGTCCTGAGGCCGGTTTCCCGGATCTATCTCCAGCTTGGCGAAGCCTGCGGCGATGTTTTCTCTTGAAAGGCCCGCAGCGGCGAGGTTGTTGCCGATGGTCTTTCTGGGTTGTTGAAAGAGGATCCTTACCATGCGGTAGTAGCTGTCACCGTCACCGCGGTCGCCGGGCCGCGTCTTTAGCATCACCGTGGCGGAGTCCACCTCCGGCGGCGGTGAGAAATCCTTGCGGGAGATAAGCCCGATCACCTTCGGCTCCGCCCAGAACTGGACTGCGGCCGCGAGCCTGTTCATGCGTGGAGGTTTGGCGGCCAGCCGTTCCGCCACTTCCTTTTGAATGGTGAACACGCACGCCGCGGGCATTTCCGGCAGTTCTCCTATGAGGCGCAAAAGATGGCCGGTGAGATAGTAGGGCAGGTTGCCGCAGATCGCGTAAGTCGTAAGTCGTGGGTCGTGGGTCATAGGGCCCAAGGCATCCAGGACGTCATCCTCAATGACACTGATCTGCTTGTCATCGGCGAATTTCGTTCGCAGCGCCTCCGCAAGCGTGGGGTCCCGTTCGATAAGGAAAAGCCGGAGATGGGATTCGTTCTTGTCTGAAAACTGAAAACTAGCAACTAGAAACTCTGTAAGTTCCCCGTGGCCGGGACCGATCTCTATGATCGTGTCCGCATCGGCGGCGGCGACCGTCTCGGCGATCCGGCGGAGGACCCCCTTATTATTCAGAAAGTGTTGTCCAAGGTTTTGACGCATAGAATAGAATGTTCAAGATGTGCTAAGCGTTCTAGTCGTGATAATCGTAACGCTACAACGCTGGAACGGCTAGAACGGTTAGAACCTAATCAAGGCTGATATACCGCTCCTCATATTCTTCTCCGTCGTAATCGAGCGACTTACGATCGGTGCCCGTTTCGCTCTGGAACTCCAGCGTATCTTCGGGAACTTCTCCCAGGAAACGGGAAGGCAATTCGTAGAAGCTCAGGTAAAGCTCTTTGCGCGCACGGGTCATGGCGACGTACATCAGCCGCCGCTCCTCCTGCACCTCGTCCACGCTGCCCATGGAGCGCGCATGGGGCAGGACCCCTTCTACGACCCCGGCCACGAACACGCGGTCAAACTCCAGTCCCTTGGCGAGATGGATCGTCATCAGGCTAACCGCATGTTCCTCCTGCGGAGTCTGTCCCGGCGCCTCGGCTCTGATCCTGCGGCCGTTCGCATTCAGGTTGTCGGTGGATTGCAGGAGGGCGATCTCACCCAGGAATTCCGCGATATCCTTGTAGCCCGCGGCGAAGTGAACCAATTCTTCTATGTTTTCCCGGCGTTCCCTGGGGTTGGTCATGTTCCGTTCCATGTACTCGAAGTAGCCCGCTGTCTTCAGGAAAAGGTCGATGCGGGCCAGGGGTGACGGGTCGGGATGGTTCGCGAACGCATCCGCCAGGGTTCTGAACATCCGTTTCGAGAAGTTCTTCTCCAGCCGTTCCTGCGCGAGTTGGTCCTTCGGGTTCAGCGAATAACGAAGGGCAGCGACGATGTCCTTGATCTCGCGGCGCTCGTAGAACTTCAATCCTCCGTACACGCGGTACGGGATGCGCCGTCGCAGGAGCGCCTGCTCCAGCGCGCGCGATTGCGCGTTTGTCCGGTAGAGAATGGCAGTCGAGCTTATAGCTTCCAGCCCTGGGCTTCCAGGCTCGGTGTCCGCGTTCTTTCTGTAACCTGTACCCTGTAACCTGTAACCTATCTGCTCCGCGATCCACTCCGCTTCCGCGTCTTCACCCAGCGCCTCGTGCGCGACCACTTTCTTTCCCTCCGCATTCTCAGTCCACAGGCCGGTCGCGCGCTGGACCTTCGTGTCGTACACGTTGTTTTGGATCACGCCGGAAGCCGCGCGCAGGATGTGCCGGGTGGAACGGTAATTCTGGTCCAGCGTCACCATGTGCGCCTCCGCCCAATCGTCCGGGAAACGGAGGAAGATCTCGATATTGGAGCCCCGCCATCCGTAGATGGTTTGTTCCGCGTCGCCGACCACCGAGATAGAGGCGCGGTCTCCGACAAGGAGGCGGGTGAACTCGTACTGGAGGTCGTTCAGGTCCTGATACTCGTCGATCAGGATGTGGGTGAACTGTGCCCGGTAGCGGTCGAGGACGGCGGGTGCCTTGTGGAAGAGAAGCACTACTTTAGCCAGCAGGTCGTCAAAGTCGAAAGCGTTCTGTTCCTCCAGCCCCGCTTCGTAGCGCGCGAATACAGACTGCACGAGCGGCGCCTCTGCATCTAGCTTGGCTTTCTGGTCCCCGGAAGGAGTGTTCTTCAGCGCGGAGATCTTTCCGAGAATTATGGCCGGGCTTTCCTTGCGGCGGTCCATGTCCTTCAATATTTTCTTGACCAGGGAGAAAGAATCATGGTCGTCGAATATTACGAAGCCCGGCGTCCGGCCGAGGAGGGCCGCATGCCGCCTGAGTATGCGCGCGCCGAAGGCGTGAAAGGTCCCGATAAAGGGCCTAGTTTTCAGCGGGTAGTTTTTAGTTTTTGGAGGTTCGTCTTCACTAGAAGCTAAAAACTTAAAACTTGAAACTATCCGTTCTTCCATCTCCCGGGCGGCCTTGTTGGTGAAGGTTATGGCGCAGATGGAAGCCGGGGGCACCCCCTCTTTTATAAGGAACGCCACCCGGCTGGTCAGGGTGGCGGTCTTGCCGGTCCCCGCTCCGGCCACGATGAGGAGAGGCTTATCCGGCGCTGCCCTCACCGCCCGCTCCTGATCGGGGTTCAGAGCCGGCGATCCTTGGTTTTCTTGGGTTTTCCCTGATTTCGTAAAGGTTTTAGAGACCATACGGAATGAAGTTCGAGTGAAGAATATGCTATACTTTCTCTATTAGTACGATTGTACGCCAATTTAGGTCCTCCCAAAAGGCGCTCTCCCTAGGAATCGCCTTTCTTTTGGTCATGATGGTCTTGGGAGGGCGCTTCTTGGCCTCCCACAGCCAAGCCGCCGCTCTGGAGAAGGGCGGCGTCGGCATATTGGGCGGTCCCGGCCTTGAGCCCGATCTTGCAACCGCAGCCTCCGAGCCCAGCCTGGCCGGGGTGGCCTCCATAGCTCCCGGGGAGGAACACCACCATCATGACGCGGAAGCGAGCATGGGCGAGGCGGAAGCCTCTTTTATAGCGCTTTCATCCCCCGCCGAAGGGTTGACCGTGCCTCCCCCTCCCTCCGTTCCGGACGATGGCGGCTCGGCGGCCGAGGAAGCTCCCAAAAACCTTCCTCGCCTGCAGCGCTACTTTATCCAACCCACGTCCGGCATCAACTGGGGCGTACTGCACCCCCATAACGCAGTGGACGTCGCGAATGTTTGCGGCACGCGGGTGATTGCCGCCGCCCAGGGCGTGGTCACCGGAGCGGACGGATCCGGAAACTGGAATAGCGGTTACGGCAATTTCGTGGACATCGAACACCCGAACGGGACGGCGACCAAGTACTCCCATCTTTCACAGGTCACGGTCCTGGTCGGCGACAGCGTGGATCAGGGCGAGCAGATCGGCGCCATAGGCAACTCGGGGCGCACGACCGGCGCCACCGGCTGCCATCTCCATTTCGAGGTGAAAGGCGCGACGAATCCTTTCGCGAAGAAATAAGAGGCCGTCTTCTTTTTGCCAACTGGACATGGGAGAACACTTCGAACATAGCGTAGGGCCTTGGCGAAGTGCAGATGAGTCTGCAGAGACTCGCATCAAGGATGCAGAAGAACAGTTAAGACGCGTACTAAGCGTCGATTATAAGATGAGCGAATACATTGCCGATGCGCGGGCTCGCAACGCGCTCTTCGAAGGCATCGATTTGAAGGCGTTTACTCCGGAACATTATGTGGATCAGGGCGAAGCGAGGGTCAGAATACTGGGCGCAGACCAAAAGCCTCTCTTCGACGGTTCCGAGGAAGATTTCGAGCAGTTGCACCTGAGGCATGAAAGGGAGCGCAAAGACAACAGGCTTTTCGATCAAGCGCACGAAACATAGTCACGGCTATTCCCGTACGCGATACCCGAACGCTTCGGCCAGATGTGCCGAGGTTGTCTTTTCCATGCCGTCCAGATCGGCGATTGTCCGCGCGGTCTTGAGAAGACGATAGTAGCCCCGCGGGGAAAGGTTTTTCTCCGAGAGTGTATCCAGGAACCGTTCCGCATCACGCTCGAGCGGCAGGGCGCCTTCGGTATCCCTCGCAGACATCTCCGCATTGGAAACGATGCCCCGGGAGTGGCCGCGAAAGCGCGCAAGCTGCGCCGCCCGCGCCGCTTCCACATGCTGTTTTGCGGTCCGGCTCTCCGAACCTCTGTCCGGTGCATGCTCCCGCAGGACCGCGGTCGCCACCCGCGGTAGATGGATCTGGAGGTCGATGCGGTCCAATAAAGGCCCGGAAATCCTGCCTTGGTAGCGCATGACCTCATAGGCCGCGCACCGGCAGTCTTTCTCCGGGTCGCCGAAGTAACCGCAGGGACAAGGGTTCATCGCGGCGACCAGGGCAAATTGTGCGGGGAAGAGCAGCGTGCCGCGCACCCGGGATATGCGGACCACGCCATCCTCCAAGGGCGCGCGCAGCGCTTCAAGGACCGCGCGCGGAAACTCCGGCAGCTCGTCCAGGAAGAGCACACCCCGATGGGCCAGGCTGATCTCGCCAGGTCTCGGATCGCCGCCTCCCCCGATCACCGCGGCAAGAGACGCGGTCTGATGCGGCGCGCGAAAAGGGCGTTCGGCAATCAATCCGTGCGGCATCTGACCGCCCGCGCTCCATATCTTCGTGACCTCGATGGATTCCATGCGCGAAAGTTCGGGCAGTATCCCGACCAGTGCCTGCGCGAGCAGGCTCTTCCCCGCTCCGGGCGGACCGGTCAAGAGCACGTTGTGTCCTCCGGCCGCGGATATCATGAGCGCACGTTTGGCATGCCCCTGCCCTTTTATCTCGGAAAGATCGGGGATATGCCTTCGCGCGCTCTCTATCGCCATCATCGTATGCGGCAGTACGACCGTTCTTTTTTCGAGCACATCGATCCCCTGCCGCAGGTTGGCCAGTGGAATAACCTTCACGCCATCGATGGCGCTCGCTTCGTTCGCGTTCTCGCGGGGAAGGTAGAGCCACGCGATTTTAAGCCTCGCGCACATCTCCGCGATGGCCAGGGCGCCGGGAACCGGCCGCAACCGCCCGTCGAGGGCAAGCTCTCCGGCGAAGACCGCTTCCTCCGTTCTGAAAGGCAACACCTGTGCCGTTGCGAGCAGATAGCCGATCGCGATGGCCAGGTCATAGTGCGAGCCGGTCTTCTTCACGTCCGCCGGCGCGAGGTTCACGGTAATCCGGCGATTCTCCCGGTTCGGCGGTTTCACGCCGGTATTGGCGAGCGCGGAATTCACCCGTTCCTTCGCCTCCCCGACCGCCTTGTCCGCCAATCCGACGATAGCGATCGCAGGCACTCCCCCGGCGTTCAGATCTACCTCCACTTCTATCAGATTCGCGGACACTCCTTCCAGTTCCGCAGAGAGGATCTTGGCGACAGTCGCACCCATGTCGCAATTGTGACCAATCTAGCTCAAAAAAAGATAAAAGGTATCAGTAATCAACAACTAGGACTTCGTAGTTCCTAAGTACCAATTACTAATTCCTCTCCGTTTCCAGCTTGCACTTCTCGCAGAGGATGGATTCGGGGGCGATGCTCAAGAGGGGCTTCGGTATCTCGAGGCCGCACTTTTCGCAATTCCCGTAGGTTCCCTTGCGAATCTTCTCCAGGGCCGCATCGATCTCCTGCACTTCGTCCCGCAGGGTCTGGGCAATGGCCAGCTTGTTAGAGAAGTCCTCCGCCTCATCCGCCTCTTCATCTCCTGCCTTGGTCACGTCGTTGCCCTGGTTATGGGGCTCGGAGTCGACTCCAATCTCCTTCAAAAGCCTTTCCCGCTCCGCCTCAAGCCTCCGTGTATACATTGCAATCTCTTGGTCGGTCAACATGGGGATAATTCTACCTGAATGTATAAAGGGGACGCAATGAAGCAATCCGGCAATTGCCGAACTTTCAGGAAAGGCTGCCGAACCATCAAAATAAGCCTAAATCCTGACAAACAAAAATGTTTTTCCGATTGTTTGGCGACAAACAAATTGTTTGGCGACGAACAAGCACAGCAAAGACTTAAATGAACCTTCCTCTTAGTTTCTCATAAAAGCCATGCTTTCGGAGATATGCGAGGACTTTAAATCTGTTTGAAACCATTGGATCTATCTCGATCTTATCGAGCCATTGGTCAAATTGGCGGCCTTTATTGCCTGGGAGTCTATTGAAACAAAGCGGGATGATGATATTCCTTAGCGATAAAAACTCACGAACGATTAGAAATGACATAGGCCCCTTGCCAAGTCTCCCCTTGCCCGAATAATCGTAGCTGTAGACCTTATTTTTGAGTCCCAATCTATTCCTAGCCTCCTCTAGGAGATTTTTATCACGGATATGCATTGATATGGAGAAGGCAGGCACCTTTCTTTCTTGAGAGTAATTTGTGGAAAACGTGAAACTGCCTTCTCTCTCTATAAGTCCTCGAATATAATCATAAGTCATAAAATCCATTACATTGTTGGTCGGTGTTTGTTGAATTACATACTAAAAATGTTTCTGGATCGAGAAAAGCGCAAATTGGGGACAAATGTGGGAGAACATGGTGAAAACCTTGCCGCCGACTTCCTGAAAAACCTGGGTTGGACTATTCTCCACAAGAATTACAGGACAAAATTGGGCGAGATCGATCTGATTGCTCGTGATTTTGACGGGACGCTTGTATTTATCGAGGTGAAAGCCTTGCGTGACCATAAATATCTTCGTCCAGAGGACCATCTTACCCAGAAGAAGTTAGACCGGGTACACAGACTTGCCCACATGTTTGCCAATAGCAATCCCCAGCTCGTCCACAAGATAGGATGGCGAGTGGATGCCATTACGATAACACTGTCTAAGCAAGAGAAAGATTGTGTAATAAATCATTATCAGAATGTGTAAGTGCGGCCAGTGATGAGACAAAACCGTTTCGCGCGCCAGGATTTTAGCATTTTTCACATAAGGACTGTAAAGTGTTGGGATGCGAAGGAAATGGATCGTAGTGGCAGCCCTTCTTTTCGGTATCGCTCTAGCGATCGTTGCTTATCGCAACGCCTCACACTCGGACAACCTCCTTTACTCCGCAGCGGACTGGGACCCTGTCCTCGTGGAAGATTTAAACAGGGGACCGCATTACCTCCCGGCAGACCTTCTGATAAGAATTCCCCCTGCGCCTTTCTCCGGCTCGCCCACGACCAAGACGGAAGTAGCGTACATGCTGGATATTCAGGCGAAGAGAACTTCTGCGGACGTGGCGATCATAGAGAAGGAAGCGAAGAACCCGATGCCTTTCTTTTTGAGCGAGTTCGGGTTGGATCCCTACAAGATGCCGAGAACCATGGAACTCATCAACGCGACCGCTGCGGAAACCGGGTGGTTTCTTCTGAGGGAGAAAAAGCATTACTCACGCGCCCGCCCGCACCAAGTGGATCCTCGCATCACTCCGGCCATTCCGGTGCCCCACCATCCCGCCTATCCGAGCGCGCATGCGGGACAGACGCACGCGGTGGCTTCGGCGCTCAGCCGCCTAATACCGGCAAGAGCGGAAGCATGGATGCAGTTTGCCGACGCGGTGGCCTATCATCGTGAACTGGCGGGAGTTCACTATCCGACCGACAGCGCTGCCGGCAAACAGCTCGGGGGTGAGGTCGTCGCGGCATTGTTCAAGAACGATCAATATCTGGCCCTCGTGCGCGAGGCGGAGAAAGAGTGGAGCGACAAGCAATGAGGCTCTTATGCCTCGCCAGAACGAGTGATCAAGCCGGTCCTGTTATCATGTATCCATGAGCGAGACAGTCATCGTGCGTTCCCTGACGGATCCAAATGAGGAGTTCCCGATGGATCGCGCCGAGTTTTATAGAGAGCAGGTCGAGGCTTTCAAAACTACGGGTGAGCCTACTAAGGCGGCAGACATTATCGCGGTTTTTATATTTAACTCGCATCATGAACTTTTGATTCAGAAGAGATCTTTCGAAAAGAGTCACAATCCCGGATTGCTCGACAAGTCGATAGGCGGGCACATTCGTTTTGGTGACACTCCCGACTACGCCGTTATGGTAGAAACCGTACAGGAGCTGCAGGTACCTTCAGTTGTTCTCAGGGGAAAGCTTAGCTTCGAGAAAACAAAGTCGTTATTGAATGACTACCTAGAAACCATTGCCATTATCGAGCACCATCACGACGACATCCAAGTACTCACAAGAAACATCGATGGTGAAATATTCAGATTGCGAACAAATTGCACACCTACTTGGGGCTTTACAATGGGCGGATCCGTCCCGTGGATCGCGAGGCAAAGGGGGTACTGTGGTACTCGTTAGATGAGCTAGAGAGCGAAATGAAGAAATTTCCGGGCACGTTCACTGAAGACATGAATTTTTATTTGAACAACCACAATCAGGAGCTGAGAGATTTCATAAAGAAATTCTAGTTCAGCTTGACAAAGCGGCTTGGAAGCGTATGATGGCCCCATACACCGCTCACTACGAGCGGTTGTCGCTTTAAAAGGGGGTTTTAGTTATCGGAAATGTTGTCATTGTTCTACCTGTTTCATTAGAACAATTACAACGGTTACAACAGTTAGAACCCTGCATAAAGGTCATCAAAATTAAATAACAACTCAATAACAATAGAAGCATGTTCAACGTCAAAGACATAATGAAGGCCGCGAAGCAGGTGGCCGAGGAGAAAGGGCTCCAGCCGGAGCAGGTCATCGAAGCGATCGAATCGTCGCTCGCGGCCGCATACAAGCGCGAGTACGGCACGCGCGGCGAGGTGGTCAGGTCCAAGATGGACTGGAAGACAGGCGAGGTGCAGTTCTGGCGCGTGAAGACCGTGGTGGATGAATCCACCGTCCGCATTCCGAGCGAAGAGGAGATCGCGGCGGAAGCCGAGGGCAATGCCCGGGCGGACGAGGCCCGCAAGATGGGAGACCGGGAGATGCCGCAGCAGCAGGAAGTGCCCGAGGAGGGCCAGCTGCCCCGGTATAACCCGGAGCGTCACATCATGCTCGCCGAGGCGAAGGAGATAAAAGCGGATGCGGAACTGGGGGAGGAGATCACCTTCCCGCTCGAGGCGCATGAGGATTTCGGCCGCATCGCGGCGCAGATCGCCAAGCAGACGGTGCTCCAGAAGCTCCGTGAATCGGAGCGCGAATCCATCCTGAACGAATGGCGGGGCCGGGAAGGGGAGATCGTTTCCGGCGTGGTCCAGCGCTTCGAGCGCGGGCACGTCTACGTGGATTTCGGCCGCGCGGTCGGGGTCATGTTCGCGAGCGAGAGCATCCCCGGCGAGCGCTATCGCCAGGGAGAGCGCCTGCGTTTCTATGTGGTGGCCGTGCAGGAGGACACCCGCCTGCCGGGCATCATCCTGTCCCGCTCGCATCCGCGCTTCGTGGGCAAACTCTTTGAACTGGAAGTGCCGGAGATCGCCGAAGGCACCGTGGAGATCAAGGCCATCACCCGCGAGCCGGGCAGCCGCACCAAGATCGGAGTGGCCTCGAACTCGGAGGGCGTGGACCCCATCGGCGCGTGCGTCGGCCAGCGGGGCACCCGCGTCATGGCCGTAAACAACGAGCTCGGCAACGAGAAAATCGACATCATCGAATGGGCGGACAGCCCAGAGGCGTTCATCGCGAACGCCCTCTCGCCCGCGAAAGTGGATCGCGTGGAGATCCTGCCCCGGCGCGAGTGCCGCGTGTACGTGCCGGAGGACCAGCTCTCGCTCGCCATCGGCCGCGGCGGGCAGAACGTGCGCATGGCCGCCCAGCTGACCGGCTGGAAGATAGATATCCGCTCCGAATCGCGCCCCGATGAAACCCAGGAGGGCGGCGTGGCGGGGGACGTTGAGGCGCCGGAAGCGGACGTGGCGGAAGCGCGCGACAACGAAGAGAAGATGGAGCCGCCTTCGACGCATGATGCAGTTTGAGGCTTGAGGATCAGGGTACGAAATCATCGCTGATTCCGTCCGCGGACAAACTTCAACAGAGGATGGCGCAATACTTTGTTACACTAACAACTACAAACTAAAAACTAACAACTGTCCGATGTCTACCTCATTTCTCGTGTACGGCGCGGTGGCGCTCGCGGTGGTGTGGAGCTTGGGAATCATGCAGTGGCTGAAGGGCCGCAGTTCGGGCAACGAAGAGATGGTGCGCATCTCGCGGGCCATCCAGGAGGGCTCTTCGGCCTACCTGAATCGCCAGTACCGGGCGGTCGGGGTCGTGGCTCTCGTCCTCTTCCTCATCATCGGCTGGGCCCTCGGCTGGACGACGGCTGCCGGCTTTCTGATTGGCGCAGTGGCGTCCGCCCTGGCTGGCTATATCGGCATGAACGTCGCCGTCCGGTCCAATTCCAAAACCGCGGAAGCGGCCAGGAAGGGCCTCGGCGCGGCGCTCACGCTCGCGTTCCGGGCGGGTTCGGTGACGGGCTATCTGGTGGTCGCCCTCGGCCTTCTCTCGGTCGGGGGTTTCTTCATGTACACGCATGACGTGAGCGCCCTGATCGGTCTCGGTTTCGGCGCCAGCTTGATATCCGTCTTCGCGCGTCTCGGCGGCGGCATTTTTACGAAGGCCGCGGACGTGGGTACCGATTTGGTAGGCAAGGTGGAATCGAACATTCCCGAGGACGACCCGCGGAACCCCGGCGTGATCGCCGACAACGTGGGCGATAACGTCGGCGACTGCGCGGGCATGGCCGCGGACCTCTTTGAGACCTACGCCGTGACGCTCACCGCCGCCCTCCTCCTCGGTTCGCGGCTCACCTCGTTCCCTCTGGAGCTGCCCCTCCTCCTCGGCGCCGTCGCGATCGTGGCCTCCCTCGTCGGCGGCCTCTTCGTGCGTATCGGCAAGAGCCCTTCGACGGGCTCAGGACAAGACGGGAACATCATGGGCGCCCTCTACAAGGGCCTCATCGCCTCGCTCGTCATCTCCGCCGCGGGCTTCTGGTGGGTTGCTCGGACCTTTCATATCGCCGGCTCGAGCGGACCGGGGCCCGAGCAGATATTCCATACGACCCTGATCGGTCTCGCCGTGACCGCGCTCATGGTGCTCATCACCGATTACTACACTTCAAAGAAGTTCCGCCCCGTGAAGTCCATCGCTGAGGCATCCAACTCCGGCCACGGGACGAATATCATCATGGGGCTTTCCGTGGGCATGGAATCCACCTTCCTGCCCATCATCGTGATCGCGGCAGGGATCTGGGGCGCCTACGCCCTGACCGGCGTGTACGGTATCGCTCTCGCGGCGACCTCCATGCTCTCCGTGGCCGGCATCGTGGTGGCCATAGATTCCTTCGGGCCGATCACCGATAACGCCGGCGGCATCGCGGAGATGAGCGGCGCGCCGGAGGATGTGCGCAAGATCACTGATGCCCTGGACGCGGTGGGGAACACCACCAAAGCGGTCACCAAGGGCTACGCCATCGCCTCTGCCGGCCTCGCGGCGGTTGCACTCTTTGCGGGGTACGCGGACGAGCTTTCCCGGTACGCGATCGCAGCCGTGTTCGAGCTTTCGAACCCGATGGTGGTCATCGGCCTCTTCCTCGGAGCAGCCCTGCCGTACCTTTTCGCTTCCATCGCCATGAAGGCGGTCGGCGTGGCCGCGGGCGCCATCGTAGAAGAGATCCGGCGGCAGTTCCGTGAGATCAAAGGGCTCATGGAAGGCACCGGGAAGCCCGAGTACGGCAAGGCGGTGGACATCGTGACCCGCGCCGCCCTGCGGCAGATGATCGTGCCCGCCCTCCTGCCCATCGTGCTCACCATCCTGGTCGGCTGGTTCCTCGGCGCGGCCGCCCTCGGCGGCTTCCTGATGGGCACCATCGTCTCTGGTCTCTTTGTGGCGCTCTCCATGACCTCCGGCGGCGCTGCCTGGGACAACGCCAAGAAATACATAGAGGCCGGGAATTTCGGCGGCAAGGGCTCGGATGCCCACAAGGCAGCGGTGACGGGGGACACGGTAGGCGATCCTTACAAGGACACGGCCGGCCCCGCGGTGAACCCCATGATCAAGGTGGCGAACATCGTCGCCCTGCTCATGGTCAGGTTCCTGAGGTAAAGCATCCGTATCTATTGTCATCCTGAGACCGCCAGCAGGCGGGCGAAGGACCTTCTTTTCTCCCAAACACAGAAGGTCCTTCGCTGCACTCAGGATGACAGGGAATTGGCAATCTTGCCATTTGATTGCCAATCCTATACCATAGTGCGGTGGGCCATGTCGCTTCCCCACTCGCAACTAAAAACTTGAAACTAAAAACTACCCCATGGAATACCTGATCCCGACCGTAATCGAGAAATCCCAGTTCGGCGAGCGCGCTTATGACATCTACTCGCGCCTCTTGAAGGAACGCATCATCTTCCTCGGGGGGCCGATCACCGATCAGCTCGCGAACAACGTCATGGCGCAGTTGCTCTTCCTTGAATACGAGGATCCGAAGAAAGAGATCAAGCTCTACATCAATTCGCCGGGAGGCTCGGTCACGGCCGGCCTCGCGATCTACGACGTGATGCAGTACGTCCGCTCCGAGGTGTCCACGATATGCGTGGGACTCGCCGCCTCTATGGGCGCGGTGCTTCTCGCCGCAGGGGCCAAAGGGCGCCGCTTCGCGTTGCCGAGCTCGGAGATTCTGATCCACCAGGTCATGATTGAGGGCATCGGCGGACAGGCCACGGAGATTGAAATAGGCGCACGGCAGATCCTGAAGATGAAAGACCGCCTGAACCAGATCCTCGCCAGGCACACCGGACAGCCGCTCCAGAAGATCGAGAAGGACACCGACCGCGATTACTTCCTGACCGCGGACGAGTCCGTGAAGTACGGCTTGATCGACGGCATCGTGAAGAAGAACGAAGTAACCAAAAAATCAGCTCCTCTGTCATCCTGAGCGACCGCAGGAAGTCCCTTTAGGGGCCCGGCGAAGGATTCAAACGAAGGGACGCCCACCAGCGTCCCTTTGTGCTACAATCGAGCCATATGGCGTCCAAAGCAGGGCAGATAGAGCGCCTTCTCGCACGCAACGTGGAAGAGATCGTCGAGCGAGATCATCTCGCCGCAGCGCTCCGGAGCGGCAAGAAGCTCCGGGTGAAGCTGGGCATCGATCCTACGGGCGCGAAAATCCACATCGGCCGCGCGGTAGTGCTGTGGAAGCTGCGCGAGTTCCAAGACCTGGGCCACCAAATCGTCCTCATTATCGGTGACTATACCGCCTTGATCGGCGATCCTTCCGATAAGCTTGCCAAGCGGCCAATGCTTGCCGAGAAGGACATAAAAGCCAACCTCAAGACATACCTTCCCCAGATCGGCAAGATATTGGACATGAAAAAGACAGAAGTGCGGCACAACAGCGAATGGCTCGGCAAACTCAGCTTCCGGGATGTATTGGACCTGGCGGAAATATTCACCATTCAGCAGATGATGGAAAGGGAAAATTTCAGGGAGCGTTGGGCGAACCACAAATCGATCAGCTTGCGGGAGCTGACCTATCCTATTATGCAGGGCTACGACTCCGTTGCCGTGAAGGCGGACGTGGAGCTGGGCGGCACCGACCAGACCTTCAACCTGCTTGCGGGCAGGAAGATCCAGGCGCATTACGGGCAAAACCCCCAGGACGTACTCATCACCGGCATGCTCGTCGGCACCGATGGCCGCAAGATGTCCACCACTTGGGGCAATGTCATCAACATCGCGGACGCGCCGCAGGAGCAGTTCGGAAAGACTATGGCGTTGCGCGATGAGCTCATCGCGGAATACTTCCAGTGCGTCACGAACGTGGACGAGAAGGCATGGAAGAGCGAACTTACCAAAGAGAGCCCCAAGCTTTCCAAGCAGAGGTTGGCATTCGAGGTCGTGAAGCTATACCACGGCGAGGCCGCCGCCAAGAAGGCAGCCAAAGAGTGGGAGACGCTCTTCTCGAAAAAGGACATGGCCGCCGCGGAACTTCCGCCGCTCAAGATCAACACGCGTGAGGATATCCGTGTTTTGGACATCGTCATGAAAACGGAGGTCGTATCCAGTAAGAGCGAGGCCCGCAGACTGATAAGCGCGGGGTCGGTGAGGGTGGGTGATGAGGTGCTGAAAGATCCCAGCGCAAAGCTGATCATTAAAGAAGGGGAGACGCTCAAAGTGGGCAAACGCCACTTTTTCCGGATCGCGGCCTAGTTTGTGAGCAGGTCCACGTCCTGGCTCTGGATGCCGCCGTAATGCTCCTGGAGCGAAGCGCGCAAGTTGGGATCTTCGACGCGGCCGATCAGCTCGTCTATAAGCGCGAACTCCTTTCCGCTCAAAGTGGGGATAAGAGTCCCTTGCCCGAAGCGGCGCACGACATCCAACTCCAAATTGTCGGCCTTCCCCACGAGGGCGGCCGCCAGCTCGCCGGCGAACTCTTTGCGAACCCGTTCGACGTCCATGCCCTGAAAGGGGCGGTCTGCGGGCGTCGGCTCGTAAAGCGATTCGCTCATGGACACAGTATACCACCTGGTGCCGCAGTACGGGGTATTAAGAAAATCTAAGCCTTGAGTACATGGGCAAGATTTTATAAGTGAGCGGGCCGCCATGGAGTACCGGGCGAGCCTCGCTCAAAAAATCATCCCTATGATTTTTTGAGCGGGTAAGGGGAGTCGGACCCCTGTCATCAGATTGGAAATCTGAGGTAATACCGTTATACGATACCCGCCTTCGCCCGCCGTAGCGGGCTTCGGCGGGCGAAGCCCGCTGAATGACCGCGAAGGAGGGTTTCGGTCCGTCGCGAATGCGGACCATTTTCAACAGTAGATTCTAACCGTTCCGGACTCGTTTCTCAATGCCATGAGAAGCGGAGCGAGTCTCCTTGATTCTTCATCTGAAATCGCGTACAAATAACCTGCTACGAATGATATCTTATGAAAACAAGAAACCGTCGGCTCATCCTTTTCTTCGTGATCTTCGGCGTGGGCCTCATCACCTACTTTGTCTTGCGCGTGGTCTTCGCGCCCCATGTGGGCGTTCCCCAGCAGTTTTATGAGGCGCGTGCAAAAAGCGCGGTGATCGCCCAGGATATCGTGAACTCATCGAACGCCATTGTGGCCGACATCGCCAAGGTGAACGAGCTGGACCGCCAAGGGCAGTACCAGGAAGCACTCGCGATCCTCAAGGAGGTGGGCGACAAGAATGCCAGTGTCCGTACCCACGCCATCGATCTCTCAAAGGAGCTGCAGGTCATGACTCTTGCCATTCCCGACATCACGAATGATGCCGCCCAGCAGGCGGCCCTGGATTCCATATCGCTCCGCCTCGCGCTCGAGAACCGTCTGATCGGTTACACCGACGAGGTAGGCCGCCTGATCATAGCCCTTGAGGCCCATTTCGAGACCGGCCGGGGCAAGCCGAGCGACATAGGTATCCTTGTGGCCAACATCAATGCGGAAGTGCGCGCCATCAACAGCTTCAACAGCCAGGCCGGCCAGGCCATGGATCGCTTCGACGGAATAGTGAGATAGTTTTTAGTTTAAAGTTTTTAGTTTATAGTAAATGCGCTTTGCCGGATGCTCCGCGCCGCCGCGGCAGTGAAAGCAATTGCGCGTGTAGCTCAATGGTTAGAGCACCAAGCTTATACCTTGGCGGTTCCTGGTTCGAGTCCAGGCACGCGCACTAAAAAATCTTGCCGAGTAATCGAGGCTTAGATTTTGCTGTGCCTCGCGTAGCTCGAAAGAGCGAAGTGGGGCTGTGCCCCGCGCTGCGTCCTTCCGAAGCCTTGGCGAAGGAGGGCTTTGTCGAATATCCATCCTTCGATCGAGTTACGGAGATGCTTTCTTTGTAGGAAATACAAGGAATTTTCAGAATATGTATCCGGCAAACGGGTTGCCGGATTACCTGGGGATACATAAGGTTGACGGAATTTGCATACATGGTACTTTTCAACTATCTGGGGGGCATGGGTGCCACAGAGTACGTTCACAACTGAATTGTTGTGTGTCTGACAAATAGGAGGACGCTAGATATGATTGTCTGAAAAGGATGCTGACGCGACGGCCGCGTTAATGCCGAGCACTGAGTAGTGGGTTACTTGATTGACGTTTCACTTACCTACCCAACGCACTCTGGCGCGCCACCCACGCCGACATCCCCGATGACACTAAACGTCCGTACGAGGAGAAACATGAAGAAGACGATACGGTTTCTCATTCCCCTCATGGTGATCGCCCTCGCTCTCGCCGCAATGCCGGTACTGCTGGCCGCGACGGCTGCGACCTCCGACAACTCCCCGGCAACGACGCTGCGGAATTCGGCGACGATCACGACTCCACCTGTGGCCGGTCTCGACGCGAACCCGGCAATCACTTTGGCGAGCGACAAGGCAGGCACCGCTTCCAGGGCCTACGTCGCATCTCCTGTCAGCAACACCAACAACCACCTCAACGTGGCGACGACCCTCGAGCCCGCGGCGGCTGGTGAAGTTGCCCCCAACGACTCGGCGGCGAGCGCCGCCGCCTCTCCTTCGGGCGAGCTCATGCAGCAGGACCGCGCGCGGGACAGCCTCTTCGATCACACAACTGTGAACAATGGCACCCAGGCGCAGACCGAATCTGCCGGCGAAGACGGCACTCTCGCCCGCGACATCGTGCAGAAGGCTTCGCCGGATAACGCGACGGCCAACGTCGCCGCTGCGGACAAGAAGAACGATTCCGAGACGCGCGACACGACCGCCGCCGCGACCGACACCGAGAACGTCGCTGACGTGAACGGTTCCGAGCTGCGGGTTACTCCTGCGCAAGATGCCGACACGACCGCCGCTCTGAACGCCGACGTCAACATCAAGCTGCAGGGCGGTACCCAGGTCGTCGTTGCGACCCTGAAGACCGATGCCGAGCCCAGTGACGATCCCGGATCCCCGGTCGCGGATGAGGTGGAGCAGGACCGACAGGACTCCCGCTGAATTGCGAGTTCGTCGGTCGCGCTGCGGTTCACCGCAGCGCACAGAAACAGAACCCTCCGGGCTGCACGTGCAACCGGAGGCGTTTCGTTTTATATGGCCACCGGCTTTATCTTGAACGGCTTCAGGATCTCGTTGAACTCCTCTTGCTCCAAGGTCTCTTTTTCCATCAATGCCGCAGCCAGGACCTTCAGGGCTTTTTTGTTCGAGGTCAGCACTTTGTGCGCCACCACGTTCGCCCGATCGATGAAGGCCCGCACCTCCTGGTCTATCCGCCTGGCGGTATCCTCCGAATAATCCTTGTCGCCCGAGATCTCCCGCCCGAGGAAGGGGTGCATCTCGTCCTTGCCGAAGGTGAGCGGGCCGAGGGCGCTCATGCCGTAGCGGGTCACGAGCTTTCTCGCGAGCGCGGTAGCTTCCTTTAGGTCGTTCGAGGCACCGGTTGAGACATCGCCGAAGGTGAGCTCCTCGGACACGAAGCCGCCGAGGGCCATGGCGATGTCCGCGAGGAACTGGGTCTTGGTGCGCAGGTGGCGGTCCTCCAGGGGCAGTTTCATGGTGTATCCGCCGGCCATGCCTCGGGAAACGATGGATATCTTGTGGACGGGGTCCGCGCCGATGACCGAGGCCGCGACCAGCGCATGGCCGCCCTCGTGGTAGGCGGTGATCTCGCGCTCCTTCTGGGAGATGAAGCGGGAGCGGCGTTCCGGCCCGAGAATGACCTTCTCCACGGCGTTGAAGAGCTCCTGCAGCTCGATCTCTTTCTTGTTCTGGCGGGCGGTCAGGATCGCCGCCTCGTTGATGAGGTTCGCGAGGTCAGCGCCGGAGAAGCCCGGCGTGCGCACGGCGATGCGGCGCAGGTCCACCCCTTCCTTGAGCGGCTTGCCGCGGGCGTGGATCTTCAGTATCGCCTCGCGGTCGTTGATGTCCGGCAGGTCGAGCACCACGTGGCGGTCGAAGCGGCCGGGACGGAGGAGCGCTGGATCGAGGACGTCGGGGCGGTTCGTGGCCGCGAGCACGATGAGCTGGGTGTCCCGCTCGAAGCCGTCCATCTCCACCAGGATCTGGTTCAGGGTCTGTTCCCGCTCGTCGTTGCCGCCGCCCATGCCGGTGCCGCGCTGGCGTCCCACGGCGTCTATCTCGTCTATGAAAAGGATGGCCGGGGCGGCTTTCTTGGCGGTCTGGAAAGCGTCCCGCGTGCGGGAGGCGCCCACGCCGACGAACATCTCCACGAACTCGGAGGCGGAGATGTGGAAGAACGGCACGCCCGCTTCGCCCGCGACCGCGCGCGCGAGAAGCGTCTTGCCGGAGCCCGGAGGCCCGACCATGAGGACGCCACGGGGGATCTTCGCGCCAAGGTCAAGGAACTTCTGCGGGGTCTTCAGGAAGTCCACGATCTCGATAAGCTCTTCTTTCGCCTCCTTCAGGCCGGCCACGTCCGCAAAAGTGTATTTTTCCTTGCCCAGGCCGCCGAGCTTGATGCCGGAGCGTCCGAAGCTGAACGCCTGATTCGCGCCCGTGCGGGCCTGCCGGAACATAATCCAGAAGATGAAGCCGATGAGAAGTATGGGCAGGAGCGTGGGGACCAGGATGCCCGCCCAGAACTGGATGCCTGACTCCGAGGCCACCTCGAAATTGACCTGCTGCAGGGCGTTGGGCTCCACGCCGAGGTTCCTGAAGGTCTCGGTGAGCGAAGAGCCGTCCTCTTTTTTCGCCACGGCCTTGGAGTCGTCGGTCAGGGTGACGTTGATGGCGTCGCCGGAGACCTTGATATCCTTGATCTGCCCGTTGGTTATCTTCGCGGCGAGGTCGTTCAGGCTGATGGTGCGGGTCGGAGTGCCCGTGGAGTTCAGGAAGGAGAAGACGAGCGCGATGGCGATGAGGGCGACGATGGCCCAGGCGAAGTTCTTGGTGAAATTCCTCATGTTTGGGATGTGCGGTCCGGCGAAGTCCTCCTATTGTAGGACTTTTCACGAGGCGGTGTCCAGATGGCCTCCGCGTATTCCCCAGCGTAGTGCAGACGGCCTAATACAGAATGAAGATTGAAGGATCGGCTGCGGTGCGGTAGAATTGCGCCGTACCTATGGTGCCCGTAGCTCAACGGTAGAGCACTTCTCTGTGGCAGAAGTGGTTGCGGGTTCAAATCCCGTCGGGCACCCCAGGCATAGCTTATTTTAACTGGGTCCATATTCCCTGTGGTTTTCTGTTGTTCTATATGTTGCAAATTGAGCAAAGAAGCAAAGAGGCCGCTCCACGCGACCTCTTGGACCTTGCCCTTATAGACAAACAGATGTTCAAAGAACAGGTTTAGGTAATGGCGTTGCTGGATGGGATGAGCCTTTTTGTACGTGGCGTACATATCTCGCATAAAAGCCGTTATCTCCTGAGCGATATCCACCCGTATGTGGTCCTGCTGCTCGAGCTTCGCCTTTTCGCCGTCTATAACCTTCACCTCATCGGCTATCTCCTGCCTGATCCGGGTAAAGTCATCGTCCGAAAGCACGCCGGAGAACATCTTGGTCTCCGCGATCTTTCGGCGGGCAAATAGCTTATTCCTTTGGCCATCCAAGCGAGCTATCTTCTGTTCATAAGATTTGCGCCGGGCATCGAACTCGGCCTTCGCTTTCCCGATGACCCGGTTTGTGAAGCTTTCCGAAAACTTCAGTCTTTTAAACTCCAAGGCCACCTCACCTTCCAGTGTATCCGTGTCCACATAGCCGCCTGCACAACCGAAGCGGTTCGTACAGTGGTAGTAGGAAAAGATGAGGCCGCTGGGCTTGGCCGTGTGTCCTGCCGTGTACTTGCGGTCCCGGTGCTCCTGACACCTCAGGAACCCTCGCAGGAGGAATGTGTATTTCCTCTTCCGAGTGGCATGCTTGTTATGCGCCGCCATGACCCGCTGCACTTTATCAAACAGGTCACGGTCTATAAGCGGTTCGTGCTGCGCCCTGGAGAGATGGATGTCACCCCAATGCAGTTCGCCGACGTAGATGGGGTTCACCAGCATGCCGTAGAAGCGGCTTAGGTGGACCTTCAGGCCCCGTTTGGTGCGGAAACCCTTCCGGTACATCATTTCGTTCAGCTCGAAGCCGTTATAGTTGCCTGTGGCATAAAGCTTAAAGGCTTCCTGGACGAACGGAGCGCCTACGGGGTCAGGCGCGATGATGCGCTTGCCTATCTTTGTTGGCGAGGGATTGTCCACGTTCATGTAGCCTAACGGTGCGGTGCCGGGGAAGAGCCCAGCCTTTGCCTTTTGGTCGAGCGTGGCCTTCGTCTTCTCTTTGATGGTCAGGCGGAAGTGTTCGTTGAACACCGCCATCACGGTGTCCATGGTTTGTCCGGTGGCGGTGCTGCGGTCCATCGTTGGCTGATATACGAAGCGGACCATGACGCCTTTCTCTTTGAAGAAGTCCATCATGCCGATGTAGTCGGCCGTGTTGCGGGAGAGGCGGTCCGCATGGACCATGAAAACGGCGGTAATGAGCTTCTTCTCGCAGAGTTCTTTTAGCCTCTTAATGCCTGCTCGGTTCAGGTTCCCGCCGCTCTTGCCCTCGTCTTTGATGACCTCAAGCAGGGCGTACCCTTCTTTTTCGATGACCTCGCCGCACACCCTCTCCTGCGCTTCTATGGAGATCCCATGGGTGGCCTGGTCCTCCGTGCTGACGCGGCAGTAGATCGCCGCAACTTTGTTGTTTTCCATCTTTTTATTTTCCAACACTTTTTAAGGGATGGCACCCTAATTTAAATTAGAGAGAGTGTAATTGATCCGAAGGATGCAATTACAAGTTATTTTTATTCTTATCATTTATATATATTGGCTCAAGAAATTGGAGCCCGGCGCATAAACTATTTTGAGCTCCCCAGCCCCAATTTTTTGACTCTCTCCGACACCCCTCAAGATTTTTTATCATCCTCGTCCGTTCCCCAAAGGTCCTCGTTAAGCACGGAAGAACCGTCGCCATGTCCCTCCAGGCCTATGTAAGATTTCCATTTGGAGGATACCACCACGCGGTTGAACTTTTGCCCTTGCCGATAGGCGATAGTTATCAGCTCTGCCTCGCTTAGCGACCAGTTGAGGTTGCGGATGGTTTGCTTTGACAGGCCCATGATCCGCGCCAAAGTGACTATGCTCGCGTAGGAATACCCCCTATTGTTCGATAAGCTGCAGTATAGTTGGAGCAGCGCGGCTTCATGGATGGAAAGTCCGAAATCTGTCAGAGCTGACCAGTAAAGGATTACGAACCTTCCGGCGCTACTCTTCATCAATTATGTAGTCTGTGTAGAGATTTACTGCCGCCGCCAGGAGCATGCATTTGGTTGAGATCTCACGGTAGGCTGCTCCCAGGCTTTCGAATCCCTCGGAGATATTTTGCCGCAAAAGGAATTCATCCAAGTCGCCAATTACTCTATCGTTGGCCACAGGCACAAAAGGCTGGTAGGAAAGAATAGCCTCTCCCACCTCAACGATAGTGCGCAATATTGGATTCAAGTTTTGGAGATAGCCTACCTTTTCCTCTTCGGACATTGGCCTTCCAGCGTCAGATGGGAGTATCTCGCGTTTCATCTTCTGTTTTGCACTTTTCATCTATTTGTTCGATAAAGATGTCCGCGAGCTGTTGAGCCAGCTCTTCGAGAACATCTTCAATTGTTTGTTCGTTGTGTTCCATCTCGACCTTTAAGGCCGAGTTTAAAGTAATAAGAGTAGCCGTGAAGGCTGCTTATTTGAACCTGATTAACGTCCCCCAGACAGATTCCTAACGCTGTCTCTTGCGCTGGATCTTGATAATGTTGCGGATAGTATCCGTTCTCATACTTGCGAAGAATGGATCTACATCTTTTAACCCGACAAATCTGTCGTTGGGCTTCTTAACTAACTCCTGGATGTTCTTTATATTCGGTCTTCCATCATACCTAACCAGCCCGGCCTTATAGTATTTATATATCTTCTCATCCCTCTCCTCCCTGGGCCGTTTACGAAGCTGTTTCGACTTGGGCTGATTTCTCTGTTTGAACGTAGGTCCTCCTGCAAGGATCTCCCAATTTTTATTTATAAACTTAAGTACTCGCGGTCGGGAGGCTCCAGGATAAATTTTTACAATTCTTAGCGCTCCTAAGCTGTCTATTTGACACCCGGCCTCCGTAGACCAAAAAGAGTTGTATGTGTACTCCCTAAATCCATCTCCAAGCACCATATAGGCCTCTACTAAATTGTTCAGATACATGGGCAACCCTAGTTTTTCACAAATCTCAGCAGCTCCTTTGTTCAAGTTCTTGTATTTCTGGTTCACATCAACTAATTTCGCAGTTAAGAGCTGTTGGATTAGAAACTTCTCAGCGGATTCGAAACCTTGGCCTGGAATGTTCAACAACTTACGCTGCTCCATGACCTCCTTTTGGAACGATTCTCTTTTGCAACAGCGCAGGAACTCCATTTCCAGGCCGGTATTCAGCTTAATTGGAGCAATTCCCATGCGTTGATTATAGCGCGGGAACACTATAGGATTTGAATACAACTACATACGGCTGGATAGCCTAAACCGATGCGGAAGACTGCACGGCATGGCTCAAAATCGCAAGACGCAAAGATCCCGTCATCAGGGACGCGTCTTGCGTTGCAGGGGGAAACTCCTGCAGGCCGAAAGGCCAACTGGTGGCGGGTTTTTTGCTACAAGGTCGCCGCTACCGTAGATTCAAATTAAGCCAAAATAAAATAATGGATAAAGAAAATACAAAAACTACGAACTGGTTTGGCCGTCACCGGATCATCACTGGAATAATCTTGTTAGCGGTGGTGGCGTTCTTGATCTGGGGATTTGTCGGAGCGGCACAGCGCCAAGAAGCCATAGCTACGCTTCAAGGCAGAACGGGGATGACCGCCGAAGAAGTGGAACGAGCCGAGGCAAAAATAAATGATATATCAAATCTTACAGGATTGAACTTTGAGGAAGTCGCTGTGGGTTTCGGTCCACTGTACTCTGTTCTTGGCAAAGATGTAGATAGCACCTCAGAAGTGGTCGAATTGCTTGCTAAGGCAACCCAAATTACCCGAGAGAACTTCCGAGAGGTTGTTCCTGTAATTGTGGAGTTGTTCCAGAAAAGTAATGTACAAAATGCTGCGGATGCCAAGTCTATTATTGGGACACTGTTCCAATCGGTACAAACGAACAGCACAACCATGAAAGACGCGGCACTTGTGAAACTGAAAGAAAACTAAAGGTATAGCAAAATTAAATTACTAATAAGTTTTGTAATCTTTTTCGCTATACAGTTTTAAGCGGGATGGGACAGACCTCTTACTTGTACGACCAATAAAAGCGGGCGATGAGGCGTTACCCATTTCCAAAGAGTGGAAAGCGAAACGGAGCACATTTCTAGGCTTTACAAGGAAATTTCGCTTTCCATGTTTTCGCTGGTAAGCACTTAAATGGGCAGGCGAAATGGACAGGACTTCAAGGCAAAGCAACAAAGTTGCGCCTGCCACGAGGAGCCTAATCCTTGAGTATTGCGCGGTATTTGCGCTTATACCGAGGAGAACGTTAGAGGTCATAACCTTAGCTACGAATTCTGCTTCCTCAAGATACCGTGCATGTAAATGCGATTCTTGCAAGTTGAGGATAAATGATGTGTACTGTAGCAAATGGTTGAGGTCATCAATGGGTCGAACACCAAGCCTGTATCTACGGGATTACTGTTGGACTATTTCAGAAGTAGGTCTGCTGATTTGAGCGGCATACTGTACACCGGCTATCCAATCGTAGGGACCCCCAATGGGGCATTGGTTTTAGATGCGATGTTCGTTTCGAACCAATACGGCCTTGTAGTATTCGACTTGGTAGAGGGAGACAGCATTCAAAGTGATCATCTACAGAAAAGGGATGAAATATACAATAACTTAAATGCTAAGCTTCTTCAGTACAAAGAATTAGTTGATAAAAGGAAGTTGAAGGTTGAAGTCAATGTAGTTACTTATGCACCTGGCTGTCGCCAGGCCAATCTTGATCCCGACATACTTTTAAACAATGATGGATTGCGCGACCTTTTGTCTTCGACGCTTGTTCCTGTGTCAGAAACCACATTTAGGCATCTTGTTTCTGTAGTACAGGCGGTTACGAAATTGAGAGCAGGTATAAAGCGTCCGGAAACTGTAAAAAGCGACTCTCGCGGAGCAAAAGTTAGAAACCTAGAGAATTCAATTGCGAATTTAGACAGACATCAGAGTGCGGCTGTGATTGAGAGCGCAGAGGGTCCCCAGAGGATTAGAGGATTAGCAGGTTCTGGAAAAACCATCATCCTGGCATTAAAAGCTGCTTACTTGCATTCGACCCATCCCGATTGGAATATAGCTGTAACATTTAGCTCCAGATCCTTGAAAGGACAGTTCAAGGATCTGATAACTAAGTTCACAATTGAACAAAAAAACGAAGAGCCTGACTGGGAAAAAGTGAAGATACTTCATGCCTGGGGAAGCGCAAGTTCTCCGGGAATCTATTTTGAAATATGTGTAAACAACGGGATTTCGTTCATGGATGTACGAACTTCAAAGGAGTCAGCTTCTTGGGGAAGAGATAAATTTGACTTAGTTTGCAGTAAAGCGCTAGAGCAAAAAAATGAGTTCAGAGAGACATATGACGCTATTCTAATTGATGAAGCGCAAGATTTTTCAGATTCTTTTCTTAAGCTTTGCTATGCAATATTGAGAAAACCGAAAAGGTTGATTTGGGCTTACGATGAACTTCAGAAGTTAAACGAAGCCTCGATGCGCAGCACGAAAGAAGTTTTGGGGCGCGAGCTTCATAATGAGCCAAACAAACCGAAAGAAGACATTATTCTTGAGAAGTGCTATAGAAATTCTGCCCCCGTACTGGTAACTGCCCATGCTCTAGGTTTCGGAATATATCGCCAAGAAGGTCTCGTCCAGATGTTCGATGATCCATCCTTGTGGCGAGATATTGGATATCAAGTGGAAAGTGGTGATTTGGGATATGGTAGGAAAGTAAGGCTTAAGCGTACTAATGATACGAGCCCAATCTTTCTTCAAGAACATTCTCCGGCAGAGGATATTATAGTCTTTAAGACTTTTAAAAATAACACCGAGCAAATTCAATCAGTTGCGGAAGAGATTATAAAAAACTTAAGAAAGGAAGAGCTTCAAACTAGAGATATCGTGGTAATTAACGCAGACCCTTTTATTACTCCTCAAGCCTTAGGTCCATTATCTGAAATTCTTTTTAAGAAAAAAATAAATTCTCATATAGTAGGAGTTACAAGTTCTCGCGATGAATTTTACCAAGACAATTCTGTAACACTTTCTGGTATTCATCGTGTGAAAGGGAACGAAGCCCCAATGGTTTACGTTCTCAACGCAGAATATGTTTATATTGGGTCCGATATAATAAAGCGAAGAAATATTCTTTTTACAGCGATGACGCGTAGCAAGGCCTGGGTTAGAGTCTATGGAGTAGGGCCAAAGATGGATATGTTAATAGAAGAGTTTGAGCAAGTTAAGACCAATAACTTTACATTGGATTTTACGTACCCAACCCTTAAGGCAATGGAAAAGATTAACGTTCTTAATCGCGAGAAAACAACAGACGAACATAGAGAGATAGATCGAAGCAACAAAAACTTAATAAAGTTGATTCAAGACCTAAATGAGGAAAAAATTAGATTTGAAAATATAGATCCTGATGTTCGCGAACAACTTAAAAAAATATTTCTTGGTGATGAGGATATCTAGCACCCCCACCGCAGTTATTAAGGAGATTAAGAAGATAACAGAAGATTTGATTGGTAAAGGATGGGTTGTAAATCAGAACTTTCCAAGTGCTCGCCAGAACGGGCGTCAAATTGAGATAACCTGGGCAGGACAGTCCTCTTTGGGGCCTTTGTTGGGCGGCATTCCTTATGCGGAGGCTTATAAGGCTTTGATAAAAGTAAAGAACTATAACTTCGAGCTTTTTGATGGAGCCTTGGTGCAAATGATGTACCAGTTCAATGGAAATGATCTTCTTGGACATCGGCTTTGCTATATTCCAAAAGCCGAATTGGATGTTGATAATGAAGATATTTCCGGTGAAAGCTCGGCGCTTGCAATGGTAGAGCTACCAGTCCCCCTGAGATTTGATTACGCGCCTCACAGCTTTGTTAATATGGCTCATCCCAGAAGTCATCTTCATATTTCTCAATATGCAGATTGTCGTCTTCCTCTATGCTCTCCAATTACCCCCAATATGTTTATAGGTTTCATTTTGAGAAATTTCTACGCCAAAAAATTTCAAGAAGATTTCAATACAAAGAATTTTGTTATCGAAGATGTCTTTAGAAGTCGTACAATTTCCGTGGAGGAAGAAAGATTCATGCACATCAATTTGCATCAAGGAGGGGCAATGCGAACTCCATAGTAATCCTTAGATAAACCATGAATAAAAAGAAATTCAATGTCGTACTGGATACTAATTTTTTGTGGCGTGACAGAGAGGAGAAACTAGACCAGATATTCAACACATCTTTTGAAGATCTTTTATCATTTCTAGATGAGAACGATCTTAAGAGCAATGTAGAGGTTAAAGTTCCCACGGTAGTCCTGGAAGAGAGAGTTGCCCAGAGATTTGATGTTGTACAGGCAGTGATTGCAAAACATGAAGATGCTGTTGAAAAGCTGAAGCCATTTACTACGAAAGAGGACAAGATAGAACTCTCAGAACGTGATGTGGAAAAAGCTTTGCGCGAAGAGGGAACAAAGTTTTTGAAGGCTAACGATATAGCATTGCTTCCTCTGCCGACAATTCCTACCAAGGACTTAGTCGAAAGATCTCTGCGTCACATACCTCCATTCGCAAACAAAGGAGACAAAGGATTTAAAGATACGCTTATTTGGCTCACTATTCTTGCCGATGTTAAGGAGAATAAAGAAAGCCACTATATTTTTTGTACAAATAACACAGAAGATTTTAAAGTAGACGAATTGAGCCAAGAATTCGCAGTTTTTTCAAAGAACAGCCTTACTATCTTGAGCACCCTGCCCGAATTAAAAGAATATCTGGATAAAGAATTGGTTTTAAATCTTGAGTTGAAAAGAAAGCACTCATTAGTTGAAGATGAGATAAAAAGGAAAATCGGAGAAATTATGCTACAGGTAAATACTCTTTTGGTCACAAGCCCAGGCAGAGATAACTTTTGGGCGCACGCATCTAGAACACAAATGAGTTTTTTCGGAGAGACTGCCGATGACCAATTAGTAAAAGGAGGATATGATTTTCTAGGACTTAACATACTCGATATCCGCGAAGATTCTCCAGGAATCTTTAATGTTGATGTAGGCCTCAAGGTAATCCAACGTAAAACTCAAGAGCGTGAAAAGGGGTTGATCTATAACAGAGTTACCGCTTACGAATCGGGCTTTATGAGAAGCATGCGCGGAGCAGACGAAGAAAAAAAACTGAAGATATCTTTGCAGTATATACAGACAGAAGGAAAAATTGTTGTGAACAATGTTTACGTAAATCGCTACTATCCATTCGATGATGCCGATTTCATACCAACTATGCCCTAAACTTCTCAAAGAACCTACATCATCATGACTAAATTCGTCGCCGTTCTAAATAAGAAGATTGAAACAGGTAAAATAATGAACGCCTTAGCTCACATGACAGTGGGCCTAGTGAACTCGCATCCAGAAGTTGATATGGGCGTCATAAGCTATGCAGACAAGGATGGAGGCATGCACATGGCCTCGAAGTGGCCTTACATCATTCTCCGGGCCGATAACTCCAACAAGATACGGGCGCTTCGTAATGTTTGTGTCGAGAAAGGCATTCCTTTCGCGTCGTTTACTAGCGCCATGACAGTTGGAGGATGGGAAGAGCAAGTTGAGCGATCCAAGGATACCCCTGAGCTGGAACTAGAGTATTATGGCATCTGCATTGTTGGGGAGAAAAGTACGCTTGATGAACTGACCAAGAAGTTCTCTCTTTGGTCGTAGATAGGCACTAGCGTAAGCTGGTCCACATCTGCTCGAACCACATTACGAAGGTGTCCGCGATAGCCTTGTTTTGGATAATTATGCCCGAAGGATGACCTTCCATATCAAGATAGGCCAACTTATCTAACCAGCACAAGGTGTCGGTGGGGAACTCAGTTTTACTGCTCGGCCATATTTTAGAAAAGAAATTTCTTTGTTCGCGGTTCCGTACCTGCTCCATGAATTTTTGAAGCAAGGGGGTCCCGCTTACAATCGCGTACTTCCGCATGTGGGGTTCATAATAAATGTGCTGGTTCTGTTCTATCCATCCCGGCAGGACAGATTCCATGCGATCTGCCGAAAACACAACGTGAAACTTATAGGGATGGCGCAGCTTTTCAAGGTCTTTCCTGATTTCTGAGTTGATGCTCTTTATTCCTTCGACTCCTTCAAAAAAGCGAACCTTCGTCTTGCTCGGAACCCCCGCGCGGGCAGCCTTGAAATCCTTCTCCGACCTTATCAGGGCTCTTGCCACGATCTCCATATCCCGCTGCTTCCGGCCGATATAGGCCAAGACCCCTTCATAGTCGAGAGTTTCTATTTTTCGCACACCCTTCTCCTCAGTTTCAGCGAGCAGACCTTTTTCTTTCAACTGCTCCACCAGCTCATAGGCATATGTCCTGCCAAGGCCGGCCTCGCGTGCCACCTGGCTTATTGGGGCCAAGCCGATGCGCAGAGAAGCTAAGAAGATCTTTCGCTCGTTCTCGTTCAACTCAAGGTTTTTAAGGATTTCTTCAATCTTGTTCATAAAGTCGTAAGTTAGTTACTTACACAGAAGATACTAATAAACATAGATTTTATTGGTTTTATTGTCAAATTGTGGCCGCGCTGTAATAAGAAAATTTACAGATTTGCGTGAAAAATTAGACTATGCGCATGACGACGATAGATTTTTCTGCCCTCATGACGGCCGTGGATATCGATGCCAAGGGTGAGATCACCGTTTCCGATGATATGTCCGGGCTGGAAGCGAACCCTAAGGATGATTGGCTCTATCTTGCTCTCCGGGCAATGAAGCGCTTGGCCGTAGAGAAGAAGAGTATCCGCTCCATGGCGATCATTGGCTGTGGCAATGGTATTGACGCGATAGCGGCGCTGAATATATTTCCCGAAATAGAAAATCTTTACATTACAGACATCATCCCGGAGATTCTGCCTGATATAAGAAAAAACATTGAGAAAAATGTCCCGTCAGATGTTTTGGAAAGAAAAAAGATCACCTATTTAGCAGGCAGAGATTGTGACCCTTTGTCTGAGAAGGTTGACTTCATTTACGGCAATCTTCCCTTGGTGATGGTGGACTCTAGCAAGCTCGAAAAAAATCTCGCGACCACTACCCTTACTGACGCAAGGCCATATGCTTACCTTGCAGAAAGCGAAGAGGACGTTCTCAAAAAGTATTCTCTCTTATCGCAACTCGGCTTTTTGCGATCGGCTAAAGAAAAACTTCTTCCCGGAGGCTCCCTTGTTACGTTGATCGGTGGCAGAGTGCCGACCAGTGCTATCGCGGAATGCTTTAGGCGTGCAGGGCTTGCCTATGAACGCACGGATATCGTGTTCATGATGCAGAGCGATGCCCAATTCCTGGAGCAGTACGCCATTTACGAGAAAGAGAACGGAATAGAATTCTCATTCTACAAGTACGAGCAAGCCACCGCGCTGCTTAAAGAGAGAACCGGCATAGATGTCCCTGGTACCGTTGATGGCTATGACGAACCGACGATAAGGGAAATCATCAGATCAGCCGAGATCAATGCCGAAGAAGCTTATAGCCTTGTGAATGAAGATAAGAGAGTTGGCCACTTAGCTTATGCGTTCCTGGCACGGCCTTTGTGAGCATGCCTCTGAGATTCGAGAAATGGCAGGCTGCAGGTAACGACTTCGTACTTATCGAGGGGAATCAGAAGCGCTTACCCGCAACCTCCGAGCTTGCCAGGCAACTATGTAACAGGCGATTTGGTGTTGGCGCGGACGGCCTTGTGATAGTAGGTCCCAGCACAGGGGTGAATTGCCGCATGGAGATATTCAATCCGGACGGTACAGAGGCAGAAACCTGCGGGAATGCGTTGCGCTGTGTGGCTAAGAAAGCAGGGAAAGATATTGCCATTGAGACGCGCGCAGGTATAACGAAGGCAACTTTAATAGGGGATAAGGATGTAAGGGTTGAAATGGGAGCGATTCCGGCAATAACAGAACATAAGGACATCTTCGCCATGCAGATAGGGACGCCTCATGCAGTAGTTTTCGTAAAGAATTTTGATTTTGACTGGCAGGAAGAAGGCCGCGCATTGGAACACCGGACAGATCTATTCCCCAACAAGACCAATGTAGATTTTGTGTGGGTTCGAAGCAGGGACGCCCTCGAGATAAGAACGTGGGAGCGGTCGGTGGGACATACCTTGGCCTGTGGCACCGGCGCGTGCGCGGCTGCAACTGCCGCCCTTTCTAAAGGGCTGGTCTCAAATGTCGTCAGGGTGATTTCTCCCGGAGGAACGCTCGTAATCGAGCAGAAGGACGGCAAGATCTATATGACCGGTCCGGCGGTAAAAGTATTTGAAGGCATTTCAGATTATTGATGGGGTCTATCTGCGGTACTGATCTGCCACAAAGCCTCGAAAAGATGGCGCATATTATTACTGTACTCCACACTCTCGATTATTAAACCAAAATTCTCTTTTTCCGTTGAGATCAGGCCCACCTTGTCGTCGTAAATGTAGGTTGTCATGTCGAACACCATACTTGCCGGTGGGTAACGCAACTCGCGCTTCTCGCCAGGGGCAGATTGCCATGCATGGCCGACCTCTTTCGGCTTGCTGCGGATCACGCGAAGCGTGTATCCGGCCGCAACGCGCCTTGCCACATAATCATCCATGTACTCTTTGCCCGGAGTTTTAAATAGATCTTCCATTGAGAGAATGCCGAGGAGTGTTTTATTATGCGCGGTCAACGTATCTTCAAATACGGTTTTGATGCCCTCCACCCCCTCGTAATAAAGAATTCTTGGCTTGGACTTGGTAGTGTTGAATGCCGATCGCAGCTCGGGCAGTAGTTGATCGAATACCCGTTGCTTTTCCTCTAGCCCGCGCCGTATGGTCTCCGGGCTATTGGCGACGAAGTAAGCGACTTTGTTTTTTTGGATTGTTCCCACTAATCCTTCTTCGGTAAGTCGGTTCAGTAGATCGTAGACGGCCGGTCGAGCTACACCGGCCTTACTCGCTATCTCGTGAGCTTTGGCCTCTCCAACCTCCAAGAGCGCTAGATAAACTCTGGCTTCTTTGTCACCGAGGCCAAAATCCTTAAGTTTTGAGGGATTGAGCATGTGTAAAAACAATCTTACAACAATCTCATTTTTACACGGATAGTGTAGTAAAAACAATACTACAAAGCTGTATACAAATTATTGACAACATAGAAACTTTAGGGTAAGATGTGTGCAGAAAAGCAGGGTTGAAAACCCGGAAAGGATAGATCATGTCAGAGTTCGCCCGTCGCTACATGGCCTTTGAGCGCACGCTCATCGACCGTTTTGCAGACCACCCCTTCTTCCTGCACCTGCCGTCTGCCTCGCGCAAGGAGTTTGCCGCATTTCTCTTGCAGTTGGGCTATCTCTCGGCCGAGTTCGTGAAATGGTACGAGCGAACCAATCAGGGGTTCGCCTCGGAATCGGCGCGAGAGCTGATCCGCAACATTCTTCGAGACGAAATCCCGGCCGACGCCCCTACGCATCAAGAGAACCGACTGGAGGACCTACAGCAGCTCGGCATCCCGGCTGCAATCGCTCTCAACCCTCCGGCAAGTTTCACAACCCGGAGGACTGTCCGAAGGATGTACGAGCTCGTTCGCTATCCGCAGGAGCACTACGATCTCGCGGCGCTCGTTACGTTGCGGATCGCAGGCGAAGTGTTGGTGGGGGAAACCTACCGACATGTATGCCCGCAACTCGCTCGCTTTGGCCTCGCTCAAGAGCAGTCCCAGTTTTACTGGCCACACTTTCTCCACGACGAGCTGCACGAGGACGGCGAAGGAGAGGGGCACTCCAACGCTTTCGATACGCTCCTCAACCGGTTCATCACGAGTGAAGAAGAGCTGCGGATCGCAATGGAAGCGGCGGAGACGGCGTTCGAGATGCGCTACCACTTCCTTGACCAGTTCACGGCGCGAGCGCGAGTTGTCCGTCGTGTAGTGAAGGCGCTGACCGTCGCCGCTGCTACGTTGCTTATCGTCATCGGCACTGCCCTCCCTGCGCGTTTCTGTCCCGAGAGGAAGCCGACGCCACGGGTAATCGCAACCTTGACGGACTACGAGCGGTTCGAACGAGAGTGCGATTTGTGGCTCGTCCAACGTGCGCGAGAAACCGGCGATGTGTCGTATCTCGCGACAGTCGGCACGCCTCAAGCACCCATTACAGTCTGGGGACAGTGACTGTAACTATTACCCCACGACGGACTTCACGTTCACGTGGGGTCTGTCATTTTCGACAGAACCGACATTTTCAGGCAGCGAGCACATTCGCCATCTTCTGCCGCAGGTCCTCCATATAAGCCGAATCGGACAGGATGGTTATTATACGAGCGTATTCCTGACCCACGCTTAGCGTGGGTTATGGTCAGCTAAGCTGACCACCCAAGCAATTTAGATAGTATTGATATAAAACAGTTAAGCTGGGCCAATGTACTATGTGTACATCTTATTTAGCGAGAAGGATGGCGAACTTTACACCGGCTACACGCCGGATCTTAAGGTCCGTATCGAGAAACACAAAAATGGCTATGTTCTTGCCACTAGGAATCGGCGTCCAGTGAGATTAGTCTATTACGAATCATACCTCTCCGAAATAGACGCTAAGCGCCGGGAGAAATTCTTGAAGGGTGGCAAAGGAAAGTCAGAGTTGAAGGTGCAGCTAGAGGAATGCTTTGAAGAATTAGGTTATAAGCACAGCTGAAAACACTCTTATACGAGCGTATTCCTGACCCTATATTTGTTTGATAAAAACTTGACATCAAGTTTATCTTAAGTTAAACTTACCGACATGAAAAACCTCCACACCATCGGACTTAAAGAGTTGCGGGAAAACATCGAGACTTACATTGAAAAGATCAAGGAAGGCGGCTCTTTTATTGTCATGAAGAAGTCCAAGCCAGTATTCAAGATTTCTTCTCCAGATGAGGATGATCTCTGGCAGCCGGTCATTGATTTTACGAAGATCAAGAAGGGGGGCGCTGCAATCGCCGATCTGATCAGCCGTCTTTAAATGGACGCAATCGAGAAAGCCTTACAGAAGCTTACCTCCAAGGAAAGAAGCCGCGTTAAAGACGTGCTTACTAAACTGGCAGCGGGTAAGTTGCAGGGATTGGATATCAAAAAGCTCCAAGGTAGAGACGACATTTTCCGGGTTAGAAAGGGAGATCTGCGAATCGTGTACCGCGCGAAAGAGGGAGCGGTTCTCATCCTGCTTATCGAGCGCCGCAGCGAGAAAACTTACGACAGTATTTAGGTTGCTGGAAAACTAAAAACTGGAATTGACCGCACCTCCTTTCTTCGAGGGGCGATACTCCATATACGAAGCAGGCCAGGCAGTTCCGCCGTCAGACGTGCCAGCGGTTCGCCCTGACGTTGGTCTCGTATGGCCGGTCGCCGGTCTTGGCCGGAGAGAGCTCTGTAAGGGCCAGGCGGATCTGGGCAACGGTATCCCCGGCCGCGGCCGTTGGGTCGTCCTTGAGCTTCGATTCCTTCTCCTTCAATATCTTCCCGACAGCGGCGCCCGCTCTTGCGAAACGCTCCGCAAGCTCAGTCTTGCCTTTGGCGCGCGCGTACTGCTCGTACGCCTTGAGCTGCAGGTCGATTTGCCTGACGATCGCAACTTGGATCGGATGTTCCTTCAGTCTGGCCGTATCATTCTTGTCCTCGCTGGTCCATAGCCGGGAAACGGCCACGGCTTTCTCGGGGGACATGCCTACGACCACTTTCGGGGTACGGGAAAGGGGATTGTGGGCGCCGTCCGGGCCGATATGATACCGGACCTCGGTCAGGGTCCCTGCATCGATCTTCTCCCGGATGTGCCCTATCTTCTTGCGAAAAGCGTCCGGGCCGACCGCGAGGTCGACGCTCAGCGCCAGCGGCTCTTTGTCTCCGCCCATGTCGAACTCCACGACCAGGTCGTTCCCGCGCAGAATATCGTCGGGCTTAGAGGCTTTTTCTACATAGGTCCGCACGCCTTCGCTGGAAAGCCAGTCCGCAACGCCTATCTGGTGATAGAGCAGGCCCTCAGCGGCGAAAGCCAATTTCTCCATGAGCAGCTGCGGACCGGCAACAACCTTGAAACCGGCCTCCTTGAGGGTCGTCTGTCTCATGTCCGCAGATATCTCTTCCGGAAGAAAAACGTCAGTGAACTCGAGCGGGTCGACGGCTTCCTTGCGGAGGATGCGCTCGGTGCGCCCGCTCGCCGCGAAGATAACGCCCTGATTCTTGGTGAGAAGACGATCGAGGGTCGATCCCATAACCTCTCTCTTGTCCAGCGGGACCGGTTCCAAGCCCTCGGGATAATCGAGCGATTCGTGCTTTGCTCCCATGCCGGGATTATAGCAGGCGCACGGCGCAAAAAAAGGCCATGCGCCAGGTACTCAAGTCGTCATCCTTGAGGGCGTCCCCGGCGCCGGAGACCGGTACGCTTCTGCTCAGGCGCCGAGTCCGGAACCATCCAGGTTTTTCGCTCCGGTCCAGGCAAGCTCGTAGATCTTTTTCATGGCGTCGGCGATTTCCGCGCTTTCGATGATGATGCCCAGTTTTTCCCGCCAGGAGGCGATCACTACCTTATTGTCGTAGATATTGATCTCGGGAGAGAAGTAATACTGGTCCGCGGGGACGAGCGCGGTCTCCCGGGATTCCTCGGTATCATGGCCGGCCCGCTCGATACCCGCAGCGTTCGCGGGAACGATAGCCCGCACTTTTATCCCTTTCTCGGAGCGGCGCTTGTAGTACCGGGGGAAGTAATCCGGCAGCGCTTTATGCATATCATCGACGTTGGCGTATGCCCGGATGGCCTCGCCCGCGGAAAGGGTATCCTCATAGACGTCCTTCATGCCCTCTTTACCCTCGTAGAACCGTATCTGCGGCCTGCTCCTCACGCTGTAAAGAGATCTGAGTTCGGGGATGATCTCTTCGGCTCCCGCAAGGGCTTCCTGAGCTTTGTCCCGTTGTGATTCAAGGAAGCGCCTTATCTTTTCCGGGGATTCGGCCGCGTATTCCTGTTTCGGTTCTTTGCCGGAGATGGTGGCCAGGCCCTTGCCCACCAGGCTATCGAGGATATCGTACCCTGTGGTCCGGTTGATGGCGGCCCTCCTCGCTATTTCCGAAACCGTACCTTTGCCCAACCCCAGGAGCGCCAGGTACACCGATGCCTCCCGGTCGGAGAACCCCATGTTCATCAAGGCCCTCAGCGCGCGAGATGGTTGGCTCATGTAGAGAAGAGTACACCCTTGTCTTAATTGTGTCAATTAAATTCCACAGAATCCATTCTTACACTTTATTTTCAGGCTAAAAAGCGTCATATAATATTGACAATTTAAACCAATGGTGATATCTTATCCTCAGTTTCGTCCGAGGGGACGAGAGAAAAGGGCAATCCTGCCCGTAACAATGGAGGAGTTCATGAAATCGATCACCACTCTTCTCGTCCAGCCTGCGGAGCACTATGAGACGGTTACCGTGACTCCCGAGCGCGACTTCCACGGTGCAGTGGCCTTCAAAGGATGGAGGATGTGTTCCACCTTCGAGAGCAAGTTCGGGCGATGCGTCCTCCCGGCGGACGGCCAGCCCGTCGAGTTGGCTGTGGATCCCTTCACCAATGCACTGTCCGGCCTGGAGTGGATTGAGTGGCTGTGTAACGACCGGCAGATCGATCACGTCTGGAACGCGGCCATCACTATCGCCGAGTACCATGCGCTCACGGCCACCGGACATTCCTTCATGAGCTTCGTCATGGATCCGGTCGACCCGCATCTGCTCTGGCAGGCGTACTGCGTGCAGCATGCGGCCACCGGTTTTCGGAGCGTCATGGCCACTCATACCCGCTGTTCGCCGAACGCGCTGGACCCGGAGTACCGGTTCGCTTTCCGCGTCCGCAGGTAACATATAGACGGGTACGCAGCCCTTACTGCCTCTGCCCCGTCCCCTAAGGCCGTTATAAGGTAATGGGCTTAGGAGATGAGCGCGCCAAACCGCCTCAAAAAGGCGACCGCCTGCGCAAAGAGGTGATCTCCGCCGCATACTGTTCGACGGGCGCGAAGTCGTCGGTGAGCGGGGGCACCTCGCTTTCCAGATCGCGCTTGTAAAGAAGGGCGAGCATATCCGATATCTCAAGCGAGGTATCCAGCCTGGCCGGCGGGATCTCCTTCCCCATGGCCACGAGCATGAGGTTCTGCGGGGACCGGGGGCTATGGGGTTCGACCTGGAAGAGATACACGTAGGGGAACACCGCACGGTAGGTCGCGTGGATCGCGGAGAGCAGCCTGGTCTCCGGACCTTCAAGCGGCGAGATGATGTTCATGAGCACCGCGCCTTCGGGAGCAAGGAGATGACTGAAGCGCTCCACTGCTTCACGAGTCGTGAGGTGGAAGGGGATATTGTACGAGGAGAACGCGTCTATGAAGATGGCGTCATACGGCTCGTGATCCCGGTTCACGAAGGTGCGGCCATCCTCCGCGATGGTCCGTAGTCGCGGCGAAGGCGAGAATCTGAAATACTGCTCCGCGAGCTTGGGCAACGCCGGGTCGATCTCGACGATATCCATCGTCGCTTCGGGGAACATGGCCGCGTAGTCCCGGGGGTACGTAAATGCGCCTCCTCCTATCATGAGCGCCCTCTGCGTTTCCGGGTTCAAATGCCGGATCAGACGATAGAACCTTATGTAGGGGAACACGGGTTCGTCGCTGTCCTCGAACGAGGCCGAATGTGTCTCCGTGCCCATCTGGAGTACCGTAATGGGCCGCCCGGTCGCCGCATCTTCCATCTTTATGATGCGGACGTGGTTATAGCCGGTATCGAGCTCGACGAAGCCCGCTCCCGCCGCTATCGCGGAGAACGCGGTGACGGCGAGGTAGGCGAGAACAGCCAGGCTGCAGAGGCCTGCGGTGATTTTCCAGTATCGCCTGGGGTCAATGAGAGAGATGAGGCAGGCGACGCAGAACCCCAGAATGATGATGAGCGTACGCGAGCCGAAATAGGGGATCAAGAAGAAGCCGCTCGCGAACGTGCCGGCGATGCTGCCTACCGTGGAAAGGGCATACAGGTTGCCCGTGGTCTTGCCTACCTTTTCCGGAGCCTCGAACTTCAGACGTACCATATACGGCGTGATCATGCCGAAGAGGATGCTCGGGACGCTGAAAAGCAGCGCGGAGGCGATGACCGCGGCTGCCCGCAGGTCGGGGATGAAATTCAATATCCACGCGAGGACCACGTCCGTGAAAGCGGCGATGCCGAGGAGGGTGATGCTTGCAAATCCCAGGATCCATGCGAGGCCTGAAGGCTCCGGGTGGGCGTCGGCTGCCCGGCCGCCGATCGCGTAGCCAACGCTCAGGCTGGCGAGGATCATGCCGATGAGCGCGGTCCAGACCGGCAGCGAGGTTCCCACGTACGGGGCGAGCAGGCGCGAGCCGACGAGTTCCAGGACCATGACCGCCGCGCCGCTTATGAAGGCGATGAGATCGAAACGTGAAAGTGCAAAAAACCGGAATGGGCGCATTGGCTCAATTGAACCTTAGGAAAGGAGGATTGTGAAGAGTAGTGCGTAACCGTGAGCATGGAAGCTATACTTATGGCAATGAAGCGCCTTCTTCTTTGTCTCGTATTCGGGTGCGGAGCGGTAGTTCTTTTCATCCTCATCACGAACGCGGTCATCGCGGTCGGGACCATGCCGTACATATACAGCGGCGCCGCGGAAGCCCCGGCCGCCCAGGCAGCTATAATCCCCGGCGCCGCCATCCTGAGGAACGGCGGGCTCTCCGGGATATTCCGGGACCGCGCGGATGCGGCGATCCGGCTGTACAAGGCCGGGAAGGTCTCGAAGATCCTTGTCTCCGGCGACAACAGCACCGTGAGCCACAATGAGGTCAATCCCGTCCGCACGTATCTTCTCGAGAGCGGCATCCCGGACCGTGATATCTTCCTGGATCATGCGGGGTTCGACACCTACAGCACCATGTATCGCGCCCGCGCTATCTTCCAGGCCACCTCGGTACTTGTCACCACCCAGTCGTTCCACCTGCCTCGCGCCGTTTTTATCGCCCGCCAGCTTGGTATAGACGCCTCCGGGGTGGCCGCCGATAGGGGCCACGTGCTGTTCCGCAACTACATCCGCGAGACGTTCGCGGACGAGAAGGCGGTCCTTGACCTGATAGGAGGACGGAGGCCGAAATATTTGGGAGAGCAGATACCCATCACTGGCGACGGCAGGAATGATCCGTAAGAGATGACTGCTCTCAGGTCGCCAGTGCATTCGCAAGATTAAAATGTGATCTGCAGATCCGTACGGTTTTGTATATCCTAGACACCCTGCAGCGAAACCTGTTTTCCCAAAAATCTCAGGCGGCCAATACATGGCCGCCTGGTTCGAGTGGCATCCCGCCCTCAGTGTTCGGCAACTGCCGGGACCGGACAGGGGCAGATGACGTGCCTGCCGTCCGCGTACCAGTGTTCTTCGGGCACGGGATGTTTTTGATGCTGGAGGACCCCGTCGCGCTGGCGCAGCTGATTGCGCAAGACCATGACATTGCCGGCGCGGTCGCTGATCCACATCTCGACGACCGTCCATCCGCCGGCGATGGACAGGCGGGCGAACCTCCCCTCCTTGCGATCGAGGGCGCCGTCTTTGGAAGTGTAAGTTCGCCAGGTCGGCACCTCCGGGATCACGTTCAACCCGTCGCATTCGATCTGCCAGATCTGCGTACCGAGGGCGCAGCGCATGGCAGGGACGGGCTTGGGAGAGGGATTGTCAGCGAGCGCGGGCAAGGAACAGGCACAGAGAAGGGCACACAGCACGTAGAGCTTTCTCATCCGGACTATCCTCCTTCGTCGAATATCTATTTTGACGTTATAACGCATTGTCCGCGTCTGCAAGTGAATAAGTGAGCGCGGCGAACGGACCAAAAACGCCCCCTAACAGGGCGCGTTTTTGGTCCGTTGGGAGGCAGTTACCGCCAGCCGAGAAGCCTCTTCATCAAGAGCTTCAGGCCGCCGTTCGCCTTGCCGTCGTGATCGTGCTTGGCTTCAACTTTAGCAGCAGTCGCAGCGTCGATGCCGACAAGCTGCTTGCCGAGCAACGTGTTGGTGCTCTGGTTCCACTCGCCGGACACGCTTACGCGCATGCCGTTCTGAAGGCTCGCTACGGTCGTAGTGACGGTCTTGCCGATGCGCAGGCTCGCATCGGAAGCCAGGTTCACGGTGGCCGTGGTGTCGTTCTTGAGCGTCAGCGTGAAGCTGCGCGCCGCGGCGTTAAGATTCGAGATGACGCCGGCAAGGATCTTTCTCGGCGCGTTCGGGTTCAGCGAAACGTCGATCACCGAGTTGGCGCTCACCGTCATGCCGGAAGCGATCGCTCCGTCCACTGCCACGCGGTCGCCCACGCGGATCTGTCCGATCGCGATCTGCTCTTTCCCGTTCTTGCCGTCCGTGTTGGCGCTCAAGCGGGTATCAGCCCCGATGTTCACCGTCCAATTGCCGAGCCAGCTCGCTACCGTAAGGGAGCTGGCGGAAACGGCCGTAACGGCGCCCGCAAGATGCACCTTGCCCGCAGGGTTGATGCTCACCGCCGTGCGGGCGCTGCCATTCGCGGAAGCGTTCGTTCCCGCGCTGGCCGGCGCTGCAACCGCGAGAGCGATGACGGCGATAAGGCCCGCCGCCGCAATAATCTTTTTCATTGTTGGGTTTCCAATTTGGTTGCTTTGGACGACCTTTGTACGTGATATATGACGCCGCCGAAAAGGCGCCCTTACAGGCGCCTTCATCCCGGCTTAATCACCGGGCTTCGAAAAGCTGTCATCCTTCGGAATACCTCAGGATGACAGAGAAAATGACGCCACGGAGTCCAGGCCCGCGTCCTTCAGTATGGCCATGATGGCCGGCATGCTCAGGTTGAAGGACTGCTGGCTCGAGGTAGACCCGTACAGGATGCCCACCACCTTGCCGCGATGGAAGATGGGGGAGCCGGAGCGCCCATTATGGATATCTTGGGCATCGAAAGAGAAATTCATGGGCATGCCCGCGAAGCGCTGGTCGCCGGAGAGATACATTCCTACCGTGCCGACGGCGCCTTTCAAATAGAAAGCCATGAAGTTCGAGGCCGCATCGTTCACGCCCGGCGTGGAGGGGTACCCGTAGCTCAAGATCTCATCGCTCGCCGCCGCAGGCAGGGGGGTCGTCATGACCGGCGTGTAAGGGAAGGCGCCCGCCAGGTTACACTCCCGGTTCCAGGAGGAGCAGTTGGGCACGGGACCGCTCACCTTGAGTACGGCGAAATCCGCAGTGTTGTACTCGCTTGCGGAAAGGCCGTTGCGGCCCGGCAGGAAGTACGGCTCCGCCCGGTACTGGAAATGGCCGGTGATCAACGTGCCGGGGTTCAGCCGGCGGATGTCGCCGCCGCCCGGTAAGGCTGTACCCTGTTCCGGCAGGCCGATCTCGCAGTGATCAAGGACGGCGTTCATGTACATATCCCGCTGTTCAGCGTTCAGCGTGCTTTGATAGACATCGTAGGTCCAGCGCGGGTCTACGATATGGCGCGCGGTCAGGACGTAGCCTTGCGAGCTCACGATGACGCCGGAGCCCTTCATGAGCTGGGTGCGATTGCCCCAGCGGTAGGTGCACAACACGCCGACAACGCTCTGGGGCGCGATGGAGCCTGCCGGGACCGCCGCTGCTGTCGCCGGAGGGGTCACCACCGTGGAAGGCGGCGGAGTTACTACGGTCGGGGTGAAGGCAACGCCGTTCGCGCCGCCTATGCCGGCTTTGGCCGCCGGAGGAAGCGGGGTGATCGTGGTCGTGAGGCCCTGCCCGGAGCCGGAGACCGATGCGCCCATGCAGAGCACAGACACTTTGGCCCGGCTGATCGCGCCGAAGTATCCGGCGGGGGGCGAGATCCCGTTCACGCGCTGGAACCCGGCGAGCGCCTGACGCGTCCTCGCCCCGAAAAGCGTGGTTTCCGCTCCGGCGGAGCCGGGACCGGAGGCTGCGACGGCGAACCCATGGGAGTTTAGGAACTGTTGGAGCCCGCGTACGTCCTCGCCCTGCATGCCCATCGTCAGGTTACGGGGGAAAAGCACGCACGCCGGGCCGGCGATAGTGGCGACAGGTGAAGGCGGCGCGGCATAGACGACCGCCGGCGCAATGCCGGCGAGCGTGACGGCCGCGAGCGCTATAGACAGTATCTTGGAATGTTTCCTCATCATGAATGTTTGATGAAAAATGATGACTACGTGAAGACGAACCTCTCCAGGATAACTTACCGCCGAGTTCCCACAAGCTCAGCAGTAAATACAATAGTTTGCCGAACACGGCAAAATGCGAGAAAATGGAGGCCATGGTGTAAAACATAGTTGTCAGTTGCGAGTTTTCAGTTTGTAGTGCTACTCAACTAGAAACTTAAGAACTAAGAACTATTCTTATGAACTACCCAAATTTACAAGCCAACGACCCCGAGCTCTACCAATGGCTCGACGCGGAACAGAAGAGGCAGAAGGACGGCCTGGAGATGATCCCTTCCGAAAACTACGTGTCCCCGGCGGTGCTCGAGGCGATGGGATCGATCCTGACCAATAAGTACGCGGAAGGGTACCCGGGCAAGCGGTACTACGGCGGTTGTGTGAACGTGGACGAGGTGGAAAATCTTTGCAAGCGCCGCGCCCTGGAACTCTTTGGTGCGGAAGGTTACCGCGTGAACGTCCAGCCGCTTTCCGGAAGTCCCGCGAACCTCGCCGTCTACTTCGCTCTCTTGAACTTCGGAGACACGGTGATGTCGTTGCCCCTTCCTCTTGGGGGACATCTCACCCATGGATTGCCTGTCAACCTTTCCGGCAAGGCGTACAAGTTCGTGTTCTACGCGCTCGACCCGAAGACGGAGCTGCTCGATTACGACGCGATCGCGTCGCTCGCGCGCGAGCACAAGCCGAAGCTGATCCTCTCCGGCTACACCGCGTACTCGCACATCATAGACTTCAAGAAGATGCACGACATCGCCAAAGAGGCCGGCGCGATCTCCATGGCGGACACGTCGCACATCACGGGGCTTATCGCCGGCGGCCAGCATCCTTCACCCTTCCCGTTCACGGACGTCGTGACCACCACCACCCACAAAACCCTCCGGGGGCCGCGCGCGGCGATGATATTCTCTAAAGAAGAGTACGGCGACGCTATAGACAAGGCGGTCTTTCCCGGCATGCAGGGCGGCCCTCATGAGCACGCCATCGCCGGCATCGCCGCGGCGCTGAAAGAGGCCGCAACCCCCGCCTTCAAGGAATACGCGGCCCAGATCGTGAAGAACTCGCAGGCGCTCGCGACCTCGCTCCAGGCGGAAGGCCTGCGCCTCGTCGCGGGCGGCAGCGAGAACCATCTGCTCCTCCTCGACCTCACGCCCTTCCGCCCAGGCCTCGGAGTTTTTTTGGAAAAAGCCCTGGACGCGGCGCATATCACCGCGAACAAGAACACGGTGCCGAACGAATCCTCCTCGCCCTTCTATCCATCCGGCGTCCGCCTCGGCACGCCTGCGCTCACGACGCGGGGCATGAAGGAAGCGGAAATGACGCACATAGGCACGCTCATCGCGAAAATAGTGAAGGAGTTCAGCGCGACGGAGCTACCCGAAGAAAAATCGGCCCGTCCCCAGGCGGTGAAGGATTTCGTGGAAACGCTTGCAGGTAATAGCGTGGTCAAAGAAGTGCGCGCGGAGGTCGCGGGGATCACCGCGAGATTCCCGGTGCCCGGCATAGCATAACGAAGGATGCCGCGCGGTTGTACGCGCGGCATCGAGGAATGAACGGGGAGGGGAGGTTCTTATCCTGTTTCTGGTCCGTAGGACGAGAAGACAATTACCCTTTTACCGACGCGCTTGCGCGTCAACCTTGCCCGTTTTACTGCTTGTCAGTGACCGCCGCCATCGTGCCCGCCACGTTCGCGTTTCGGCAGCTTCGAGAAGTCGAGCATGTCGCCGATGAGGTCAGGGAGGATCCGACCCGCCACCTCGAGGATCTCTTCCTCGGTAACGTCCGCCTTCTTGAGCTGGACGTCGTTTCCGAATTCCCTCCTCAGCGACCTGCGGAAATCCTCCGCCGAACGGACTTCCACTCCCACCCGCACGATGAGAGATTTGAGCAGGGCAGACTTGACCGCATGTTGCCGCTCTTCTGACATGGCCATAAATGGCCTCCTATAATTGATAGTCAAATCCTTTCGGAAACCAGAGATATTCCGATCAGACTTGCCGCTTGTATTATACATTTAAATAAAGAAATAGTCAATCGCATGCCGTTCGGGCCCGATATTGACCAAATTGCACAATCTACGTATATTGGCCACCAGGAGGACAGCCTATGCGCTGGGACATGGTCGTAAGTTGTGTCGCTGTCGGCTGTATCGTTTGGAGCATCGTGGAGGGCATCATGGTCTGTTCGCGTGTCCGCAACTTCCCCGGCATGGGGAAGAAGGTGGATCAGAGCAGGGCCCTCAGCGCCCTTCAGTGGCAGGGGATCAGGATCGTCGGGGCGGGGACACTTGCCCTCATCCTGTTGCTTATCACCATAGCCGCTTAGCTTCACCATCGCGCCGGACCCCGCTAGGGCCGGCGCAGTCGTTTATAATGCATACATGGCTGATCTCATCTACGACTCGACCAAGAACGCAGACCTGCGCTGGAAGATCAAAGCGGAGGTTTCCGACCCGGTGCCATGGATCCGGGCGGGAGATAAGGAATACCTTTTCCTGGACCATCGGGAAATGGGCGTGGTGAACGCTGGGAAAACAGGCTTCGAGACCGTGCTCATTACCACCTTGCTCGATATCGCCCGCGCGGAAGGAGTGCGGACCCGCGCGGAGTTCATGGTTTTCCTCCTTGCCCGGTTCGCGCCGGGAGAGAAGAGCCTGACCGTCCCGCGCAGTTTCCCGCTCGACATGGCGGACCATTTGCGCCTGCACGGGTTCGTGGTGGACGTCCGCCATCCTTTCTTTCCCGAGCGCGCGGTGAAGACGGACGAAGAGATCGACGCGATGCGGCATACCGCCGCATGCACCGTGAAGGGCTTCGAGCGTATCGAGAAGATATTGGGGGAAGCCGGGATCGAGGACGGCCTGGTCACATGGCAGGGCGCGCCGCTCACCTCGGAGTGGCTGAAGGAAGAGGTAGAGATAGCCTTCGTGCGCGCCGGTGTCGCTGACGTTGAAGGGATGATTATCTCTTCGGGACCGCACGCCGCCATCCCCCATCATAAAGGCGAAGGGCGGATCCGGGCGGGTGAGTCCATCGTGTGCGACCTTTTCCCGCTGGACCGCCGGACCGGCTACTTCGCCGACCTGACCCGCACATACGTGAAGGGCGCGCCATCCCCGCGGCTCCAGGCGATGTTCGACGCGGTGAAGGAGGCGCAGGCACGTGCTATGAAGGCGGTCCGTCCCGGCGCCGCAGCCAGGGAAATCGACGGCATCGTGCGGCACGAGCTTGGAGAGGGCGGGTTCGACACTGGCGACAAGGGATTCACTCATTCCACGGGCCATGGCGTGGGCCTGGAGGTTCACGAGGCGCCAAGCGTGGGAGAGCGGTCCACGGACACGCTCCAGCCGGGACACATCATCACCGTGGAACCCGGCCTCTACTATCCGGAGCACGGCGGGATCCGCATCGAAGACATGGTGCTCGTGACGGAGATGGGCCACGAGCTCCTCGTGGAGCATCCGAGCGTGTTCGCCATAGCGTGAGCTGGCTCGCGCCGTGTTGACTTCGCGAGGCCGGCATGGCATACAAAGGTAAACTGCACGTTGCAATGTCGTGTAGGTAGCGAAATGGGCGCCTCGCTCAGAACGCTATCCGCATCAAAAAAGGGGAGGTGCCGAGTGGGAATCGTGCGTTTGTTGGAAATTCTTTTCTCCGCGATTGGCTGGCCGCTGCGGGCCGTTATCAGCGCACGCCGCGCCGTCCGGCAGTGTCCCTGCGTCGGCTGTTACGGAGCCGCGAAAGAGCTCGCGACCATGGGCGTGCTCGGCCTCGTCGCCATCGCGCTTGGCGCCGCGGCGTTCGCGGTGCCGCTCGCGTGGATCAAGTGGACGATGCTTGCCGCCGCCGTGCCGGTCTACATGATTCTTTGGCGCCGCGCCTCCGAGCAAGTCCAGCTTTACAGCGTGCTGCGCTGGCCGGGGCGATGCTAATCCGATTTCCGCGTCTTCGCAGGATAACGCGCACATGAAAGCGGCCGACAAGTCGGCCGCTTTTCCATTGGTACGCGTGAGGGGGAGACGTTATGGGAACTTCTTTGAAAAAACATTGAGCATTGACAGAGATGGAGTTATAGAATACTTTGCAAAGTAGAAAAAGAGGTAAAAGTCAGGAGGCACAGAATGTCAGGACCACTTATTCTCGAAGCTGGACAAGATAGCTTCACGTTACTCGATCTCATCCGCAAAGCGGCGGATCATGTGGGCGTGATCTATCACGAAGGGGGCAAGAGGGCTCACTCCGAAACGATTGTGAGCTACCCCATCGACGATGCAACGCTGAAGTTCCTATCGACGCAGGGCTTCGAGCACGAGTTCCGTGATGACGGGGTTCTCACCATCGCCGCCCACAAGGGTTACTGGAATTACCGGTTCAGAAGCCGCGACGAAAGACCGCCGGACGATCTCGTCATGCAATTGTGCGTGGGGTTCAGTCTGGATCCCAAAGGCCAGGGCATCGGCGTGGTTCCTCTCGCGCACGGCACATTCTTCTCACCGGCTAGCGAATCTCCTGCCAACCTGCAGATGTTTCGCTCGCTCGTGAAGTTGCACCCTGACGCCCCGGAGATCGTGCGCAAGATCGTCGAAGACCACGGGCACGTCAGGGTTACTTGGACGGAGCTCGGACTCGGGGGCGTTCTCCGGATTTATGAGCTCTTCGATCAGTTCGCTGCGGGAAACGACCGCCTCAAGCATCTCGCACGCAACACCATGAGCCCGTTCGATCCAGCCCCTTACGATACCCGCCGGCAGCCTGGAGAAGTGCTCTACTTCTCCGCATTGGCCCAGGCGAAGGTGCTCGATGCGTGGGCAGGTCAGCTCCAAGGTTTCCACGCCACCCTCGCCTCCGCGTAACGCGAGAACAGAAACACCCGCTCTGACGGCCTGCCGTCGAGCGGGCTGTCATTTACATGCCAAAAACAATGTGCACGCCCGTCCCTGACCGAATACATATAAAACTCAAGCTACCTCAAGATATTATGGGTGAACTTCTTAAGAGTTCTGCGTCAATCGCTATGTCTAGTGCGTCCTGCAGGACTCGAACCTGCGACCTACTCGGTGTAAACGAGTCGCTCTAACCAGCTGAGCTAAGGACGCATCTTCACTTCTCCGTCTCGTATTATCTTTTCCAGGTAATCTTTTCTTTTGAGCATCTTAAGGCGGCGTTCGACTTTTCTCGCTTCTGCTAGTGTAGAGAATTGTTGTGAGAATACAAGCTCGACCTTGCCCAGCCTCTTTGTGCTGGGGGTATGTCCGCCCATGTGGTGCAGTAGTCTATGTCGAAGGTTGGAAGTACTTCCCAAGTAGAGCCTGCCATTTCCACTCCGTAAGATGTATATCCAAGCCACTTACCAAGCCTGCCTTACCGTTCTCAAATTCATCTAAAGCACTGGGCCCCGACGCTTCGGTCGGGGCTCCGACCCGCTATGCGGCGTCGGAGCTAAGGACGCGCTTTAGGCGGGATTGCGGTTTGGTGACGAGTTAAAGGTTCGTACAAACCGGGGATAAATGAGCCGCTCTGATCAAATTAGACAAAGACGCGAACGGTAGCAGTGTAGAGAATCTGTTCAAAATTGCAAACGGCGAGGGCGATACTTAGTACAATCAGTGCATGTCGCCGCAATCAATCGGGGTGCTCTGGGCCTTCGGAGCCATGCTCGGCTGGGGCTTCGGGGACTTCCTGCTCCAAAGGGCTTCCCGGAAGTTCGGCATCTGGCGGCCCACCTTTTTCATATGTGTTGTAGGCAGTATCGTCCTCGCGCCCTTCATCGGGCAAGGTTTCGCCATGCTCGCAGTCCCGAGGAACGTATTTCTTCTCTTGGGCGCCACCATCGCCATGACCATCGCCAGCCTTTTCTATGTGGAGGCACTCAAGGAGGGGAAACTTGCGGTTATGGAGCCGATCGCGAGCGCGGAATTGCCGATCGCCGCCATCCTTGCCGTGGCGCTCTGGGGCGAATCGCTCACCTTCGCCGCTTGGGCGCTCATCGCGTTGATATTCGTGGGCACCGCATTGGCCGCCACGAGCCATCATGCCCAACTCCACTATCACAAGCGGTTGTTCGAGAAGGGCATGCTGTTCGCGACCACCGCAGCCCTCTGCAACGCCATAGTCTCTTTGCTCATAGGAGCATCAGCACAGAAGGCCGGAGCGCTCTTTACGGTATGGTTCGTCTGGACGCTCCAGGGACTCATCATGCTCGCGATTATCTTCTGGCGTGGAGAGGGCAAGATGCTCCGACGCGACCTCGTTGCGGCCCCTCGCACGCTCTTTGCCGTGGGCGCATTGGCGACTTGCGGATGGATCGCGTTCGCTCTGGCTTCGACGCGCATCTCCATAGCCATCGCGACGGCCATAGGCGAAAGCTACATCATCATCGCCATTATTTTGGGGTTATTCGTTTCCCACGAGCGCTTAAAGCCGCACCAGAAGATCGCGGCGGCCTTCGTCGCGCTGGGGATCATCGCGCTCGCCTGGATCACCGGCTGAAGGCGCGTGAAGCTCTTTGTTGTTCTGCCGGAAACAGAAATCCGCCGCAGGCAGATATCTGCCCGGGCGGATGTACTCATCCCGGAATTTCTTTCAGGTTCGTAACGTCCGAACCTTTTCCCGTTTGATCATGCCCTGGAACCACGGCGAGCAGCCGATGATGACCGGTACGATCATCACGACGATCCCGATCACGACCAGCAGCACTGGCCCAGCGACGGGATTCCGGCTGTAGACGTTCAGGACGAAACTCACCACGCCTACCCAGGACAAGCCGAGTCCCACGAGCACGGTAACGATCATGGCTCTGTCGATCATTCTCATGATCCGACCTCCTTTTGCAGATGGACAGCGCGCTGGATACCTCTGATATCCAGGGACCTGTCCACCTTCTTTCAACGTGCCGCAAAATGAAAGCACGTCAAACGCCTCCGGTCAACCGGGGTGTCAGAGATCGCCCGTCGTGCCAAAGCCGCCGCGCGATTCGTCCTTGATCTTCTCTACTTCCTCCCATTCCGGCTTGATGATGGGGAGGATGATTCCCTGACCGATGCGCTCGCCACGCTCCACGGTCACCGGCAGATTGGTGAAGTTCTGCATGGGCAGTTTGAACTCGTCCTCGGGGCCGTGGAAATCCTGATCAATGATGCCTACCCCGTTCACCATGAAGAGGCCCTTCTTCATCGTGCTGCTGCGCGAGGCCAGCATGAGCGCGTAGCCTTCCGGCACCTGGATGATGAAGTTGGAGGGCAGGACCACGATGGCACCCGCCGGGATAGTGGCCTTCTCCCGGGAGTACAGATCGAACGCAACCGCGCCGGCGGTCTTGTATTCCGGCAGAGGCAGCGACTTATCCACGCGGATAATTTTTATTTTCATGTGTGTCAGAGGGAGGTTTCCAGAGTGATCACTCCCTCGTTCTCCCGCTCGGGGATCTCCTCCGCGAAGATCGCGAGAAGTTCCTTCTGCCATTCCTGGTCCTCCTTATAGACGGTGACGGTGATGCCCGCTTCCTTCAGCATGTCCATCGCTTGCGGATTGCGGTACACCTTTCCCATCACGATGCGGTGGACCCCCGCAGCGACGATGTACTTGGCGCAGTGGATGCAGGGACTGTACTTGGTATAAAGAGTGGCGCCGTCCGCGGTGGGGCCGGAGATGCGCGCCGTCTGGAGCAGGGCGTTATGCTCGCCGTGCACGGTGCGCACGCAGTGTCCGTCCTCGAGGAGGTGTCCTACCTTGTCGCAGGTGGGGAGGCCCGCCGGGGCGCCGTTGTAGCCGGTCGCTATGATGCGATTATTTTTCACGAGCACCGCGCCGCTATAGAGCCGGTCGCAGTTGCCGCGGGCGGCGACTATCTTCACGACCGCCATGAAATAATCATCCCAGCTTGGCCGGTAGTGGATCCTTTCCTCACTCATGGGGATATAGTAAACAGTAAACAGTAAACAGTAAACCGATACTCTATAAAAAGAAGAAGCCCCAGGACATGGAAGCCTGGGGCAGCATGGGGCACCTTTGGCGGTGAAGCCGAGAGAGGGGCGCCACGCCCTCTCTAAGGCGTGGACCAACCCCCGCTTCTCCACGAATCACTGCCGACCCGCGCTGCAGCCGAGCACTAAGCTCTGCCAGATGGAGTCCGCCGCGAGCGATAGGCGATGCCGGTACCAAGCATCGCAGAAGCTCCATTAGCTTACCCTTCATGCCCGTTCCGTCAAGCTAAACTGCCAAGAAGGTGTCACTCCTGCCCACTTTTGCCGCGATCACAAAAAACCCTTGTGGCAGAAGGGCTCATGCAGAACACGGACATTGGAGATGTTGTCTTCAGGTGTCGGGCCGCTGGGAATTGAACCCAGTCTACCTGCTCCCAAAGCAGGCGTACTACCGGTATACGACGGCCCGGTACCCCCGGTAGGAATCGAACCTACATAGCCAGCTTAGAAGTCTGGAGTTCTATCCATTGAACTACGGGGGCGATCGCGTTGATTTTACGCCAAAATCTTCCCATCTGGCAAAGCGACCTTGATCCTTTCTTGAACTTGGTGCGCTAGGCTTTAAACATGAGGACAGATAAAAACGTAGCAATTAGGTTGCGACTGCAAGGGAAAAGTTATTCGGAAATACAGCAGGCGATGCCAACCATTTCCAAAGGGACACTATCTGCGTGGTTAAGCGGAGTGCTCATTTCTGAGGCAGCGCGCACAAGGATTTTGCAGAGGACAAGAGGTAGATCCTTAGAAGGATTATTAAAGCGCAATAGGAATCAGACGAAACTGGCAGTTGAGCGTGCTCGTACGACCCGTAATAAAGCATCGCATGAAATTGGCCAACTACTTCCCTGGGAGCTGGTCATACTGGGCGCCGCGTTATACTGGGCGGAAGGATATAAGCGTCCGATAATCAGGAAGGGGAAAGAGGTCACATTCCATCCGGTAAGTCTTACCAACTCCGATCCCATGCTAGCAAAGGCATTTGTTATTTTTTTGGAAAATGCCTGCGGCGTTCCCAGGCACAAGATAAAGGCGAGCCTGCGTATCTTTGATCACATCAACGAGATAGAAGCCAAGGGATTTTGGAGTAATGCGATTGGCATCCCCTTGCAGAATTTTGAGAAAACTTACCGAGGAGTGAGCATCTCCAGCCGGAGAAAGCGTCCATTTCATCGCTTGCCCTATGGGGTGATTCAGATTAGAATTGCGGATACGTCTTTATACCATCGCATCATGGGATGGATCGACGGTTTGAAAAGCCAGGTTCAAATGCCGCGGTAGCTCAGTGGCAGAGCGCTTCCCTAAGTACTCTTTGGGGCCTTCCGCAGTAATGCGGATTGAATAATTGGGTGAATTCGGGGAAACTCCAATATTTGGACAATCCCGAGCCAAGCCCCGCTGGGCAGAGGTGGCGGGGAAGGTGTAGAGACTAGCGGGTGAGTCCCAACAATAATCCTGCACAAGCGCCCAACTTCCTTCGGGAAGATGAGATAGTCCAAACCTCGGAAGAGGAAGGCGTCGGGTGTTCGATTCACCCCCGCGGCACTGCTTCGCTAAAGCTTCGCAGTGTACAGCACTGTACCAAAAACCGCCCAGCTGGGCGGTTTTTGGAGATCACTTTTTCAGTTTCAGCACGATGCGCTTCTCCTCGGGACGGACGCTCCCGATCACGAACTCGCGGGAATCGCCCACCTTGATCATATTCTTCATCTCTTCGGAGCCGCCGAACTCGGACACGTGGATGAGGCCTTGCAAGCCGCTTTCCAGGTCCACGATGGCGCCGAACGGGTTGAACTTGTAGATGCGTCCCGAGACCTCCTGGCCTTCCTTGTATTTCTCGCCCACGTTCACCCAGGGATCGGCCTTCAATGCCTTGAGGGAAAGGAATACCCGGCCTTCCTTGATGTCGATGATCTTGACCTGCACGTTCTCGTTCAGGTTTACGATCTCCTTCGGGGTGTCGATGATGCGGTGGTCGATCTCGGAGATGTGGACCAGGCCCTCGATCTCCGGGTTGTCCACGAAGCGGACGAAAATGCCGAAGTCGGCGATGCCGGATACGAGGCCGGGCACCACCTGGCCTACCTGGTAGCTCTCGAGGAGCTGCTTGGTGTTGGCGGAAGGGGCCACCGTCTCGCGCTCGGACACGATGAGCTTGTTCGCGCGCGGGGTTACGGTGATGACCTTCACGGCCAGCTCCTGGCCGATCAGGCCCTTCAGCTCTTCCGCCACGCGGCTGCGGTCATCCATCTTCGGCGCGTGCTCCGCGGCGAGCTGGGAGGCGGGGACGAAGGCCTTCAGGCCGTTCAGGTCGCCGATCACGCCGCCCTGGTTCACCGCCGTCACCTTGATCTTCACCACCTCGCCCGTCTCTTCGAGCTGCTTGGCCTTCTGCCAGGCCTTCTGCCTGCCCGCTTCGGAGAGCGAGAGCTCGACGTAGCCCATATGGCCGTCCAGGGAGTCGATCTTGGCGGCGATCGTGTCGCCCACGTTCAAACCCTTGATCATCTCCTTGGAGCTCTGGAGCTCGGCGCCGTAGATGATGCCGGTGCCGAAGTTCGAGATATCGAAAAAGGCGGCGCGGGGGCTCTTGCTCAAGAGGACCGCGTTCACCACTTCCCCGTCCCGGAGGCGCTGCCCGCCTTCGATCTTCAGCATTTGGGCCAAAAGGGGATTGGTCTTGGCGCTTGCCTGTTCCATGGCCATAGTGCCGAAAATTATATAGAGAATGACCAAAAAGGCAAGGGGAGCTTCATGTCCGCCACATGGGACTCGGAGAGGCAATATATGACGGTGCCCGCGACGGGATCCCGTCGCGGGCACGATTCATTCAGTCGCATATTCCGGCAGGTCTGCCGGCCGGTCGAAGTGGATGCGGATGCTGCCGAGGAGGCCGGGGTGCCTCACGTCCTTGGTGCGGACGTAGTCCGCATAGCGCCTCTCCGCGAGGAGCTGCAGCCCGTCGCCGAGAAGCTCGCCGACGTTCCGGATCTCACATTCGAAGAGGAGCGTCGTCTGGTGACTCCGATGGTCCCCGCGGCCCTTTTCGATATCTACTTCCAGTACTACTTTCACATCGAACTCCTTTCCAGAGCGGCCATAGGGCAGTCCGGCTCGTGCTCCAGCCCGCGAAAGGGGCCGTAGCCCAATTCGAGCGCGACCCAGATGGTCGAACTCGCGAATAAGACGAGCCGGAGGACATTGCCGGCAGAGCTCGCAGGGTCGACGAACGATGGCGCTTGCCCTTGCGCTGCGGCGATAAGGAGCCCGCCCGCGATGAGCAAGATGGTGAGAGACCCGGTCCACAACATTTTCATATCTATCTCCCTTCCTGCTTGCATTACATCATTAACTATTCAAATATGCAAATGAAACAGCGCGGACCACGACGACGCGTCGTGGTCCTTGCATGATCTGCCTGCTGACGGTTGCGAACGGTGTTGCGCGTCAGCGGGCGCGGCGCGAGGTCTTGAGGCTGGCGGCCGCGAGAAGAGTTCCCTTCATCGTGGTGATTACCCACCCCTCGCCGGTGCGTTCGATGCCGAGGAAGTCGCCGATGGGAATGTGGGCGTTCTTGAGCAGCTTCTTCACCTGCAAGGCCTGAGCCTCAGAGAGACCGGCCTCGTTGATGCGGGCAGTGCCCAGGATCAGAGCCAATTGCTGAAGCTTGTCGTACTTCGGTCCCAGGTCGACGAGCTTCCGGTAATGCGGAGTGAACTTGGGCTCGAGCGTGACCTCTCCTTTCGGCTGCCCTTCATTCACCTCATCCCACGGTTCGAGGCGGGTGATCCTGAGGACGATCATACCGAGCTTGATCATTTCCGTGAGGTAATGTTCATCCCCCATGTGCAATGTGCCGGCGGAGCCGAGCATGAACCGGACAATCCGGGCGATGGACGCCCACTTCTTCGGGTCCATAGGTTTCACCTTCCCGTTCGCTGGGAAAATTATAACATTATTTGTATAAAAAATCAAGTTAGATGAGCGGAAAACCGTTTACGCAGCATGAAAAGTCGGGTATCATTCAGCCATTATGGTGATCACTTACCTCGGCGAAGGATGCTTTCGCCTGCAGAGCGGGGAAACTTCCCTTTTGGTGGACCCGAGCGGTAACCGCCTGAAAGCGGATGTGAGCCTGAAGACCACGGTGGACCCCAAGGATATTCCGGGAACTGCCGATGTGGTCGCCTTCGCGGGAGAGTATGAAGTGAAAGGCATCGAGATCGAGGGCATCCAGATCATGGACGAGTCCACCCCTAAGCTTGCGAAGACCGCTTACAAGATCATATGGGAGGGCATCGTGATAGGCGTCTTGGGTTCCATCTCCAATGCTCCGGACGCGAAGGTGCTCGAGAAGATAGGGGAGCCGGACATCCTCATCATCCCGGTGGAGGAGGACCACTTCTTGGAACCGGAGGCGGCCGGCGCGCTGACCCGCCAGCTGGAGCCCGCGGTCGTCATCCCTTCCCTCTATAACGACAAGAGCGCCAAGGCTTTCGCTAAAGAGCTCGGCCAGCCCGCAACCGTGGAAGACCGCTTCACTTTCAAGAAAAAGGACCTCACGCCGGAGGCCATGAAGCTTGTCATATTGGGTATAAAAGCGTAGAATATCAGCATAGTTCCGCGTTGTTAGTTCCTAGTTGCGAGCATGAAACTAAGAACTAAGAACTAAGAACTAAGAACTATCCATGGCGACTCCCGGAACCCACCTCCACCGCATTCAGAACTCGCCGCATCACATCAAGATGCGCTGGCTGATCGCCATTTCCGCGGCTGCCATGATACTCGTCGTGGCTCTCTGGATCGCGGTCTTCCCCGCAATGGTAGCGCTCGCGCCGCCTTCCACGACCGAGAACCCGGCGCCGAAGCCGCAACTGTCCGGTACCGCGTCGGTGTTCCAGTCACTATTCGGCACTAGATAGTTGCTAGTTGCTAGTTCTTAGTTCTTGGTGCGTAGAGAGATGATACGGTGAATAAATTCGCTTTCGTCCCCATGTTTGTGTCAACTCACAACTAGCAACTAAGAACTAGGAACTAGGAACTTCTCCCATGTCTAATATAGAGAAACGCGAGATCACGTCGGAACTGAGCCAGTCCTATCTCGACTACGCGATGTCGGTCATCGTCTCGCGCGCCCTTCCGGACGTGCGCGACGGCCTGAAGCCCGTCCAGCGGCGCATCCTCTGGGATATGTGGGAAACGGGCGTCACCTCCACCGCCAAGTTCCGCAAGTCGGCGAAGGTTGTGGGCGACACTATGGGCCAATACCACCCGCACGGCGATACCGCCATCTACGACGCGATGGTGCGCATGACCCAGGATTTCTCCTTGCGCTATCCGCTGATCACCGGCCAGGGCAACTTCGGTTCGGTGGACGGTGATGGCGCGGCTGCGATGCGCTACACCGAGGCCAAGCTCGCGAAGATCGCGGACGAACTCCTGGAGGACATAGACAAAGAGACCGTGACCTGGGGGCCGAACTACGACGGCACCCGCGAGGAGCCGCAGGTCGTTCCCGCCCGCCTTCCGAATCTTCTCTTGAACGGCACCATGGGCATCGCGGTCGGCATGGCAACGTCCATTCCGCCACACAACCTGGGCGAGATCGCGGACGCCATCGCCCATCTCGCGGAGAATCCGAAAGCCACGAGCGAAGACCTGCTGGAGTTCATTAAGGGCCCGGATTTCCCGACCGGCGGCATCATTTTCGACAAGAAGGCGATCAAGGAGGCTTACGTCACCGGCAAGGGTGCGGTGACTATGCGCGCAAAGACCGACATCGCCGAGCGCAAAAAGGGCCAGATGGATATCGTGGTGACCGAGATCCCCTACCAGGTCAACAAGGCCGAGCTCATCAAGCAGATGGCCGAGCTCGTGACCGACAAGAAGATCGAAGGCATCAAGGACATCCGTGACGAGTCCGATCGCGATGGCCTGCGGGTGGTGGTGGAACTGAAGAACGAGGTCCCGCCGCAGAGGGTCTTGAACCAGCTCTTCAAGCACACCAATCTCCAGAAGGACTTTCATTTCAATATGATCGCGCTCGTGAACGGCATCGAGCCGAGGCTTCTCTCCGTGAAGGAGATCCTCGCCCAGTACATCGAATGGCGGAAGGTAGTGGTGGAGCGCCGCGCCCAATTCGACATGAAGAAAGCTAAGGAGCGCGCCCATATCCTAGAGGGCCTGGCCAAGGCGCTTTCCCAGATAGACAAGATCATCGCGGCCATCAAGAAGTCCAAGGACCGCGACGACGCGCGCACGAACCTCATGAAGCAGTTCAAGTTTAGCGAACTCCAGACGAACGCCATCCTGGACATGCGCCTGCAGACCCTTGCCTCCCTCGAGCGCGAGAAGATAGACAACGAGTTGCAAGAGAAGCAGGCTCTCATCCGCGATCTGGAGGCGCTCCTCAAGAGCCCGGCCAAGATACTGAAGCAGGTCACGGGCGAGCTGAAGGCCGTGAGGGACAAGTACGGCGACGAGCGGCGCACGGCGGTGGTGGCCGGTGGGGTGGGCGAGTTCAAGGACGAGGATTTGATCCCGGAGGAGAGCACGGTTATCACCCTTTCCGCGGGAGGCTATGTGAAGCGCATGCCCCCGGACTCCTTCTCGGCGCAGAACCGGGGCGGCAAGGGGTTGATCGGATCGAACGTCGGCGAAGAGGACTTCCTGACCCAATTCAACCGGGCCTCCACCCACGACGACATACTCTTCTTCACCGACCGCGGTCGCGCCTTCCAAACCAAAGTCTACGAGATCCCGGCGGCCTCCCGCACCGCCAAGGGCCGGGCCATCCAGAATTTCCTGGAGCTGCCCCAGAGCGAGAACATTTCCGCAATCGTGACCTACTCCGCCAAGGAAGCCAAGGCGGCGGCGCAGGCCTCCGCGGAGAAGAAGGGAGAGGCCATGTACTTCGTGATGGTGACCAGGAACGGCGTCATCAAAAAAACCTCGCTTGCCCAGTTCGCGAACATCCGCCGGAACGGCATCATCGCGCTGAACCTCCAGAAGGGCGATCTCCTGCAATGGGTGGGGGTATCCCACGGCAAGGATGAGATGATCCTCACGACCGAAAAGGGACAGTCCATCCGCTTCAAGGAAGCGCAGGTCCGCCCGATGGGCCGGACTGCCGGCGGCACCCGTGCCATACGTCTCCGGGGCGGCGACCACGTGGCAGGCTTCGACATCCTTTCCGCGAACGAAGAGGCGGCGAAGACCGCCCGTCTCCTCGTGGTCACGGAGAACGGCTTCGGCAAGCTGACCCCGCTCAAGGATTACAAGATACAGGGCCGCGGCGGGTCCGGCATCAAGACCGCGAACATCACCCCGAAGGCCGGCAAGCTCATCGCCGCCCGGGCGGTGACGGTGGAGACGGAGATCCTGGCGCTCTCCGCGAAAGGACAGATCATCCGCACCAAGCTCGCATCCATCCGGGAAACCGGCCGCGCTGCCCAGGGCGTCCGCCTCATCAACCTGAACTCGGGGGACAAGCTGGCCGCGATCGTACTATTGTAGGACCCAGTCACCGCAGACTTTGTCATTCCCGCGCAGGCGGGAATCAAGCAGAGCGACGCAGGAGTGGATTCCCGCCTGCGCGGGAATGACAGCGCATACAGCTTTCACTTGTCAGGAATCCCTATGACCGCGACCATTGTTTCCACAAACTCCGGCTTATCGCGCCTATAGGAAAAGTATTTGTCCGGCAGGCAGGCCGTACATTCTTTGCTGATCGCGATGCGCTCCGCGAGCACGCCGTTTTCCGCAAGCATGTCGCGGGCGATCGCGCGCAGGTCGAGGAACGGCTTGGCTTCCCGTACCTCATGCGCGTCGGGAAACTCCGCGAACGCACCAGCAACATCTTCTTTACCTTCGAAGTGGCAGGGACCGATGGAGGGACCGATCGCGGCATGGATGTCCTCCGGCGCGGCGCCGAGCGAGCGCATCGCCTCGATACCGCCGGGGATTATGCCCGCCGCGAGCCCGCGCCAGCCTCCGTGGAGAAGGCCGATCGTACCGGTTTTCGGATCATGAAGGTAAATCGGAAGACAATCGCCTACCGTAAGCGAGAGATATATGTCTCGCTCACGCGTGACGAGGCCGTCGGTCCGCGGCAGCGCCTGTCCGGCCTCGGCATGTCCGACCGCGCGGACATTCGCTTCGTGCTCGGAAAGAACGCTTACGACCCGGGCCGGATCGATATTCCGCGTCTCGAAGAAGCGTTCACGGTTTGCGGCGGTTATCTTGTCGAGATCCGGCTTCGAGTGCCACAGGCGACATGAGCCATCGCCTTTACCGGAAAGGGCGGCATGCATGGTCGGAAATCGGGAAAATATCTCCATGGGTGGATGGGCGCTTCGTTCAGGATGACAGTCCTATTTTACCCTAGCCATACCATTATCCCACTACCCTGGTTGCTCCGACACTTGAACCAGCCTAAGGTTCATTGGCCTCTTTTGAAGATTCAAATGGAAAGCCCGAGGCATCATGCCTCGGGCGGACCTATCCCTTGGCGGGATAGGTCCGCCAGGGCGACTGCGTGATACAGGAATTCGATTACGGGAAAGAACTTTCCCCGTGCTCGGCATCCTTTTTGTCGAAGTAGTGGCAAATGATCGCAACCAGGATCACAACGATCACCGCAACCACGGCCGTCACTTCCTTCCGCACGCCCAGCTCACGGAGCACGAGAAACGAGAGAAAGGCCACGAAACAGCCGAATCCAGTGGGGAGAAGCCAAAGTCCCATGGTACCCTCCTGCTATGTTAATAGCATTTTCACATATCTTTGTCAAGACTCGAGCATTACTTATAGGGCCGATGCTCAAAAGCGCTTTGAAAATAAAAGCCCGAAGCAATATGCTCCGGGCGGATCTGCCCCTGGCGGACAGATCCGCCCAAAGACATTTGGGGAGTGGTACCCTTCGCGCGTGAGGAGGGCACGCGCACAGGCCGATCGCTGTCGTCAGGTGGTCGAAGACGGCCCCTGTTCTTCCAGCATCTTCCTGATCCGGTCCACTTCCCCGGTCGGTACCGTTGCCAGCACCTGGTCGAACGGCCCGTAGATCTTCCGGAAGAGAGGTCCGGCCAGACCAAGGAAAACCGCTCGATTCACGCTTGCGCGACTGCGCAATACGCTTTCTGGAAAGACCTCAACTTTCGGCATATATCTCCCGTGACATCCCAAGGTGCAGTCCGAAGGCTGCTTCCTTAAGGTTGCAGCATCAGATGGAAAGCATTGTACTACATTAATAATACCACGTCAACTGACCCGATCGATGAGGAACAAAAACCGGCGCCTTACGGCGCCGGTCCACTGACGGGGATCGCTTTTCCTACTGAATCTTGGCGCCCATCATCTTGCGCAGCTGTTCCATGAGCTGCTGGATCTGCAGCTTCAGGGCTTCGATCGCCCTCTGGTCGGCATGCTTGCGGACCATGGTGGCGGTGATAACGCCAGTCGCCGCATCGATCTTGCCCTGTACGCCGACCGTATCGCCGGCCGCGAGTGCCACCGCAGAGACGCCGGTCGTGAGGCTCGCATCCATCGTCATTGGCACGCTGAAGCCCATGACAGTTACAGTGAGGGACGCGCCGGAGACCGCGGTCACCTTGCCACCTTGGAGCATGACCTCGCCGGACGGCTTGATGCCGAAGGAAGGACCGGGCTCTCCTTGCTCGCCCACTTTCTTGTTCACTGCGTCGCCTACTTTCATCAGGAAGTCGGCTACTTTCTTGTCTTCCATTGGCTTGGCTGTCACCGCATGTTCTTCCCCTTCATGCGCGGAGGCCTGAAGGGTGCTGATGGCGATGAGTCCGGCGAAGAGCGCGAGGACCGCGAACACTGCAATAAGTTTCTGTTTCATGAATATGTGTTTGTTTGACCTTTTCGCTAAGTATAACAAATAGTTCTGTCATTCCCGCGCAAGCGGGAATCAGGGAATGCGCCTCCTGTACTTGATCCCCGCCGGAGTTTATCCCGTCCCCGCCTGCGCGGGGATAAACTCCGGCGGGGACGGGATAAACTCCGGCGGGGGCGGGGATGACAGGTTTTGTGCTCACTTCAGTTCATAGGTCCAGCCCGGCTGCCAAGCCCAGGGCGCGGCGATGGCCTGGTCGAGCGGCACGCCCTTCAGGAGGTATTCCAGGGCGTACTGCGTGGCCCGGTGACCGATGATGAGTACCTTTCTGTCGTCGTACTTCCCCTTGAGGTCCAGCAGGAATTCGCGCATGCGC
>JANWIW010000035.1 GCA_025449695.1 Minisyncoccota bacterium | reverse complement strand
GGCGAAAGAGGAGACCCTCTTTCCCAAACTTCTCGCGTGCGGCGTGGTGAATTTCGAGATGGAGACCTCTCTGTTGTTCACGCTTGCCACCATCTCGACCCGTAACATCCAGGCCGGCGCCGTCTGCGCTGTCTATGCGGAGCGCCACGCCAGGAAGGGCTTCGACCCCGGCATCCTGGTGGAGGCCGAGAAGCGCGTCATCCGCACTGGCCTCGAAGCGGTCCGCATCCTCGCCGACTAGGGTTGGTCTCTGCCCCTTAAAGTATTTTCGCAACAAGCTATCGACGTCCGGCGTGGGATCCACGGCCGGGCGTCCGCTTTTTTGAGAGGCGCTCAGACTTTGAATAGTCCTTCCTGAACCGCCTCGTCGCGTATCGCCTCGTAGATGGCGGTGAGAGTCTTCGAAAAATCGTGACGGGGAAGCTGCCGCGCGTCGAGTGCCGCAGCGGTCGCGTGCTCGTCCTCGACCACGCCCTTCCAGCCGATATTGAAGGTAGTGCGGTGCAGGACCGGGTCGAAGCGGTCCACGGACTTCACGATCTTCGCCTCCAGGGACTCCTTCTTTTCGCACTCCTCCCATACTTCCATGATGCCGGCGCGTATGTCATCCGGCACTTCCGAGAGAAGGTCACGCATGGCCTCACGCTCCCTCTCACCCTTGCCCACGCGGGCGGCTGTGTCCCAAGTCTTGGTGTCGCCCGTGCCTATCTCACCCAGGTCATGGATGAGGGCCATCTTCAGCATCTTCAGTTGGTCGAGCTCCACGCCGAACTCCTTCTCCAGCCGGCTCGCGAGAACCATGCACGCGAAGGCCACGGCCCAGGAATGCTCGGCATCGTTCTCGTGACCTCCCTGGGGCTGGGGCGTGAAGCGGAGGACGTGCTGAAAGCGGCGCGATGCCTTGAGGAAATCGACGATCTGCCGCAGTTCTTCCGGTTGCATCATATTAGAGCTCGCCACTGTCGCTCACGCCCTCCACGGAGGCGTTCTCCGCATATACTTCACGCGGCTTGGCTCCCTCGCCGGGGCCGATCACGCCGCGCTCCTCCATGAGATCCAGGAGGCGGGCCGCGCGCGCGTACCCCACCTTCAGGCGGCGTTGGAGCAGGGAAGCGGAGGCTTTCTTGGCGGACACCACCGTTTCCACCGCGGCGTCGTAGAGATCGTCATCGTCGCCCTGCTCGCCGGAGAACTGGTCGAACATGGTGGCCGCATCCGCGGCCGTCCCGGGAGTTATCTCCACCCGGTTCGGGTCGGCGCTCGCAACCTGGAACTCCACCGCATCCTCCGGCGTGGCGTTGTTCTCGCGGATGAAGCCCGCGACCTTCACGATTTCGTTTTCGGTGATATAGCAGCCTTGGATGCGCCGCGGCTGAGAGAGTTCTGCGGAGGTAAAAAGAAGGTCGCCGCCGCCGAGCAGCTTTTCCGCGCCGGCGCTGTCCAGGATGGTGCGGGAGTCTATCTGGCTCGCCACCTGCATGGCGATGCGGGCGGGGATGTTGGCCTTGATGAGGCCGGTGATGACCTCGACCGAGGGGCGCTGGGTGGCGAGCACCAGGTGGATGCCGGTCGCGCGCGCCATCTGGGCCAGGCGCACGATGGAGCCTTCCACCTCCCGTCCGAAGGTGGCCATAAGGTCCGCGAGCTCGTCCACCACGATCACAATGAAGGGCAGAGGCTCGTTTTTGTGGCTCGCGTTATAGCTCTTGATGTCGCGATTCCCGGCCTTCAAGAGTATGTCGTAGCGGCGGTCCATCTCCGCGAGCGTCCAGCGGAACACGCCGATCGCCTTCTTGTTTTGCGTGACTACGGGCGCGATGAGGTGGGGAATGCCCTCGTAATTCGAGAGTTCCACCCGCTTCGGGTCGATCATGATGAGGCGGAGCGTGGCAGGGGAGTTCTTATAGAGAAGGGAGGTGAGCAGCGTGTGTACCATGACCGATTTGCCGGAGCCGGTCGCGCCGGCGATGAGGAGGTGGGGCATCTTCTCGATGTTCGCGAAGACCGGCTCTCCCGTCACATCGCGGCCGAGCGCGAAACCGAGCGGTCCGGAATCGGAGAAGTCCTTGTATGCCATCAGGGATCCGAGGCGCACGAGCGCGGCGGTCTTGTTCGGTACCTCGATGCCGACCAGGGACTTGCCGGGGATGGGAGCCTCGATGCGGATGGGATGCGCAGCGAGCACGAGCGCGAGGTCCTGGGAGAGGGCGGTGATGCGGGTAAGCTTCACGCCCTCGGCGGGTTTCAGCGTGTAGCGCGTGACCTTGGGGCCAATGTTGATCTCGCCCATCTCCACCGGAATGCCGAAGCTCTCCAGGGTGCGCTTGATGATGTTTGCGTTCGCCCGGAGATCGCCGGTGGTCGGCTTGTCGCCTTCGGCGTTCAGGAGCGAGAGCGGCGGCGGGACGTATTTCTCGTCCACGAACTGCTTGGGTGCCTGATGCCTCTCCTTCTTGCCGTCCTTGGTCTCGGCGACGACCACTTCCGCGATCTCCGCCGCAGCTTCTTCCACGATCTCCTCTTTCTGCTTGGGGCGCTTTTCCTCCTGAGGATCCTCCTCCTTGGCCGAGCCGGTGACGACCGGGTGGGATTCTTCCGGGGCTTCTTCGTCCGGCAGCTCGCGAGAGGCGAACTTGGGCAGTCGGAGCGGGACGTTCAGGGTGAGCACCACGGCGATGGCGAGGAGGGCGATGTTGATGACCGCGGCCCCAGTTGTGCCGAAGAGGTTCTTAAGGAACCCCAGGATGACGCCAAGCCAGCCCGCCCGGAGTGGGGCCTCCGGCGTGGATAGGAATATATGGATGAGGCCGAGGACCGAGAGAAGAAGGAGCAGGGCTCCGGCCAAAGTGGGCGCCACGAGCTTGCGCGGCTCCTCCATGAGGAACACGATCGCCACGATGAGCAGGGTGAGCGGGAGGATGAAGTAGCCCACGCCGAGAAGCGCGTGGAGACCCATGTAGAGCCAGTTGCCGACCGGGCCCGCGTTCTGGAATCCGGCCAGGGTGATGACTGCCGCACAGAGCAGGAACACGATGGCCCAGATGCTCTTCTTGGCGTCGGGGTGGAGCGAGCTTGCGCGCGGCTTGTCCGCCGCCTGGCGGCCCATCAAGCCCCCGCCGTTCCTGTTCTGTCCATTCCTCTTTTTGTGTTTCGACATATAAGAAAACGTCCCGATACACCCGGTACGCTGGAATTATAGGGTAAAAGGTGCGTCGTTTCCACGTTTGCAGTAGGATTGAAGCATGAGCCTGGAGGAAAAGGAGACATATTTCGTGGCGGTGAAGCTGTTTCTGGAAAGGGACGGGAAGCTCTTTATATTCAAGGACCGGTTCGGCGACTGGGACCTGCCGGGCGGCCGGATAAGGAAGGATGAGTTCGAGAAGCCTCTCGCGCAGGTCATAGAGCGGAAGATCGCGGAAGAGCTCGGCCCCGGCGTCAAATGCGAAGTAGGCATGCCCCTGGTCTTGATGCGCCACGAGCGGAAGGAAGCGGAAACGCCCGGCAATCCGGCAATACGGATATTCGCTATCGGCTATGCCGCGGACTGGAAAGCAGGCGAGGTCAAGCTCTCATCCCTTCATACGGAGATGCAGTGGGTGGACCCTGCAGATTTCCGTCCGGAGGATTACTTCACCGGCGGATGGCTCCAAGGCGTCAGGGAGTATCTGGCGCTCCGGAGGAAAAAGGAACGATAGACAAAGCCCTGCTCGAAGACATGCTGGCGGTCCGGCCGCCGATCACCCTGGCCGAGGCCTCGGGTACGCGCATCCGAGAAATCCTCGCAGCCGATGACGACCCATTAACGAAGGCGCGTAGGCTTGTGGAAGTAGGTTATCTCGAAGAAGCCATCCCGGGTCTTTTTGAGATCGTAATACGGCCTACACAAGGGATTTTATAAGTATTGAAATTGCTGAAGGCGACACCTGGTGTGGTGTCGCCTTCAATGATGGCTTCGCCTTCCTTCAGGATCCCGTCTGAGTCCTGGTTCTGGAAAAGATGTCAGCGAACATGGACAGCGTGCGAACCCAGCCGAACGCCTCCCCGAGGCTATACGTCGTGGTGAGGAGCATCTTGATCGCAGCTTCGATCGCGATCAGAACGCTCGCCAGCCCCAGGAACACCGTGGAGAACACGAGTCCTGCGACGATGACCGTAGTGGTGGCCGGCGCCTGCACCAGCACCATGACGACTGCCGTGAGGGACGCTACAGAAAGGCTTGCGAGCATGCAGCTGCCGAGAAAACGGTTCATGATCTTTCTCTCCTTCGTTGTTTGGGGTTGTGGATTTGGGATGGCTCTTAAAGCTCAAAAAAGCTCTAAAAGCCACCTCAAATTTGCTTTTAAAATTATACCACAAATGCTACAGTATTGTCAATATACTCTGTCAAGAGTCTTGTTTTTAGGGAGGTGTTTATAAAAAAGGTTCCAATAACGTCCTACCTCACACGAATATCAGCGCCGCGCCGCCAAGCGCCTGAACCGTGAGCCCTGCCAGAACTCGTACACGCAGCCGAGGAACATGCCCGCAGTGAAGGTCCAGCCCGCGTCCGCAAGGAGCCCCTGGAGTACCGCCATACCGGACGCGCCCTCGAGTCCCCACCATTCCATCACGAAGCCCGGGTCAAGCCAGTTCATGATCGCGAAAACGAATGCTGCGAAGAACAGAAGGAGCGCGCCGGTCGTGATGGACGGGATGACCAGATCCTGGCGGAGGACCCAAATCCAGAGGACGGGGACGAGGACCGCGACCGCCCAGGCCGCTCCCGGCCCGAACCCGAGGCCGAAAAAAAGGCCGCAGCCGATCACGATGGCGAGGGCGATGAGCAGGATCAGCTGCTGGCCGTGATGCTTCTCGCAATGACGCTCGCGCCGCCGCCGGTGCCTCTGTTCGAAGAGCACCTCATAGGCAACCGCGGCGATGCCGCCCATACCGAAGCCAAGGAGCAGGTCCTCGGGACCGACGAGGGTGCCGGTAATCGTAGGAGGCTTCATCCAGACCTTGCTCCAGAAGAACATCTCCTTGGCCGCAAAGGACACCGCCGCGAGCACGGACATGAAGAGCATCTCTTTGCGCACGTCCCGCCGGTGCATGAACAGGATGTACCAGACGAGCATGGTGAGCAGCGCACCGGCCAAATATGTAGTAGACATGACGTAAGTCCCAGACTTGTCATCCTGAGGTATTCCGAAGGAACTTCTCTCCCTGCTACCAAAAGACGGAAGGTCCTTCGGAATACCTCAGGATGACATGGAGATCAATGGTTTAATGGTAGCACATCAAATGAATGTATCGTCCAGGCCCGGTACAAAGTAGGGCCGCGCGCGATATAATGGAATGCAATGTCCGCAGATCCTTCTATATTCAAGGCATACGACATCCGTGGCGTGTATCCGGAGCAGCTGGACGAAGAAGGGGCTGCCATGATCGCCCGCAGTTACGCAATCCTGCTTCAAGTCGAGAATCCCGGAAAACGCCTGAAGATCGCAGTAGGGATGGATATGCGGCTATCGAGCCCCGGTCTTAGGGAACGGGTCACGACCGCGCTCCTGGAGCGCGGTCTGGATGTGGACGAGATAGGGCTCGTTTCCACCCCGACCTTTTACTACGCGGTCGCCAAATACGGCTATGACGGCGGGGTGCAAGTGACCGCATCCCATAACCCGAAGCAATACAACGGCCTGAAACTGGTCCGCCGGAACGCGGTGCCCGTATCGGGGCCGAGCGGTATCTACGCCATCCGTGACGCGCTCGCGGCAGATGCGGCGCTTTCTTCTACGGCGAAGCCGGGAACCCGCGGCGTGCGTGAAGGAGTGGCCGAGGCGGAGGCCGAGGATCAGGCCGGTTCAACGGGAAGCACGAAGAAGTTTAGGATCGTGATCGATGCCGCGAACGGCATGGGCGCTTTGGACATGGACGTGCTCTTTGGCCGCGTACCCGCGGACCTTATCAGGATGAACTTCGAGCTGGACGGGACCTTCCCCGCGCACGAGGCCGATCCCTTGAAGGCGGAAAACAACAAAGAAGTGTGCGCGAGGATCGTTGTGGAGGGGGCGGATCTCGGCATATCCATAGACGGCGACGGGGACAGGTATTTCATCATCGACGAGAAAGGGGAGACTCTGCCGCCGCATATACTGCGGGGCATCCTCGCCCAGATCGAACTCAAGGAACATCCTGGCGCGTTGGTCGCATACGATATCCGCCCGGGCCGTATCACCCGGGACATGATCGACGAGCTGGGAGGCAGAGCTATAGTGACCCCGGTTGGCCACTCCCTGATCAAAGAGATGATGATCAAGGAAGACGCAGTCTTCGGTGGAGAATCTTCCGGCCACTATTTCTATAAACTGTCCTACGGTACATTCGAAGCGCCAATGGTCTATGTCACCAAGTTCTTGCATTGGCTTTCCGCCCAGGGCAAATCTCTTTCGGAAGCGGTGGCCCCCTACAAGCGCTACGCTCACTCGGGAGAGATTAACTTCCATCTGCCCGACCGCGCCACAATAGACAAGAAGATAGAGGAGATCAAGACGAAATATGCCGACGGAAAACAGCTACATCTCGACGGCGTCTCCATAGAATATGCTGACCACTGGTTCAATGTGCGGGCCTCGAATACGGAACCCCTCCTCCGGCTTACCGTGGAAGCCCTGGATCCGGGAGTATTGGGCAAAAAGGTAGGAGAATTGAAGAACCTCATCGCCCAGGCAAGCCCTTGACTTTGTATTACATCTTGTAATACAATGTAAACGGCTCTTATGAAAGGAGAGGCCGTTTATGGGAATGTTCGATGACAAGGTCCTGGACCATTTCGTGCAGTTCGACCAATCCACCCCGCTTGAGCAGGCCAAGTCGGCCGTGCTTGCCCTGGTCGCAGGCTTGGAGGCCCGGCTCGGTACGCAGGGCGTGACGAAGACCCTGACCTGGACGACAGAGAACGTCTGCGAAGTGATTCTCACGAAAAAGGGAATCAAGCCGGTGACCGGCTCGTTCACCATCAAGGCCGACCGGGTCGTGATTCACGCTCGCATCCCTTATCTCGTGACTCTCAAGGTGAGCGTGGCGAACATGCAACAGTACCTCGACGGGGGAGGAAAGCAGCAGCTCTGGACTGCGCTCGCCGCCGCCCGCAAGGCATGATGAGGAGCGCCTCGCGAGAGGCGCTCCCCGCATTTGAATCAAAGTGTATTACAATTATAGATATGAGCGATAACAAAGATCACATAGTGAACCTCCGGGTGACGAGCGACACCTACGAGAAGCTGAAGAAAGGCGCGCTCGCGAATAGCGAGAGCGTATCAAACTTCATCCGCAAGGCGATTGAGGGAAGTATTGGCCTGGTAGCGGATATTTCCGAGGAGATCCTGAGCCTGGGCTCGGGCGATCTTTCCGGTATCGAGAGCTATCATCCCGCCAGGGCGGCGAAGAAAATGGCCTGCGCCCGTTGCGGCGGGAACATTGTCCGCGGCGCCACAATGATGGTGGGGGAGACGAGCGGTTCCCGCAAGTACATGCTCTGCGAAGAATGCGGGAAGAAGCTGGAGGGTTAGATCTGTCATCTTGAGCCCCTCGACATACTCGGGGTAAACCCTAGCGCTCACACTCTGTCATCCCGAGCAAGGCGAGGGACCTCTTTGCTATAGCAAGCTTTGAGTGCAGAACTATTTCTTAAGTCTGTCAGTCTTTATAAGCCGGCTTGGACACGAATCACGTTTTTCGCTCGCTCAAACAATGATGCCTTGATATCACTCAGAGGTCCCTCGCCGCTGCTCGGGATGACAGAGTGGTCGCCGGAGTTTATCCCGTGTACCCCACGGGACTCGGGGTGACAGATGGAAACTGAAGTGATATAAACCAGACAGGAGGTGCGGTCATGATCACATGCCCGTGCGGCTGCAAGAGCGACCATTGCTGTTACGAGAATGCAACGACCCGGCCCGTTGAGCACCAGCCCAAATCTGGTGAGGGCGAGGTGGGGTATCGCTTCGAGCGCACAGAGTGCTCGAGGTGCTGCCGCTTTCTCAGTGATGGCGGTGTCCGGCCGCTCATGTCCGCCGCCTAATCCCGGTGGGCGGGTCCCTGTGCCCGCCCACGCTTTTTTATTGACCCCTCTCCGGGTTTCGCGTATATTACCCCGGCCAATGGACACCATCGTCTTCGACATCGAGACCAAGAACTTCTTCACCGACCAGGGGGTCGGCTGGAATAACTTCCCGGAACTGAAGATCTCCGTGGTGGGCGCCTACTCGTACCAAAAAGACGAGTACTATTGCTTCGACGAGCACGAGCTGGATAAGCTCGCCGGCCTCTTTCGCGGTGCTGGGAAGCTGGTCGGCTTCGCCTCCAACCGCTATGACATCCCCGTCCTGAACCTCCATTTCCAAAAAGTGCGGACGGCCGCAGACCTCAATCTCTGGGGGTTCGAGCGAGTGGACCTCCTGGACGAGATCGAGCGTGTGACGGGCGAGCGTACCAGCCTCCGCCGGCTCGCGGAGGCGAACCTTGGTCTCACCAAGGATCATCACGGTTCCGAGGCGGGCGACATGTACGAGCGCGGCGAGATCGAGAAGCTGAAGGAATACTGCCTCAATGACGTGAAGCTGACCAAGGAGCTCTACGACATTTTCGAGCGCGACCGCGCGTTCCTCGTCCAGGACAAGGCTTCGGGAGAGGTGCGCAAGGTGACGTTCGGCACGCCCGCCGCTATCCCGTAGAGCGCCATGTAGCCCGGAAAACCAGGCTCAAGAGATCAATATCCGCCATAGGCGGAGCCTTCGTATATTGACATATACGTGACTTTTATGTTATAATAAAAACAGCAAAAGGAGGTTCCAATGAATATCCCGTTCGTGACCATGTCCGTCAGCGCGTCGCTGGCGTTCATTTTGGAGTGGCTGGCGCTGCTGTTGTTCTTCTACGCGGCGCAGGCCAAGTTCAAGAAGGACGTGCTCGCCTACCATTACTTCATCCTCGGCATGGCGATGGCCAGCTACCGGCTCTGTATGTGGGGCTGGCATGCTATCCCGTCGCTCGGAGATTGGGACCGGCAGCCTCACCGCTGGGTCTTGATCGCTATGGTCATCGCGTGCACGTGGCTCGTGGTGCTGTCCGTCATCGGTATCGTGCGCGCGTGGCGCACTCGGCGGACGCGTCGCCAACAGCAGAGCGTTGCCGCGGCGGCGGAAAAGTAAGAAGGGAGAGACATGGGTTTCCTGTTCGGGTTGCTCCTGGGTGCCAACTGGCTTTTCATCCTTCCGTTCATCGTTCCGATGCGCCGCCGGATCTACGTCCTGATCTGCGGGCTGATCCTGCTCGCCGACGGGTTCGTCGTGTGGAAATTCCCGGGCACGGAAGCTTACATCGGGGTGGATCTCCAAATCGTGCTCATCTGCGGCATCGTGCTGGCATTGCGCAAGAAGTGGCACGGTCTACCGCGATAGCGCAAGCGCCGCCGGACGGAGCGGCGCTTGCATCATCGAGGGAGCCATAGTGCTCCCTCGAAGTATTTTGAATATAATGGCATTCATGCGGGAACGGATGCATCGGATCTACCTCGACTACGCCGCTACCACGCCGGTCGACCCGCGCGTGTTCGCAGCCATGCGCCCGTACCTCACGCGCGAGTTCGGCAATCCCGGGTCCCTCCACTCCTTCGGCCAAGCCGCCATCGCTGCGGTGGACCAGGCCCGGGAAACCGTGGCCGACGCGCTCGGCGCGGACTTCCGCGAGGTTGTGTTCACTGGCTCGGCGACGGAGGCAAACAATCTGGCGTTGCGGGGTGTCGCAAGACGAGCGCAGAAGGTCCTTCACCCGCTGCAGCGGGCTCAGGATGACAGAAAAGTGCGGCTCATAACCTCTGCTATAGAGCATGAGTCTGTTCTGGAAACAGCGCGGGATTTGGAAAGAGATGGCGTGGATGTGGTATATCTCCCCGTGGACAAGCGCGGGATTGTGAAACTGGATGCGCTCAAGAAGGCGCTTACGCCGGAGACGGTTTTGGTTTCTGTTATGTACGTGAACAATGAAACCGGCGCGGTGCAACCGATCAAGGCAATCAGCAAGCTGATCGCGGAATTTAGAATCTCGAATCTCGAATCTAGGAAGTAGTCTCCAGATTCCAGATTCCAGATTCCAGATTCTTACCCTTTGTTCCATACCGATGCCGCACAAGCTTTTCAACTGTTCCCTTGTCGTCCCGCGGACCTCGGCGTTAACCTGATGACCCTTTCCGCCCACAAGATATACGGCCCCAAAGGAGTCGGGGCGTTGTATTGCAGACAGGAATCTAGAATCTGGAATCTTGAATCTAGCAACAGCAAGCGAGGATCAGATTCCCGATTCCAGATTCCAGATGCTATCCTCACCGGCGGAGGCCAGGAGTTCAGCGCGCGTTCCGGCACGGAGAACGTGGCCGGCATCGCGGGCTTCGGAGAAGCTGTTGAGTTGGCGGAGCAGGAGCGGGATAAAAGACGGCGGCATATCATGACCATCCGCGATCAGTTCATGAAGGGGCTATCAAAAATGAATTCCAGATTCCAGATTCCAGATTCCAGATCCTCAGCATCATCTCCGCATATCCTGCACCTATGGTTCCCGGGACATAAAGCCGAGGACCTGCTTGTGAGGCTGGACCTGAACGGCGTGGCCATATCCGCCGGGCCGGCCTGCGGCGCCCGTTCCAGCCGCCCCTCGCATGTGCTCGAGGCAATGGGGTTTACCGCAAAGCGCGCGGCGGAGAGCATCCGCGTCAGTTTTGGCGCGATGACCACGACGGCGGAGGTCCGCCGGGCCATGACGATTTTCGAAAAGATATTGAAATAGTTTTCATCCCGAGCCCCGCAGTATTTCTGTCATCCCGAGCGAACGCGAGGGACCTCCCGGAGATATCAAGGCATCATTGTTTGAGCGAGCGAAAAATGTGATTCGTGTCCGAGCCGGCTTATAAAGCAAGGACAACTTTTAAAAGCAGGTGCTGTATTTAGAACCCTTCCATAGCAGAGAGGTCCCTCGCCTTGCTCGGGATGACAGAGTGGTCGCCGGAGTTCCTCCCCGTATGACCACGGGGTTCGGGATGACAGGCGCCTTCACCCGTTTTTTGCGTTTTGGTATAAACTAAAGAGTATGGACCGGAACACACGTGCATTCGTGATCATTGCGGCCGCAGTGATCACGCTCGCCGGCGCTTACTCCTGGAGCATGACGCATCCCGGAAGCCCCCTCGCAAAGGCCCTGCCCCGCCCGGACCGCTCACTCGCGAGCATTGCTTCGTTCTTTAACCTGCCCTCGCTCTTCAAGAGTGCGCCGGCAAATACCTCGGTAAACCCGCCCGTGCCGCTCTACCGGCCGGTGGAGCAGTACGAGCAGAGCGTGGTGGACGCGGTGAAGCGGGTGGCCCCGGGCGTGGTCTCCATTACCATTTCCAAGAATCTGGCCGCGCAGGATTGCGGGACGGATGCGTTGGGCGGCCTGCCGCCCGAGCTCCGCAGGTTCTTCGGGAACGGGGTCTATGTGCCTTGTGACGGGAGCGCGGGGGGCGGATTGACTGAGGTCGGCGGCGGCTCCGGCTTCATCATCTCCGCGGACGGACTCATCCTGACTAACAAGCACGTCGTCTCCGACGGCGAGGCGACGTATACGGTGTTTACGAGCGATGGCAAGAAGTTTGATGCGACGGTCCTGGCGCGCGATCCGCTGCAGGACCTGGCGGTCCTGAAGATCAAAGCCGGAGGCTTGTCCGTGGTCACGCTCGGCGATTCGGACAGCCTGGAGCTCGGACAGACCGCGATCGCCATCGGGAACGCCTTGGGCGAGTTCCGGAACACGGTGGGCGTGGGTGTGATCTCCGGCCTCGGCCGCTCCATCACCGCGCTTGGCAACAATAATGCCTCCGAGACCATCCAGGGGGTCATCCAAACGGACGCGGCCATCAACCCCGGCAATTCCGGCGGGCCGCTCGTGAACCTGCGCGGGGAGGTGATCGGGGTGAGCGTCGCGGTCGTGCAGGGCGCCCAGAACATCGGTTTCGCCCTGCCCATCAATTGGGCCAAGCACGATATAGATACCGTTTCCCAAGGCGGGCAGCTGAAGGTTGCATACGTGGGCGTGCGCTACACGATGCTGACTCCCGACCTGGCCCACCGCCAGGATATCGAGGTGAACTACGGAGCGTTCCTCGCTCCCGACCGGAACGGCCCCGCAGTCGTCAAAGGCTCGCCCGCGGACAAGGCGGGGTTAAAGGAAGGAGACGTAATTCTCGCGATCGACGACGAATCGCTGGACGGCAAGGATTTTTCCCAGGAGATCGCGCAAAAAGCTATCGGCAAGACGGTGAAGTTCGATGTCTTCCGGGGCGGCCGGACGTTGAAGATTACGCTCACCTTGGGGGAGCGGGGAGGATAGGGTGCGTGCTAAATTAGTGAGTAATGGTCAGTCGCCGCGTCCTTTTGAACCGTGTCCAGCGAAGCTTTAGCGAAGGGGGAGCGAAGCCAGGGCTTATGCGGAAGAAAAGAGCCCATGTAGACCAGGAAGTCTCTGTACGGGCGCTACCTCCAGCTTTGTCATTCCCGCGCAGGCGGGAATC
>JANWIW010000034.1 GCA_025449695.1 Minisyncoccota bacterium | reverse complement strand
CTTCACGATCCAGAGCTCGTTCGCGGAGGAAGTCTCCAGATTCGCGCCCTCGGAGAGGAGCGGCAGGACGAATTCCCGGTTCTGATTCACCTTCATCGGGTAGTGGTAGAAGAACTTGCCCTTGTAGTCGTTTAGCTTGATGTAGGCGTTGAAGATGTCCATGAGCTTCCGGACGCGCGCCTCGATGATGAACGGAAAAACCACCTCGAGCGGGGTGCCGAACTTCTTCACGAGCTCGTGGAGATTGTACTGGTAGTGCCCTTCTTTCACCATGAGCTCCGCCTTGGAGGTCACGTCGAAGGATTGGGTGTTGAATTCCTCTTTGCCGAGCTTCCAATATTCCCTGGTCTTCATCTCGGAAATAGCTTGAGCCGCGATGGCGGCAGATTTGTGGGAGGCCTAGTTGTCGCGGGTGACGGCGTATCAGTGAAGCGATACGACGAGGCCGCGCCAACGCCGGCATCGCGCAAAGCCGTCCCATCCCGAAGGGTTGCGGCTGTTTTGCCGCCAGGCAGTGTTGCGGCTCGGAGGTGCAATGCTTTGCTATTGCAACCTCTTTCACCGCGCCGCGCCTGGCGGCAAAACGGCTCGCAACGCGGCCAAGTTATTTCTGAGATGGAGACCTTGGTTCTTTTCACGTCAGTATGGATAAGCGAAACAAATGCCCGCCCAAGCGGGGTTCGCCATAACGTAGATTACTTTAATTCCTTCCCACCTTCATTGCAATGCCTGAAAATGGGATTTACCCCCTTCGAGACAGGCAACCCTAGCGCTGCCGTGAACCAGCGCATGCTTGCTGCCGGTGATGTCCGCACTCCTGCCTTTCCTTAGTATGCGGCCGCATACTAAGGAAAGGCAGGAGTGCGGGATAGCTGCAAATGCCTCATGACAGTTTAGAAAGTGGACGGGCATCTCGAACGGGGTAAAATGAACGGCATGTATATCCCGCCTCGAGCGACGGCCTGAACCGGGAAACGGACGACGCGGTCTACTTTTTCAGCGTGCCGTTCGAACCCCTAAATAACTTCTCCGCGCACCTGGTCAGGGTATGGGGCGTATCCTTCCTGACCGCTGAGCACGCTTACCATTGGCGGAAGTTCAGTCCCGCCGCCACGGACGCCGCCGAGAAGATATTCCTGGCCGCAAGTCCCAATCAGGCCAAAGAGATCGCTTATCAGAACATGGACAAACTTCCTTCCGATTGGTGGGAAAGACGGGTGGAAGTGATGGAAGAGGTGCTGCGGGCCAAGGCGCTGCAGCACGAGGAGGTTCGGGATGCCCTGCGGCGGACGGCCCAGCGGGCCATCATCGAGAGTTCGCCGGTCGACGCCTTCTGGGGTACAGGACCGGATGGTACGGGCGAGAACATGGTCGGCAAGTTATGGATGAAGATAAGGGGCGAACTGATCTCCGGATGAAAGATTTCCGGCCGGAACCCGTTATAATAAGTTCATGAAAGACAAAACGCGCATTTTCGCAAGCCTTCTCATTGCCGCCGGCCTGATCGGCGGTATCTATATGTACCGGCAGGGAACGGTGACGCCTGCTCCCGGTCCGGCTCCGGCCGCCACTTCTACATCGGTTTCTGCTGATGAACAGGCCGTGCGCGACCTGGTTGCACGCTTTGGGGACAAGTTGAAGATGGTAAGCCTCGCCGCGCCGGAGGATCAGCTTGCCGCGTCCATCCGGGAGCACTACGGGCCGTTCGTGTCGGAGGACCTCTTGGCGGCGTGGGAGGCCGGTCCTTCCCTGGCTCCCGGCCGGTTCACCTCCAGCCCCTGGCCGAAGGAGATCAAAGTCCTCCTCGTGGAGCATCCCGACGATTCCTACGAGGTCCAGGGGTTCGTGATCGAGGTGACAAGCGTGGAAGAGGAGAACGGGGGCATCGCCAATCAGTATCCGGTGGCTCTCAAGGTACGCGAGCGGGACGGGCGCTGGGTTATCACCGGCTTCAGCAAGGCTCTGCCGGAGTAAGGACGTGCCCGGCCTGTCCTCTCTTTCCGAACCACTGTGAAATGGCGGGACAGGCGCTGGGAGGCTGAGCTACGATGCTATACTCACCGTATGGCCATATTCAGCCGCATCTGGGGGCACCGTCACCACGATGACGGCCTTCCCGACGAAGGAAAGATCCAGGAGGTCCTGAAGGATCCTGCAGCGCGCAGGATGGCGGCGGAGCTTTACCGCCATCTGAGCCCGGGGGACCGGCACGAGCTGGAGCATCTGGCCCGCCTCAGGGACGGAAAGCGCATACGGGAGTTCATCTCGACCCGTGCGCTCCAATGGGAGGAGATCCTTAAGCACGCCGAGGAGTGAAGTCTGTCATCCCGAGCGAAGGCGAGGGACCTTTGTGTTAGGGAAGAATTCCGAATACAGCACCAATTTTGAAGTTATCCTGCTTTGCAAGCCGGCTCGGACACTAAGCACGTTCTGCGCTTCCTGGAATAATGGAGCATTGATATTAGCGGGAGGTCCCTCGCCTTCGCTCGGGATGACATTCTTGACGATTTGCCCATTTTTGCTATACTGTTCCCGATTCCGAAGATAGCCTCGGTGCCGCATAACTTTGCGGATCGGGGTCTCGACCTCAGCGTCGGGACCGGGCTGCCCGCAAGGGCGTAGGACCCGCTTGAGGAAAAGCCAATGAATACGAAGGCTTTTCGCGCGACCTCGGAAGAAAGGTCGATTTTTATTGTTTTTCTAAGCGCAGAAGCGCTAAGAAAAACAATAAACCCCCGCGTAGCCCGTCAGGGCGAAGCGGGGTCACTAAGGGACATATCGCATGAAAAGCAAATCTCAAAAAGGAGAAGAGTTGAAGAAGGCGGGCAATCTTCTGGCCAAGAGCCAGACCATGCTTTTCGCTGATTTCGGCCGGGTGACCGCTGAGAATATGCGGAAGCTCCGCCAAGTGGTCCGCGACAATGGCGGGGACCTCAAGGTCATGAAAAAGCGCCTCCTGAACGTGCTCCTCAAGGAAAAAGGCATCGATTACGACATGCGCCAGTTCGAGGGCTCGGTCGGCACGATCTTCGCGCAGGAAGGCCTCGACAAGATCGGAGGGCCGGTCTACCGGTTCTTCCAGGAAATTGCTTCCGACACCAAGGCCAAGCAGCAGGCCGGCCAGAAGCTCCTTGGCGCGTACGACGTGGCGGGCAAGGCGGCGTTCGCCCAGGCGACCGTCGCGATGATCGCGCAGCTGCCGCCGCGGGAAGTGCTCCTCGGCCAGCTCCTCGGCACGATGGCGGCGCCGATCACATCCTTCTTGTATATATTGGACCAAAAGTCGAAACAAACCACTTAATGTTCTAATCGTTGTAAACGTGCTAATCGTTCAAACCGCTCGACTAGAACGATTAGAACGACTAGAACGCTAGAACATCCCTAAAATGGACAAACAAGCTATTATCGATCAGATCAAGAATGCGAGCGTAGTAGAGCTTGCCGAATTGGTGAAGACGCTCGAAGACGAGCTCGGCATCAAGGCCTCGGCCCCCGCCGCCGCAGGCGGAGCTGCCGCTGCTCCGGCGGAGGAGAAGACGAGCTTCAACGTCTTCCTCAAAGCCACGGGCGACCAGAAACTGAACGTCATCAAGGCGGTGCGTGAAGCGACCGGTCTTGGCCATAAGGAGGCGAAGGACCTCGTGGATGGCGCCCCCAAGATGGTGAAAGAGGGCCTGAAGAAGGAGGAATCCGACGAGCTCAAAGCGAAGCTCGAGGCGGCAGGCGCGACGGTGGAGATTCAATAGAGAATCTGGAAACTGGAATCTAGAATCTGCATCCAAAACCGCCCTTCGGGGCGGTTTTGGATGCAGGGTTGACTTGATTGCCATAATCATGTTTTTCTACCTCCAGAATCCGGAGGGAGAGGCAATGAGAAAGAAAAAGGTCGCGTTTGTGCTGCTCGCGGCGGGTGACGGACGCCTTGAGAAATTACACCAGGCAAATTCCAGGGAGTATCGCGTGTTGGTTTTGGGCAGCGGTATCCAGGATGGGACGCGCTATCGCTCCAAGCAGATCGCTGAAACCATGGGCGTGAGCAGGACGCGCGTCGGCCAGTTGGAAGCGCGCGCCCTGGGGCGATTGCAGGAAGGCTTTGAGCCGAAACCCCGCAAGGCCCCGAGGATGCCCTATATCATCAAGCAAAGCGAGACAGTCGTCCGATTCGTCCAGGCGCTCGCGCTTGTCTCCGGAGAGAGGGCAAGGCTGCCGCGGAATGTATCCTTCCAATATCGCTCCAAGGACAAATTCCGCCTTCTGAGGAAAGGCGCGCATGCGTTCCGGATTACCGCAAAGTTGATGCTCCGCTCGGATCTGGAAATCCTCAGCGAGGAGATCGAGAGCGGTTGGATCACAGAGATCGGCGCCGCGTTCGATCAGCGTGCCGAGGACCTCTCTGCGGCGGGGACCGGGGTGATGAATTTCATGAAAACAGGCCCTTGATGCCTGTTTTCTGATTTGAAAATAGATCTTACTTTCGGTATATTGGAGGTTCTGCGCGCATAGCTTCCCACGGGATTGCTGTTCCTAGACAAATCGGAGATTTGTAGAAATCGGGAACACCTGGTTAGAGCGTTGCAGCACCCTTAGCTCAGTGGTAGAGCGTTCCGTTCACATCGGAAAGGTCGTAGGTCCGATCCCTACAGGGTGCACAAAGGCGACACGCCCCCTTATCCACAGGGGAGCTTTGGGTATTTGCTAGGATGAAAATAAACTCCCTTATGAAATCAATCGCATTGGAATACATATGGCTGGACGGCTATTCGCCGACCCCCTCCCTCCGGTCCAAGACGAAGATCGTTGACATGAAAGTGAACGATGCAGGCGAAGCCCCCGAGTGGGGCTTTGACGGTTCGAGCACCCGGCAGGCGGAAGGCAAGTCGAGTGACTGCATCTTAAGGCCTGTGCGGGTGACGCCGGACCCTATTCGCGGCGAGGACCATCGCCTGGTGTTCTGTGAGGTATGGAACGCGGACGGGACGCCCCATATTTCGAACACTCGCGCGCCCCTGCGCGCCGTAGCCGAGAAGCACGCGAAGGAGGAATCATGGTTCGGCATCGAGCAGGAGTACACGCTCTTCAACGGGGAGAAACCGCTCGCCTGGCCGGAAGAGGGCGAGCCGGGCGAACAGGGTCCTTACTACTGCGCTGTGGGCAGCGCGAACATCTACGGCCGCGATCTCGTGGAAGCGCATCTCGCTGCGTGCCTCGCGGCGGGCATCCGGATCGCCGGCATCAACTCGGAAGTCATGCCGGGGCAGTGGGAGTTCCAGGTGGGACCGATCGGCCCGCTCGAAGTGGGAGACGAGCTGTGGCTCTCGCGTTGGCTGCTGCATCGCTTGAGCGAGGAATTCGGCATCACGGTTTCTTTCTCGCCGAAACCCATGGAAGGAGATTGGAACGGCGCCGGCGCGCACACAAACTTCAGTACCAAGGCCATGCGCGCGAAAGGCGGCCGGACGGTGATCGACGAGGCATGCAAGAAGCTCGCGACGAGGCATCAGGAGCACATCACTGTCTACGGCGCGGGCAACGACAAACGCCTGACCGGCAAGCACGAGACGGCGCCCATCGACCAGTTCAGATACGGCGAGAGCGACCGCGGCGCGTCCATCCGCATTCCCATCTTTACGGTCCAACACGGCGCGGGATACCTGGAGGATCGCCGGCCCGCTGCTAATATGGACCCCTACAAGGTGGCGGCGAGGCTTATCGAGACCATCTGCGGATGACCATTATCCCCAGTTTGACCATTCCTGGCCTGCGCGATAGGGTTGGTTCATGGTAAGAGCGGCGATAGCCCTTGAGGGACTCGCGACTTCTATTGAAGAGCTCGCGGTACTTGTAGAGCGTGGTTTTGCGGGAATGCAAACTGAATTCCAGATTCTTAAAGCCGATATTATTGATATCAAAAGCCGTCTTGATAGCATTGAACGAAGATTGGAAGCGCATGATATTGCTCTGGAAAGCATTCGAAAGGAACTCATAGAGATTCGCCGTGAACTCGCCCAGCATGACTTGGATGTGGTCCATCTCGAAAAACGGATCAGTCGTTTAGAGAGGAAAGTGGGCTTACAATAGACCTTGTAAGTTCCAGGTGGGGAATCGCCTTCGAGGCGAGTTGTGCACAACCTAGGTCATGTTTAGCCAAAAACCCTTGATTTACAAGGGTTTTTAGGTTTATTGCCTTCAATTTGCTTTCATAGAGAAGTGGTGTAAAATGGAGGAAAGTGGATAAAGGTGTGGATAAAGCACCTGAACTGGGGATATCCCCCTCCTCCGCTCCAGCTTCGCTAAAGCTACGCAGGACACGGTAAAGCTGCGGAGGGGAACCGGCGAGGGTCCCGCTAAGTGGGACGAGGGGAGGCCCGTTCCACTGAGGTAAGAGTTTAGGGTATGGGGTTTCGGATAGAGGGCTCAAACCGACCAGTCCTGTATTCACCCCAGACCCTAACCCCAATACCCGATACCAAATCATTTCCATGCTGCTCGGCGAATATCAGCACAATCTGGACCCCAAAGGTCGAATGGCGATCCCGGCCAAGTTCCGCGAGAACCTCGCGGGCGGGGCCATCGTGACGCGAGGCATCGACAACTGCCTGTTCGTGTTCGCGCCGAAGGAGTGGCAGGCGCTCGCGGAGAAGCTGGTGGCCTTGCCGCTTGCCCAGGCGAACTCGCGGGCTTTCGTACGCCTCATGCTTGCGGGCGCGACCGACGTGGAGATAGATGCCCAAGGCCGCATCCTCATCCCGGACTACCTGCGCAAGTACGCGGGCCTGAAGAAAGAGGCGATCGTTGCAGGTCTCTATAACCGTATCGAGATCTGGGACAAGGACACTTGGGATCGCTATAAACAAAAGACCGAAGGCGCCTCCGAGGAAATCGCGGAAAAGCTGGGCGAGCTCGGCATTTAACACCATGACCGGAAGCCACTAATGAGAAGCGTTCTAGTCGTTCTAAGCGTTTGAAACGCTGTAGCGATAGATAGATAGATAGGATAGATAGATAGATAAAACGATTAGAACGATTCCAACGCTTAGAACGCTCCATGCATACTCCAGTTCTTTTACACGAGGTGATCGATGCTTTGGATCTGGCCTCCGGACGGTTCGTGATCGACGGGACAGTGGACGGCGGAGGACATGCCGCCGCCATTCTGGGGAAGATCGGACCGGACGGCACGTTGCTCGGGCTCGACTGGGACCCCACCCTGCTCGAGGAATGCAAGAAGAGGATCGGCTCCCATCCGAACGCGCGCCTGCGGCAGGGGAACTATGCGGATCTTCAAGAGATGCTTGCCAAGGAGAAGCTTCCTCCCGCCGACGCGCTGCTCCTCGATCTGGGCTTCTCATCGGAGCAGATCGCGGCCTCCGGCAGGGGATTCTCCTTTAGCGAGGACGAGCCCTTGCTCATGACCTACGATCCTGCCGCGACACCCGCCTATGAGATTCTCCGGCAGCTGTCCGAACAGGAGATCCTGGAAATGGTCCGCGAGCTGGGAGAGGAGCGGTTCGCCCCGAAGATCGCCCGCGCGAT
>JANWIW010000033.1 GCA_025449695.1 Minisyncoccota bacterium | reverse complement strand
CGTATTCGAGCCGCAGCTCTTTGGCCTCGGCGATCTGCGGCAAGAACACGACCTGGGCGAGACCGGAACGGTCTCTCAGGTCTATGAACACCAGTTTGCCGTGATCGCGGCGGGCATGCACCCAACCGGCGAACTCCACCTCCTTTCCTACGTTGTCTTTTATTTCGCCTACGAGCGTGCGCATAAGCGCCATCATAACCCAGCAGAGCTTTGTTGACTAGAACTAACTCTGTCATCCCCGCGAAGGCGGGGATCAGGGTATGCGTCGCTTGACCTGATCCCCGCCTTCGCGGGGATGACAAAAATCATGCAATGGCCAGCACAAATTGAAAACTGCCGACCAATTGGCCGGCAGCCCTCTTCTGACGCAGCGCACCTCACCACTCGTAGGCGGCGAACCGCTGGTCGAACTTCCGTCTGTTCCCCCACCTCGCTCTCACGCCTTTCTCTCCATAGAGAAGAACGGCCGCATCCCAGGCGGACACGCGCGGGAAGTCGTGTTTATCCCGGTCGATGGTACGCGTCTGCCCACCGAATGGAACGTAGAACGTCTTCCGTTCAAGCGCGCATCCTTCGGTGAGCGCCAGCAATAGATCGATGCTGCCGCTCACCTGGTCCCGGTAAGCGGTCCGGTCGGAGAAGACGAGCAATGGCTTCACCACACGGACGAGCCCCGCACCGTCGGCGGTCGTGAGGCGTTCGACCGGAGAATCGAAGTTCTCTCTTCGCGCGATGGCGGTGATGTCCGTATGCATGTCGCTGCAACGGTACACGTGCGGACGCGGCAGAGGTTTCGGCGGATGGGTGATACGCCAGACGAACACTATCGCGGTGGCGAGCAAGATGAAACCCACAACGATGTCCATAGACCCTCCAAGGATCCTTTCTCCCTGCTGAAGCAGGGCGCGATCCTCTCTGGTACTATTTATGCAATTTTTTACGTAAAAGTCAATGCTGTTTCGGCCGTATCCAGTATGCCGAACAGAGACTGGCCAATACGCCAAGGGTTGCGGTGATGATCATGACCACCCGGAAGGCATGAACGAACGATGTCTTCATGGCGTTCTCCGCAGCCGCTTTCGTGCCCGTATCCAATCCTTCCGGCAGGCTTATGCCGCCGAACTTCGCGGACTGCGCTATCATGGCGTCCCCTACCGGCTGCGGCAGCGAGGCGGCTGCACGCACAAGACTGCCGCGAAATACCACGATAGCGACCGCGCCGAGCACAGCGACCGCCAGAAGGCCCGCGATGCGCGAGACCGCGTTGTTCACGCCGGAGGCGGCACCGACGAAAGACTCCTCCACCGCCATGGCGCTCTTTGTGAGGGGGGCGATAACGAGCGACATGCCGAGACCAATGAGGGCGAAGCCTGGCAGGAAGGAAGCTGCGTAGAGGGCTCGCGCTCCGCCAAGAAGCAGTACGAGCGTTCCCGCCGCGAAGAGCAGTGGCCCGAGAACCATGGGCATCCGCGGGCCGATGCGGTCGGCGAGCGTGCCGCCGTAACCGGAGAGGAAGGTGATGAGAAGCACCGACGGCAGGAGCGCGAGGCCGGCTTTGAGCGGCGTCATCCCCTGCACTTGCTGGAGGTTCAGAACCGCGAAGAAGAATACACTGCTCAAGGCGGCGTAGAGAAAGAGCGTGGCCAGGTTCGCGCCGAGGACGAGCGGCGAGCGGAAAATATGGAACGGCACCAAAGGGTCCCTGGCACGCAGTTCGACCGTGATGAAAAGGATGAAGGCGATGATGCCGGCGATACCCTCCGCGATCACCTGGCCCGTCCATCCCTGGACCGGGACCTGGATGAGCGCGAGAGAAACAAGGAAGAGGGTGGCCGCAATAAGGGCTGTCCCCCACCAGTCCATGGAGCCGGGACTCTCCCGGCGGCTCTCCCGTACCGCGTACCAAGCCAGGGTAAAGGCCAGGAAGCCCACTGGCAGGTTGATGAAAAATATGGCGTGCCAGGAGAACTGCTCGATAAGCCACCCTCCCACGAAGGGTCCGAGCGCGGCGAGGCCGCCGGAAAAGCCGGACCAGAGCCCGATAGCCCGCCCGCGGCGCTCCTCGGGCACGTTCAGGTTGATGATCGCGAGACTCCCGGGGATCATCATGGCCGCGCCCGCGCCCTGCAGGGCGCGGAATAGGGTCAGGCTAAGCGCGCTCCAGGCGATGCCGCAGAGGGCTGATGCCACAGTGAATGCGGCGATGCCGATCAGGAAGCAGCGTTTGCGCCCGAAACGGTCCGCGAGCGAGCCGGAGATCATCAGGAGTGACGCGAGCGCGAGCGGAAATGCGTTCACGACCCAGAGCATCGCGTCGAAGGTCGCCTGGAAGCTTTCCTGGATAGGCGGCACAGCGATGTTCACCACTGTCCCGTCCAAAAACGCCATGCCACTCGCGAGGATGGTCGCGGCGAGGAGCAGCCATTCCTTGCGGGCCTGATTCATCGTCCAGGGCGGTGTGCTTTGTATCTCCGTTCGTTCGTACGGTAGTTGTCGGTCTCAGACCACACCAGATAGATCCTTTTTTTGAAGCCGCCCTTCTTCCGGAAATTCTCCTTGAGGGCCAGGGCAAGCTCCGCCGGACGGATACCGAACGCGCGCCGCACTTCGTCCACGACGGCCTGCACATTGGCGAGCTCTCCGGCCATCTCTTTGCGATCTTTCTTTTCCAGGTATGAACTAATGAGACCGCTCGCCTCTTCTCCTATCTTTTTCAGGAGCTCCATTTTGAACTCCTTCTCACGCAGATGCTTTGTCTCGTACGCCTTGCCGAGGCGGTCCATCTTCGCGGGAACACGGTCGCGGATGAGCTTGTAGTAGTAAGTCTTCTTCACAGGTATGCAGTAAGTATAACTCTCAAGGTGATATAATCATGACATGCTCACCTTGCCGGAAATGGCCCTCCGGGTGCTCGTGGCCCTGCTTTGTGGGGGCGTCATGGGCTGGGAACGGGAGATGATCGGCAAGGAAGCGGGTATCCGTACCTCCATGCTGGTCGCCGCCGGGGCGGCTCTCTTCGCTATGATCGGCCTCAGCCTGCCCTTTATCGCCATGGAATCAGGCCTCGCGGAGGCGAACGCGGGCGCGAACGGAGCCATGGGAGCCATCGCTAACATCGTGATTGGCGTGGGATTCCTCGGCGCGGGCATGATCTTCAAGGACAAAGAGCGGGTCCATGGGCTGACCACCGCCGCCGTGGTCTGGACAGTGGCTGCCCTGGGAGGCTTAGCGGGCCTGGGACTCCTGGAATTTGCAGTTTTGACCACGATTTTCCTTGCGACTCTCCTGTATCTCCTTCGCCAGTTCTCAATACACGCCCCCAAGCCTTCCCGGCGGCGACCAGGCCGGAACTAGGACTGCCAAGGGTTAAAAACCCTTATTTTCCAGGGTTTTTTGTCATTTCCACTTGACTTTGAGGATGAGCTAGTATAATATTTGCGTACAATCCTGTTAGGTTGTCAAATCCGTATTTGCACGGGTTTTTCTTTTAAAGGGCCTTGCAGGATTAGCGCCCGTAACGCGCACGACGGACCTTCCTCTCCTCCGGGAGAACGGTGCCCGCGGACGGACGCCACCCATGCATTCTCATCTCAAAAACTTGGCGGTGAGCGCGCTAGTAGGGACGGCGGTCCTGGGGTCCGTGTACCCCGCCACCCTGAACGCATTGTCCACTGCCGACGCATACCGGTTTCCCGCTACTTTTGTGTTCACGCCGGAGATCACGCCCAAGGCAACACCCGTCGTCCTTAAGGTGACCGAGCCTTCCGCTTTGGACCTCTGGCTGGAGCAACTGATCCAAAAGGAGTCCCATGGCAGGACCCATGTGAAGATCCTGGACGTGAACGGTAAATATTCCTACGGTTGCCTGCAGTTCCAGGAGTGGACCTTCCGCGCCTTCGGCGAGAAGTACGGCCTCGTGAAACCAGGCGCGGTCCTCGAGCCGCTCATTTATGACTGCGAGCTCCAAAAGGCCATCGCCAAGCACATGATCCAGAACGACTATAAGCTGTGGCAAAGCTGGTATACCTCGGTCGTAGAGCGGGATCTTGGATTTCCGCCGCGGTCCTAGGAGATAGTTTGTAGTTCCTAGTTCTTAGCTTCAGCCCGCGCGCTCAGAAGAGCGCGCGGGCTGAACTGTAATTGCCAGCAAGGACTCGCTATGATATAAAAACGGCGGGAGGGTGTGTATGAAACTGACCTTTGAAAAATGGGAACCTGAACGGATTCCTTCGGGTAGGAAGGATCCTCCGCGCGTTACCGTAACCGTCTACCGGAACGGTGTCGTCCAGATACCCCGGCAGGCAGTGCTCGCCTTGCGCATCAACCTGGCAAAGGGCTGCAAGCTCTTCCGGGACATCGAGTCCCGGATCCTCATGCTGAAATCCGCGCACGGCAGAAGATCCGTGAGGCTTGGCCATCACCGCGTAACTTCATCCTTCCGCATTCCGAAGCCCTGGACGGAAGAACTCCTTGTCGGCAAGATGCGGAAGTTCAAGGCGTGGCGCGACCGTGCAGGCTTCATCGTGATCGATCTGGCTACGCCCGTACCGCGCGGCCGCCCGCGAGTGCATCGCGGCGAGAGAACAGAGTAGAGCAAGGAGCCGGCCCCGCCCATGTGCGGACAAGCCGGCCCTTCCTGTTTTTGATGGATCGTGATACGATATCTCTCGCTGGTAAGCGGACGGTCGCCCAGCTCCAGTTTTGAATAGGACAGCCAGAGACAGCTTGCGTTAGAGCTTTATATCAACGTAAGCGGTCATGCAACGTCATTCTCAAAACTGGGGCTGGGAGGAAAGTCGGGACACCCTCCCACGTCGCTCTTACGAGCTATGCGGGACAACAAGGTACGGGCTAACGGCCCGCCGCCGCAAGGCGAGAGGTGCGAGCAGAAACGGCCTCAAGGGAAACTGCGAGGACATCCGAAAGGATGGTCTCTATGGAAACATGGAGGTGAAACGGCTAAATCCTTACCGGGTGCAAGAGTCGTGCCTAGCTCCAGTTTTGAATAGGACAGCCAGAGACAGCTTGCGTTGAGTCTTTCTGTAAACGCAACAGGTTACACAACGTCATTCTCAAAACTGGGGCTGGGAGTGCTCGCTAGAGCCGTGGAGCGATCCGCGGCCCAGAGAAATGATCGTCGATTACAGAATCCCGCTTATAGCTCACCAGCAAGTCTTCGTATGGAAAACCTCAGGAAAACCCTGAGGTTTTCCTTTTGGGAGGCGGTTTTTGGAAGGGTATAGCCGTTGCCAGTAGGGCGAAGGATTCCCTTTATTTACTCTTTGTTCCATTGGTGTATTCTCTTACTTCAACCTCTTGTTTTTTGGTTTCAAACTTAACCATGAAGTGATCGAAAAAGCCTAAGTGACCTAAAACCCCACTAGATTTTTCTGGTATATCAGCACTAAAACCAGCAGGAATTTTTATAGGCCACCCTCCAACGTAAAGAGTTATTTGGTGAAAGTAAGCTACAAACTGACCGCCTCCAATACCTCCAAAAGTTGCTCTCGTTCCCTGATCTATGTCTATGCCAATTATCTCTCCCAAAATAGATGGAAACAAATTCCAATCTGAACCTGAATCAAGCAGAGCCTCATAGCCAACCGACTTATCGCCGTATTCAATTCTAACGGGAATGATTGGCCTAGCGCATTTCTTCCTACCGGATGGATCACCAGCAACCTGAAACTCTTTGTAGCCAAACTTCATTCTCAGGTTAGCCTACGTAGGCCTCCACCTTTAACGGTACGTTGTGCATAATAGGCACTTTAACGCCCCTCTTCACAGCTAACTCATAGGCCTCCTTCGCATTTTTTGAAGAAGCAATAACAGTGACTTCATCTTCCGCTAAAGCTACCCACAGACCCTTGTAATCCTCGTAGAGCTTAGTCCAGTTAACACTCATGGTTTTATTATATACTTGACGCTTATATATACTGTGCATAACGCTGTGTGTCAACTATATGACGTTTATTGGTTAGTTTTATGAAATAGGGCTTCGAGGGCCACATTTCTGGTACTTGGCGAGGCGGGATAGTCGCCGTGGAGGTTATCTTTTTTCATGTCATCTAGAAAGTAAACTTACTATCCAATCATATGTGCCGGTTGGATTTCTTAGAATCAGACCGAAGATAAAGGCAATAACTGTGTAAAGTAACCAATGCTCTCTAAAAAGCAGCTCGATAAAGTACAACCATCTTGTGACCCACCAACCTTTCGCCAGTTTTCTTCCATCTGAAGAAATGACAATGTAGTTTATTGTTGCATTAAGGGGAGGCGTAGGTGCATTAGGGTCTGACCCTCCTGGCCACAGTAGACCTTCGTAAATATAGCCCTTTTCTACACAGTCTTCTAAACAGTCCTCAAAGTCCCTTTCTCTAGATTGGCTGCGTTTATTATAGGAGGTAGCAAGTAAATGATTTACAAAGTTTTTCCAACTTACGCCCTTTAAAATGGCGTTTCTACTGGGCGTCCTTTCAACTACAACCTCTACTTTGGGTTCGTAGTTGTAAAGGCATGTCAGTACCTTCTTTTTCATCAGCATGCGCCTAATTGTACCAAAAATCTGCCTGTTCATTATGTTTTTTTACTTGGTCTTTCTGGGGTGATACGTGCCGATTTCTCTAGCTTTTTTTCTTCCCCACAAAACACTTGAGCGACCAAAACTTGACGGAATGATGGAGATGTGACGGAAAACCGCCTATAACTCACCAGCAAGATTTCAAAAGGAAATTTGACTATTTTAAGTTTTTATAGCATTGTTGCGGCCAGAGGAGGGCTTACAACATGTTGCTTAGGATATATCCGGACAGCCACTTCGCGCCCGAGCGCGGAAACGAGCACAACTGGCACGTGTGGTGCCGTGCGGGAGCGCTGCAGGTCCTGCAGACTGGTGACTACAGCGAGTGGCTCACTCGAGATCCGAGCGAACCGTACACGATCAACTTCGCGAACGGCGGATACGCGGATACTACGTCCGACCATCCCCTATGGGCGAAGCTCACCGAGATCGCAGCGACCTACTCGGTCGAGGTATTTACCGGCCACGCCTATGTGGCCTGGACGGGACGCGAGGCGCAGCCGGGTTTCGACGCCATCAGGATCAGCCTGAAGGCCATCGATACGACCGAGGACGACCTCACTGCAACGATCCACGGTGCCGCCGAAGGTGATTCCTTCTTCCGGACGAGGCTATAGGAGTTCCGGACTCATGAAGCCCAGCGAGGTCCTCGCCGGGCTTCGCACTTTTAATGACGTTGACCAATACTCATCATGTGCAACAATGGATATATGAATAAAATTGTCGCCGGGATCGGCCTTGTGATCGTAATAGCCGTTGTTGGAGTAGTCGCATACCGCTTCGGCGGAAATCAAGCGGTATCGCCGCTCATCGAGGGCATTTCCGGACCGCAGGATGATACTTCCTCAGCCGGAAGCAATCCGTTATCCGCCGGGAACACATTCGTTTGGAAAGGCCTCGCCTTTGAGTACCCCATCGGCTGGCAGGTGGAGGCGTGGCACTACGGCAGTCCGGCCATGGCCGCGGAAGGGAAATACGAAGAGGTAGGCTTTCTAGTGTATAAGCCGGATCCTGCCAAATCCGCCGGTAACGCCATGGCAAACGGTAAAGGACTCGTGTATGCACTACCCGGATTCATGATCCAAGCGGGCGGACCGCAGTTGGATGGGAGTACTTGCGCTTCTATTCGCGCGAGCGATCCCCACCCCATCCGCTGCGCGGAACTCCGCCTCTGGAACAACGAGATGATCCCTATGGTTACCGCGAGCACCGAGCCAGAAACGGTAGCCGCTTTCGAGATAATCGTGAGAACCGCCAAAGACTAGACGTCCAGGCTAAGGCTCGATTATTCCCCTGATCCTGCGCACTCCGGCGCCAACCGCCTCCTCTTTTAATATCTTGAACTTTCCCACCTCGGCGGTATGGGTAACATGCGGACCGCCGCAGAACTCCTTGGAGTAGAACTCTCCGCTTTTCTCTTCGAACATCGAGTACACTTTGACCCGTTCCGGATAACGCTCGCGGAAGAATCCCAGAGCTCCCTCCTTCACGGCCGATTCGTAATCGGTTTCTTTCCATTCCACTTTGAGGTCCTTTTGAATGATTTGGTTGACCCACTCTTCCACCTTGACGAGTTCCTCCGAGGTGACCTTGCGCGGGAAGCGGAAGTCGAAGCGGGTGCGCTCAATCGTGATGTCGGAACCGTCCTGGCGGACTTCCGGTCCCAGTACGGCGCGGAGGCCGGCGTGGAGAAGATGGGTGGCGGTATGGAGCCGGGTAACCTTCTCCACCTCGGATGCGTCGCGGATGGTGACCTCGCCAGTCTTCATATAAAGGCCGTGGCCGCCGAACTTGGCCACTGCACCAGCCTTGGAGAGGTCTTGATGTTTCCTGAACTCTTCTTCGAAGCCCTTGTCGTCAAAACGCGCACCCCGCTCTTCACAGTAGTCTTTCATAACCTCTCGTGGAAAACCGAAGGATTGGTAAATTCGGAAAGCATCTTTGCCTGAAAGCTCTCCGAACATTTTATACTCCCCTCCACCCGCGCCGCTTTCCATGTGTCCTCCCGCGCGGTGTAAACGATTCAGTTCTCGAAAACCACTATCCAATGTCTTCACAAACTTCTCGCGCTCTTCCTCGAAAACTTCCAGGATGTTTCCTTTATTGATCTGGAGTTCCGAATAGGCCTCCCCATAAAAGTTGATGCCGCTTTCCAAAGCGAGGCGGATATGTCCTGCACTTAGTGAATTGCCCCCAGTTTCGTTCTCTCCCGTAAGCTGGCGGGCATGCATGATGCCCCGCCGCATCAGGCGCCGCAAGACATATCCAGTCCCCTTATTGGAAGGCCGGACACCATCGGCGATCAGGAACATGGCAGCTCGCACATGGTCTGCAAAAACCCTGCCACTTTTAGCGTCAACACCAGATGGAGCAGCCATAAAAGCTCCAAAAGGCTTCTTAAATAGGTCCGTTTCGAATATATTTGAGGTCTGCTGCGCACACATGACCAGGCGCTCCAGGCCCATGCCGGTATCCACGCCGGGCGTCTTCAATGGCTCGAGCTTCTTGCCGGAAGCGCCGGATTCGAGATCTTCCCGCGAAGCCGGGAAGAAGAACTGGTTGAACACGATGTTCCAGACCTCGATGTCCTGCCCGGCTCCGTTCTTGCAGTAGATCTCGGTGGTGGGACCGCAGGGTCCTTCCGAGCCGGTGGGGCCCCAGAAGACATCTTCCATCCCCTGCTCGATGATCTTGCTGTCCGGAATGCCGAGGCCCTGCCAGATGACCCGGGATTCCTCGTCCTTCGGCACGCCGATGTCGTCCTTGCCCTCGAAGATGGTGACATAGGAGATGGCGAGGCCCATTTCCTTGGTCAGGAAATCATAAGCGTAAGTGATGGCCTCCTTCTTGAAATATCCGCCGAAAGAGAAGTTGCCGAGCATCTCGAAAAAGGTGAGATGGCGCTCGTCCCCCACCTCGTCTATGTCCGAGGTGCGGAATGACTTCTGGCAAGTCGCCGTGCTTCTTGTGCCGAAATCCTTCATGGCGTCCAGCTCGCCCGTGTAGTACTTCTTGAACTGCTGCATGCCCGCAGTCGTCAAAAGCACCGACGGATCATCGGGTATGAGCGACGAGGACTTCACGACGGTGTGGCCGTTGCGCTCGAAGAATTCCAGGAACTTTTTGCGGATATCAGCGGATGTCAGCATAAGATTGTAGTTGATTGATGATCAGATTTTGTCATCCCGGAAGACCAGCAGGGCTATCCGGGATCCAGGAAGTTCTTTTCTGTGGGGCCATTCATCGCTTACTGGATCCCGGCTCAAGGCCGGGATGACAAACGATCCTGAAGCAGCCCTGTTCAATAAAAAACACCCTCTTCTTCCCTGGTTCGGTCATCTTAACCAGGACAAGGACGAGGATGCTCGTGGTACCACCTTGTCTTCACCCAGCGCGTTGCCGCCCAGGCCTCATGAGCCGTATGCGGCTCTTCCTCTTTGACGGGAGGCTCCGGCCCGCTTGTCGCAGGCAGCTCCTGGGGTGGCCCGGGACTTTCGTCCCTTCTTCCCGATCGACGCTTTGTAAAGAATATACGGTCTCGGAGGCTTTTCTGTCAATTCGCCGGGGCCCAATAAAGATCCTAGCCCCCGAGGTCGGAGGCTAGTCACTCTGATGCTTACTTCTTCTTGGATCGGACCGCGCGCGGACGGCCCTTGCCCGGACTGCGCCGCCGGCCATGACGGGGACGCACCCGCATCGCGAATTCGCGCAGCTCGGCCCCTTGGAGGATGCGGAAAAGGACTTCCTTGCCCTTCCCTGACCCGAGGTCGAGCACCGAGACGACGCCGCGGGCCACAGGCGATACCTGCCAGTAGAGATGGCCTGTGCTCTGTGCCCAGTACACGCGGTGCTTGCCGTCCACGAAGCCAGTGTCGAGCATCCAGAAAGGCTCTTCGCCCGCTGCCGACTCCCCTTTCACGGGATCGGAGCCGAGCGCCTCGGCGGCAGCGGAGAAGAATACGACCCAGCGGGTCGTACACTCCCCGACAGCGGCGAAAGCCTTACTGGTCTTCTTCGAAAGCCGCTGGATGTCACGCTTCTGCATCCTAGCCCCGCTTCCTCGACGCCTCGTACTCCGTAGCGAGCGCGGCCATGAGCTGTCCCAGATCTTGCTCGCGCAGGAACTGCACGGGGAGCCCGCCGCCATCCTCGATGTTCCATGCAGCCTTCGGCGAGTGGATGTAGTACTGCCCGTCCTGCTCGTTGTGGAAGAAGACCGTCCCGTCTTCGGTCACGGCCAGCCGGCGCATCTGCTCGGGCGTGGGCGCGGACTCCGACAGAACGATCAGCACCGTCTCTTCTTCGGTCTCGAGGAACGCGGCCTGCTTGACGTATTCGTCGAGGAAGGACACCTGTTCCCTGAATGCGTTATCCCTCTCCGTCTGTGCATCCGCGATCTTCGTTTCCGCGCGGCTCACGATGCGCTGCTTGCGGGCGAGGTTGCGCAGGAATTCCTTCTTCACATCTTTCGATTTGGCCACCTTACCTCTCTCCTTTCATCACTCAATGACTGCGTGGTCGGTCATGCACACGTACGATCGGTTTGCGCTAATGGATTGTGTCTCCTTTGCCGACATCATTAAAAGCCCTTCCAGAGACTCTGTCAATTCAGGCGGAAAAGAGCGGATCTTCCTGAGAAGCGCCGCGAGACTGTCAAACGCGGACTCGTTTCAGTCTAGGTCAGATTCTCGAAACCCTCCAGGGCCTGGGCTTTGTGATGCTCGCGCACTTTCTCGAGGGCCTTGGCCTCGATCTGGCGGATGCGCTCGCGGGTCACGCCGAAGGTCTTGCCGACCTCTTCCAGGGTGTGACTCACCCCGTCCTCGAGGCCGAAGCGCATATTCAAAATCTTCTGCTCGCGTTCGGAGAGATCGATCATGATCTCCTTGATGAGATCCTTGAGGAGCGAGCGGGCCACAGTCTGGTCCGGCGGCGCGTTCTTCTCGTCCGGGATGAAATCGGAAAGGGTGGAATCCTCCTCGTCGCCCACCGGCGCCTCGATGGAGAGCACCTCCTGGGAAATCTTCTGGATATGCTGAACCTTCTCCACGTCTATGCCCATCTCTGCCGCGATTTCTTCCGGCAGCGGGTCGCGGCCGAGTTCCTGGATGAGCTGGCGGCGGGTCTGCGCGTACTTGGAAATGGTCTCCACCATATGCACGGG
>JANWIW010000032.1 GCA_025449695.1 Minisyncoccota bacterium | reverse complement strand
GAGCGGTCTTGGGGCGCCCGCCTTCGCCCTGCGGGCTTCGGCGGGTAAATACGCGAACTGTCCGGACATCTTGAAGTGCACCAGAAGTACCTTGCCCGACGCGAACCGGAAGACGAGGTTCTTGGCGCGGCGCTCGATCGCGGTGAACCGCTCGTCGGTCAGGCCGCGGATGAACTCCCGTCGCTTGGCTTCGGAGGGCATGCGGATATTACCCTTGCCTGAAACGAGCTTGGGCTTCGTGACCACTACTTTCCTGATACGCTGGCCGACGATGGCCTTCACGAGGCCGCGGCGCAGATTTTCTACCTCCGGAAGTTCGGGCATGACGGATAGTTTATAGTTTTTAGTTCTTAGTTTCTAGTGCGCCAGCATGTCACCCTGACGTCATCTTGAGCGACCGAAGGAGTCCCTTGAGGGGTAGCTAAGGAAAGCTCCTGCAACTACTCTTCTGTCATCCTGAGGCCGCAGCAGCGACCGAAGGACCTTCTTTGTCGGTCGCAGAAGGTTCTTCGCCGTCTACTAACGACTCAGAATGACAACGAGAGCTTTTATGGAAACTTGATACATGACTCGTTAGAGTGGAACCAGCACCACAAGTACACGCGAGGCAAGATATGAAAGTAACATCCATCGAGTTCCCGGAGCTCACCGTCGAGGACCGCCGCATATGGAAAGAGTGGCTGGAGGAGCACGTCGAGTTCCTGGGACGGAACGGCTACCTCGCCGCCCGGAGGCACGGGCCGCGTACTCAGGAAACGCCGCTCAGGCTGCCCGGCAAAAGGAGCGACGATGTCATATAAAACAGGTGTAGCCGAGCTCGCGCTCGGCTACCCATCATGCAACGCTGCTCTCTCAGGTCAGACCAGCACGTTGCCGACTGGCTGCCTTGATCTCACCGATGCGTCCGAAGACGAGGTAGAGGGTGAAGAGCACCACCGTGGTTCCCCAGATCGCCTGCGTCTGGAGCAGCCACTCCTTCGGGGCGAACGTGTACATCACGTACACGAACGCGAACACGGAGAAGTGGATGAACACAGCGATCAACCCCAAACTACCAAGCCAGTCGAAGCGGTGGACCTTCGCTGAGATGGCGAGGTGATGCTTCACGAACGCCTTCAGCGCGAGAACGATGACTCCACTTCCGAACACCAGGACGAATACGGTCGCCCCGATGAACATAAATGAGAGCCCGAATCGCAGCGGCGAATAGCGCGCCATAAACGCCACTTTCGCCGGTCCCACCATGAGGGCGTCGATGCTGACCGCGACCACGGCGGGCCAGACCTGCCTCACGCCGGTCCACGACGACACCGGCGCCTTTGGCTGGAACGCTTTTACGTCACCCTCTCGTGCCGTGGTGTTGATCTCGCGAAGGTGCGAGGCAACGAACACGAAAGCAATGAAGTAGATGGCGGTTTGTGCGCCGCCCGCGAGCACCGTCGGAAGTCCCAGCGCTTTCGCACACAACGCGACCGCGGCGGTAATCCCGAAGGTAAAGAGCGGGAAGAACACATGCGTCGTTCCCACCAGCGCCGCCACTCCCAACGCGTCCTTCCAGTCGCGAAGATTGTTCCACGACAGAATGACAAGCAACATCGCGTCGATCGCGATGAGCAGCGCGCTCATAGCAATCATGGAGACGTAGTCGAGGTTGCCCATCTCGTCGGTCCGGAAGACGATCGACGAAGGGTTGAACAGCGCGCGGAGGATGGTCATGGAGAGGACGGAGAGAAGCGCGAGTCGCCACAGACCTCCTTTGACATCCGAGGGGTTGAACAGATCGAAGAAAACTTTCACAGACGCCTCCTATACCTGAAAGTTACAGCGTGTTCTGTCCTAGCGAGGCCTCCCGCTGAACGGGTCAAAACTAAGTTGACGAGGTGCTACTAAGGACTTAAATACAGCATATTAACAACGTATCGTCAAGAAGGATGTGGGCGCCTTCTAACCTTCGACGATCACCGTCCCTTGCATGAAAGGATGGGGATGGCAGTGGTAACGGAACACGCCCTCCTTCCGGAAGGTTGCGGATGCGCTCTCCCCTCTGCCGATAGAGGCCGTGCGGAAACTGCCGTCGTCCGCGCGAATATCGTGTTTGGTGGAATCGTTGTTCACCCAGGTGATCTTGGTCCCTCGCTTCACCCGGATGACCGGCGAGGAGTAGGCCATGTCCTCGATCTTGAGCGTCACTTCCCGCTCCGCGGTTAGGTCCAGGACATTTGCGGTAAGATCTACGGGCACGGCAGAGGCGTGATGGCGGTGGCCGTCGTCCTGCTGTGCCAGGAAGAACGCGGTTGCCACAACTGCGATGACCCCTGCGATGGAAAGAGTGATGCTTTTTTTCATGGTCAGACGACAAGGAAACCGGTTATGTAAATCACAAGGAGGCCTGCCAGGAAACCCGCGACGTTCGCGGGTGCGAAAAGCGCGAGCCACTTCCCTTCTCCCTTCATGCCTTTCAGGATATCGAACGATACTTCGAATATCGCTCCCGCTCCAATGGCGAGAAAGAAAAGCGAAAGCGCCGGAGAATACACGAAGCCTCCGAGCAAAGCTCCTGCAATCGTCGGCACTCCTGCCGCCAATCCCATCAACACAATATGATGGAACATGCTTTTTATCCCCCGGATCGCCCGCGCGAGGGGCGCTACTATCGCAATGCCTTCGGTTACGTTATGAGCCATGAAACCGATGACCAACGCGCTTCCCAGAGCTATCTCGCCCAAGGCATAGGCGCTCCCGACCGCGAGGCCTTCCCCAAGGTTATGAAGCCCTATGCCAAGCGCGATGAGATACCCCCAGGTAAGAGCCTGGGTATGATCGTCCTTGCTGATCCGCAGGTGCTCCGTCTTATAGCTCACTGCCGAAAGCGCCAGCACGGCAAGCGTGAAGCCCATGAGGAGTATGCCGCTGCCGTTCAAGACCGAGGGCAGTCCGCTGATCAGCTCGAAAGATTCCGATAAAGCATCGAAACCCAGGAACACTAAAAGACCTACCGTGAACGCCAGAAGGACGTTGTACCATTTGCCGTGCAGCCGCCGGAGGAAGGGCAGCCAGAGCAAACCCAGCAGCACGGGAATGACGCCCACATACATGCCAAGCAGCAGGAAGGCCCGGACGTAGACGCCGTCGAACCGGGGTGTGGGCGCGGCCACTTCGATTTCCTTGTCGAACAAAGTTCCCGCAGTGGTCAGGAGAGCGATCCGCAGGGGCTCACCCTCGACCCACGGGTAGGATACGTCGATGGTGCTCTTACGCAGCGGTTCGAGCGTCGGTGAAGGCTCCATGGCGAACTGCCAATAGGCATCGTTCACGAGTACCTGCGCCACGGTCACCGGCTCCGGCCCGTCGTTCAGTACCCTGGCGCGAATGTGTTCGTGTGAAAGGGTCACCCGTTCGATGAAAAGGCTTTCGATCGGCGCAACCGAGTTTTTGAAGACTCCTATGGGTCCTTTCTGCACGAAAAGATAAATAAACAAGCCGAGAAGCAGGAGGGGCAAAAGAGCGTTCAGGATTATCTTTGTTCTGGGCATGTTGATCGTTATTCCTCCACCTGGAACATTCCGGTCCAGCCTTTCTCGGTGAACTCGCTCTGGTGGGCATGGAACATATAGTGCCCCGTTTCCCGGAAGCGCACGTCGAGGATGGACCTTTCTCCCTGTACGAACGACACCGTGTCGGTAAACTGATCCGGCGTAAAGCGGGTACCCGTACGGTATTCGTCAAAGAAGTTCGCATGGAGATGGAATGAGTTCACGGGATCGAACTCGACCACGTTCACGACGTAGAGCCGGACCAGTTCTCCCTTCTTCACCTTGATAGGGTTCTTGTCATAATAGAAGGCCTTGGTATTCGCTGCGTAGACCTCGTTCTCGCCGTCGAAATCGGTGTCAAAGCCGTTCATGACGAATACGAATTCTTTCGTCGGCTTCGGCCGCAGGTCTACTTTCGGATCGACGATGTAAGCGCCGTAGAGGCCGTGGTTGAAATGCTGCGAGATCGGGAGAGAATGACAATGATAGAGATGGAGGCCGAAAGGTTTCGCTTCGAACTCGTAAGTGAAGTTTTTGCCGGGCAGGACGAAATCCTGCGCCATGGAGCCGTCCATCTCGGCAGAGTGGAAACCGTGAAAGTGCATCGTATGGGGTTTCGATCCCTTGTTCGTAAAGTGAATGCGTATGAAGTCCCCTTCGGTCGCGCGAATGGTCGGACCAGGCACTTGGCCGTTGTAGGTCCAGGCGGGGAAGACAACCCCGGGCGCGATCTCTATGTCCTTGTCCTCCGCGGTGATCCAGTACTCCCGGAGCAGAGTGCCGTCCGGTCGCCTGGTCTCCTTGTAAAACTTTTCGCGCTCGGACGGCGTCAGGTTGTTGAAGTTCCAGGTCGAGAGGAACTGCATGGGGTCGATCTCCTCCGTTGAGACGGTGCCGGTCGTGCCGATGCGTTCTTGCGCCGTTTGCTGGGCTTTCTCATGCCCGGCCATGTCGTGATGACTCGCATGTTCCTTACCTTCCGGCTGCTTGCGCTCGTTTGACAGCGACAGCTGGAACACGACAAACAAAAGCACGGCCAAGCCGATGACGATAAAATTGACTTTTTTCGCAGTATTCATTGTTAGGTAGCACAAACTATTGTTAGGCAGTGCTAACAAAATATATTCTACCTGCTTCCCCTTGCGGAAGGGGTCTTCTGGGGATATCTTTGGACTCATGGGTTCTCGCATCCCCAAAACCCCGGAGCGCGACTATTTCGGCATGGAGCGCGAGGACTATCTCCAGACAATCGCCGGCCTGGAGAAGGCCTTTGGCGAGGCCCGTGTCTCCGATATCGCCAAGGCGCTGCGCGTCTCGAAACCGTCCGCCAGCCAGATGGTGGAACGCCTCGAGAAGGAGGGCTATCTGAGCCACAAGCCCTATGCCGCCCTCCAGCTGACCACGAAGGGCAAGCGCGCCGCCGCGGACGTCATCGAGCGCCACGAGGCCCTGGAGGACTTCTTTACGACGCTCGGCATCTCGAAGAAGATCCAGGAGAAGGACATCCACGGCATCGAGCATTACCTCTCCCCCGTGACCCTGAACAAGCTGCGGGCGCTCACCAAGTTCCTGAAGGAAATGCGGCGCAAGTAAGCCTTCCGCCCTCGAGCTTGCTGATTCCCTTCTGTCATCCTGAGCCCCCCGCGTATGCTCGCGGGGGGCTCAGGATGACAGAAGGAGGGCCTCCTGAAGGACTCTCTGTGACATTCACCAAGCTCAACCTTTCCTGCCGGTGATCAGCCAGTTGTTGCCGAACAGCAGCTCATCGCGGCTTACTTTCAGGTCTTCGAAATCCCGGAAGACATCTTTCATTTCGGCCTTGGAGAAGAAGCTGTGGGGTATGCCCGTCTCCGGACCATCCAAGGGCACCACGGTGTGAGGAGCTACTTTTTTGCTTTTACGGAACGTCACCCATGCATTGGTACGAGGCAGTTCTATGAAGATCCGTCCGCCGGGAACCAGGGACCGGTGGATATTGCGCACCAGCTCCCGGATCTGGTCGTGAGTGCCGTGCTGCATAGTTTCGAAGGAGAACACGAAATCGAATTCGTTCTCCGGGAAGGGATAGGCGAACATGTCGCCGGCTATGATGCGCGTGCCGTCCCGCACCGCCCGGCTGGCTTCCGCCACTGCCAGTTCGCTGATATCGACTCCTGCCGTGGTAAATCCCCGTGCTTCCAGGTACGCGAGGTACTGGCCGAAACCGCATCCGATATCGAGCGCCGATCGCTTGGTAAATTGATTACGGTCCAGAAAGCGCCGGAACACGGGCCGGATGCCCCTGCCGATGACTCCGCGCGCCGCCCCGCCCGCAGCATATTCCTGGTATAGACCGTTCCAGCCTTGCATGTACTAAGAATACCATTCGCTTCCGCGCGCCTTTCCGGGCGCGCGGGGCGTGCTACGCCGGAGAGAATCCTCCCGCCTGGATCCCCCACAACTTTTGATAGGTGCCTTTGTGTACTTTGAGAAGGTCTTCGTGGCTCCCCTCTTCTATTATCTTTCCCTTCTCCACCACGATAATGCGGTCCATCTGCATGATCGTGGACAGGCGATGCGCCACCACGATATTGGTGCGGCCCTGCATAAGGGTATGGAGCGCGTCCTGGATGAACATCTCGCTCTCGCTGTCCAGGGAGGAGGTCGCCTCGTCCAAGACGAGTATAGGTGCGTCTTTCAGGATAGCGCGCGCGATGGCCACCCGCTGGCGCTCGCCGCCGGAGAGCTTGATGCCTCGCTCGCCGACGAGCGTATCGTAGCTCTGCGGGAAGGAAGTGATGAACTCATGGGCGTGGGCGAGCTTGGCCGCGCGGATGACCTCTTTCTCTGACGCCTTCGGGCTCGCGTAGCGGATGTTCTCGAAGAGGCTGCGGTGGAAGAGGATAGGGTCCTGCGGCACGAAGGCCATGGCCACGCGCAGCGAATCCTGCGTCACCTGTGCGATGTTCTTGCCGTCCACCAGGATTTCGCCGCCCTGAATGTCGTGGAACCGGAAGAGGAGCTTCAGGATCGTGGTTTTTCCTCCGCCAGAAGGGCCGATAAAAGCCACCCGCTCGCCCGGCTTAATGAGAAGATCGAAGTTCTGGAGGACCGGCAGGTCCTTGTAGTAGCCGAAGGACACTTTGCGGAACTCGATGCCGGCCTGCTGCACGGCGAGCTTCCCCGCTCCCAGCGCGTCTTTGATCTCGTGCGGCTGGCGCAGGATCGCGGTCATCTCGTTCGCGTCCGCGAGGGCCTCGTACACTGCCCGGATGTTCTTGCCGGTGTCCCATAGCTTCTCGAAGATCCGGCCGAGATAGATCTGCAGCAGGACGATGTCTCCCACCTGCATGGCCCCTTCGCTCCAAAGCACGATGGCCCGGTACATGATGAAGAACTCCAAAGCGATCATAGACAGGTTCTGGATCATATCCCCCCAGGTGCCCAAGTCGTAGCTTCTCTTGCGCAGGCGGAACTGCTCCTCGGTCACCTTTCCGAAACGCCGGTTCTCGGCCTCGGAACTCGTGAAGAGCTTTATATTTACATTGTTCGTGATGCTGTCCGCGAGCTGCGCCGTGGTCTGCGTATCCGCTTCCGACCGCTTCAGATCGTAGGGCAGCTTGAATCGGGAATAGAAATACGAAAACACCAGAAACAGGCCGCACCAGATGATGATGGGGTAGCTGAACTGGCCGTACTGCCAGATGAGCACAGCGAAGACCACGGCGGTGTCGAGGAGGGATCTACCCAGGTCGAAGATGATCTGCGTGGCAATCGTCTCATAGGAGCGCTCGTACCGCTTCACCTTGGTCACCAGGCTTCCCACGAACTTGGAGGTGAAGAAGCTGTAGGAATGCTTGTTCAGGTACTGGTAGCAGGTGTTCATGAGGTCGTTCATGACCTTGGGCATGAAGTAGTTGTTCACGAAGAGGCCCGCCCGCCAGGCGAAGCTACGCACTACTTTGACCGCCAGGATGACGATCAAGATAGCTATTGCCGGCTGGAAATCCGCGCCCTTCCCCAAAGAGGTCAGGAGGTTGATCAGGTCCCTGTAGAGCAGAGGCTCGTAGATCTGAAGGAGCTCGTAGATGAGCACCACAACGGTGATGATCGTCACGCGCCAAGGGTAACGCTTGCTATGCGCCCAAAAAATCCTGAGCGTCTCGGAGGTGAACCCGAGCGGGTTTTTCTTCTGCTGCTTTTGCATCGTTCGCACTTAGTATACCCCCGCAGGCGGGGACGCACGGTGAGGATAACGCCGCCTGCCGTTCAAGGCTGCGATTCCTTGCAAGTATGGGTGATATGTGTTGAAATCAACGCATGGGAGCGCTCATCCTCACCATTGTGATCGTCACCGCCCTGGACTTCCTGGTGACTCTCGTGGACGCCGCCATCTTCTTCGTGCCCATGCACCGGGTGCGCATGATGGCCAAGAAATCGGATGTCGCCGCCGACTTGTTCCAGCTCCGGGAAGCGAGCGAGCGGCCGATCACCACGCTCATCTCCGTCGCCAACCTGATCACCGTGGTCGGCTCGATCGCGGTCGGCATCGTCGCCGAGAACGTCTTCGGGGAGCGCTGGGTCTGGCTTGTGGCCTTCCTCCTTACCTTCGTGATGATGGTCATGGGCGAGATCATCCCCAAACGCCTTGGGGAGCGCTACGCCGATGCGATCGCGGTGACTGCCGCGCCGCTCGTGCTTGTTTTTTCCAAGCTGTTCCTGCCGCTTACCATTGTGATCACCAAGGTAGTGAAGCCGCTGCTCGGCGTGCCGCCGGCCATCACTTCCCGCGAAGAAATCGCTTTCCTCGCCAAGCTCGGCCGCAGCGAGGGCATCCTGAAGGAGACCGAGGGCCGGATGATCTCCAGGATATTCAAACTGAACGGTATCACCGCTTCCGACATGATGACGCCCCGGCCGTTCCTTTTCATGCTGGACGGCAATCGCACCTTAGGGGAAGTAACCACCGAACTTATGGAATCCCCGTACTCCAAGATGCCCGTGTACGAGAAGTCGCCGGACAAGATCGTTGGGGTGGCCAGCCAGCACCACATCCTGAAGGCCATCGCCGACGGCGAGGTGGGACGGCAGGTGAAGGAATTCGCAGAGGAGCCGCTCATCGTGCCCGAGACCCGCGGGGGCGACGCCCTGCTCCGCGATTTCCAGGAAGCGCGCAACAACTTCGCCATAGTGGTGGATGGGCGCGGGCACGTGACGGGCGTCATCACCCTCCTCGATATCGTGGAAGAGCTGGTGGGCGAGCTCTCGAGCGAGGATGAGATCGCCCCGGAGATCATGAAGCGCATCTCCAAGCTGGAGATAGTGGCACACGGCGCGACCCAGATCGGCAAGATCAACCGCTTCTTCAATACGGAAATCCCCAACCACCGCACCCTTGCCGGATTCCTCATGGACGAGATCGGGCACGTGCCGAGGCCCGGCCAGGTATTCCGCTGGGGCAGCCTGGAATTCAGGGTGGAGGGCGTGGATCATCTGAGCTCCGTCGAGAAGGTCTACATCACGAAGATCGAGGAGCAACGCTCCGTGTAATTACTGCCAAGAATAAGCATTTAGCATTGTCATTCCCGCGAAGGGGGAAATCCAGTAGGGCAATGTTTGCGTAGATTCCCGCAGTTGCGGGAATGACAGGGTCGGTATTTCGACAAATACTCATCGAAGTTGACTTTCGCGCAGGCGGAGACGGGAATGACAAGGCTTGTGCTCATCTCTCGTCCAGCTTCTTCAATATCCTGTCCACCGTCTTCCAGGTGCGGGTAGTGATTTCCTTGCCGAACTCTTTCTCGAGCATAGCCATCACGTCCGGCGTCCTGGTGCCGGAGAGGTCGATCACGCTGCACACCGCGCGGTCGTAGAGCGCCACTAACTTGTACAAGCCGTCCTTGGCGCGGTAAGGGAAGCGCAGTTTCGTTTTGGGAACATTCTTCAAAAAAGTGACGTTCAACCGTGATCGGGGCGCGTCCTTCAGTCCTTTGAACGGGTTGCGATCCGCGAGCTTCTGCAATGCCTCCTTGCTTCGCACGATGGTCGTGCTCTTGAAGCCGAGCTGCGCCGGCAACGCTTTCTCGATCCTCGCCTCCAGCGCCTTCGCGCTCCCGAAGCGCGCCTCGAAGAGCACGTTCCCGCTCGAGATCACCGTGCGGACGTTCTTGAAGCCGAGCGCCTCGAAAACTCCGCGCAACGTTTCGGACCGCATAGGGGGATTCGAGGGACCGATCCCGCGCAACAGGGCGGCATACCTGGTCATGCCTTGCCCTTCATCACGGTAACCTTGTAGATCTTCCCTTTCTTGTCGTAGGTGATCCACCGGCCTGTTTGCGTGCCCTGGTCGAAATCCCCGGAGCGCATCTTG
>JANWIW010000031.1 GCA_025449695.1 Minisyncoccota bacterium | reverse complement strand
GCCGAAGGAGCGCGCGGAGGACGTGATAGTGTTCGACCCCGGAGATATGGCCCGGCCGATGGGCCTGAACATGCTGGACTACAACCAGGCCCGGCCCGAAGAGAGGACCTTCATCGTGAACGAGATGCAGAGCATCTTCAACAAGCTATTCTCCAAGGAGACGATGGGCCCGATGTTCGAGCAGTACATGCGGAATGCCCTGCTCCTCATGATGGAGGACGCCGTGAACGAGCCGACCACTCTCATCGAACTGCCGCGCATCTTTACCGACGCCGCCTTCCGCGCCCGCAAACTGGCCCGTATCCACAATGCCGTGGTGCTCGACTTCTGGCAGAAGGAGGCGGTCAAGGCGACGGGTGAAGGGTCGTTGTCCAACATGGCGCCCTATATCACCTCCAAGTTCGGCAATTTCATCACGAACGACTACGTGCGGCCGATCATCGGCCAGCCCAAGTCGGCGTTCAACTTTCGTGCCTCCATGGACGAAGGCAAGATCATCCTGGTCAACCTCTCCAAGGGGCGCATCGGCGATATTAACGCCCAGCTCCTCGGCATGATCGTGACCGGCAAGATCCTGATGGCTGCGCTGTCGCGGGTGGACATCGCCGACCAGTCCAAGCGGCGCGACTTCTGCCTGTACATCGACGAGTTCCAGAACTTCTCCACCGATTCCATTGGCACCATCCTGTCCGAGGCCCGCAAGTACGGGCTGGCCCTGACCATGGCTCACCAGTTCATCGCCCAGCTGGAGGAAAAGATCCGCGACGCGGTCTTCGGCAACGTCGGCACGCAGGTCGTGTTCCGCGTGGGCGCGAAGGACGCCGAGTTCCTGGTCAAGCAGTTCGAGCCGGTGTTCAGCCAGAATGACCTCCTGAATATCGACAACTACCGGGCTTTCGTGAAGCTCCTGATTAACGGTCAGACGACCAAGCCGTTCAATATGCGCACTTTCGGTATCCCCCAAGGGAATGAGGAGCTCGCCGGGCATCTCAAGGAATACTCCCGGCTCAAGTACGGCACGGAGCGGTCCGAGATCGAGGCGGACATCTACCGCCGCCTTAGGGATTAGGACCTGGAAACTAGAATCTGGAATCTGAAGATCCAGATACTAGATTCCAGATTCTAAATTCTAGATACCGTTCCTTCGTACCGCCTTCCAGAACGGCATGACCGACATACGGTAGTCTATCTCGACGATCTCCTTGAGCGCCCAGGCCGTGAGGCCGTGCAGTATGAACGAGCGCAGGATGCCGATGGCATATCCCGGCCCGACTGGCAACACGTAAGGGTAGGTGATGGGGCGATACGTCAGGGGATCGTCGTGCTCGCGGCCTTCCCGCGCGAGGATATCCTGCAAGATGTTTCTGGCAATGACCTCTCCCTGGTCGATCGCCGCGGGGGCGACACCCGGCAAGGGGTTGCCCTTGGCGTCGTGCACGCAGACCGCGTCGCCCATCGCATAGATCTTCACGCTCCCGGTCTGGAGTCCTTCGGCGGACACCGGGATGCAGTCCATGCTTTCTTTTACCTCCAGCCGTCCGCGCGGTTCGGTTTTGAGCGGCAGCTTCGGTACCCATTCCGGGACTTTGACCCCTCCGGTCCAGACGAGCAGGTCGTAGGCGTGCTGAACGCCATCCTTCGTGATCACCGCATCGCCCTTCACCCCTGCGATCGGGGTGTTGGTCAACACTTCGACGCCGAGCTTCATGAGGCGCCGAGTAGCGAGTTCCTGCAGGCGCGGATGGAAGCCGGACAGCAGGGTTGGCATCGCTTCCACTAAGGTGACCTTGAACCGGTGCGCGCCCCTTAGGGCGCCTGCCAGCTCCACGCCGGTGGGGCCACCGCCGCCGATCAGGACCCGCGCCGTGTCCGGCAGGAGCCGGAGGCGCGCTCGGAGTTCAAGCGCGTCATCGATGGTCTTGAGGGGCAACGCTGATTCTTTCAGCCCCGGAATGTTGAAATAGTTCGTTTCCGATCCCGGCGCGAGGACGAGATAGTCCGCGCGGACCTTCTCGCTGTTGCCGAGATAGAGGAAGCCGCGGGCGAGATCGAATTCCCGCGCTTCCGCGGCGATGAAGTGAATGCCCGTAGGAGCAAGGAGTTGGGACAGGGGATAGCCGACCCGGTCCAGGGAGAGGCGAGGGTCGGTAGCCAGCTTGTATAAAAGAGGAGTATAAGCGTGCCGGTCGCTACGGTCGACCAGGGTAACGCCGTACTTGCCGGCAAGCCTCACGTGCTTCAGCTCCTGCCATAGGGAAAGCGCGGCCCTAAGGCCGCCAAAGCCGGCGCCGACCACCACAATGCGCTTGTCGGTCATTGCCTTTATTGTATAGTAAACGTATAGAAGGTTACAGATTTTAGGTTTCAGATTACAGTCACGTTCGCTGTAACCTGCAACCTGTAACCTATCCTCATGATCCAGTTCTTATCCCAGGCGCCGGTATCGAAACTGAAAGGCGTAGCCGTCGTGCGCCTTGATTTCAACACCGAGGACACTTGGAGACTGGAGGCGACGCTGCCCACGGTGCGGCATCTCCTGAAGCATGCGCGGGCGATCGTGATACTGTCCCACCGCGGGCGCCCTTCCGCATTCAAGCTGAAGGGAAGCGTGCCAGAAGGCCCGGACGCGGAGAAATTCTCCCAAAAAGGGGATGCCGCCACCTTGGGAGAGTTCCTGAGGAGAGACGTGATCTTCCTCCCGGAATTCCGATTCGGAGAGATCCGCGCCGCCGTGGCCTCGGCGCCGCGCGGCTCCCTCTTTCTCCTCGAGAATGTGCGTTTCCTGGCAGGAGAAATAGAGAATTCAGCGCAACTGGGCAAGGAGTTCGCCTCACTTGGCGATTATTATGTGAATGATGCGTTTGCCGTAGATCATAGAGCGAACGCCTCTCTCGTTGCGGTCACCCGTTACCTGCCGAGCTACGCGGGCTTTCAACTGGAAAAGGAGATGAGATCGCTCGGCGGGGTCATCCGCGGCGCGAAGAAGCCTTTCCTTGTCGTCGTGGGCGGGGCCAAGGCGCACGACAAGCTGGAGGTGCTCCGCAACCTGCGCCGCAGCGCGGACGCGTTCCTTCTGGGAGGGGCGCCGGCGAACACGATGCTCGTTTTGAGAGGGATACCGGTGGGCGATTCGCTCGCGGACGACGAGCCGGAGGATATCCGCCTCCTCGCCCCTTTTGCGAAGAGCAATAAGGTGATCGTGCCGGTGGACTGGTGCGAACAGAACAAGAGGATACTGGACATCGGCCCTAAGACCGCAGCGGAGTACGCCGGTATCCTCGCCCGCGCCCGCACCATTCTCTGGGCGGGGCCGATGGGCCTGATCGAGGACCCGAAGTTCGCGCAGGGCAACCTGGCGGTGGCGCGCGCCATCGCCAGGAACAGGAAAGCCTTTTCCGTGACCGGCGGGGGAGAGACGGTGATGTTTTTGAAGAAATACAAGCTCGATAAAAAGTTTTCCTTCATTTCAACCGGCGGCGGGGCGATGCTGGAGTTCCTGGCCGGCGAGAAGCTACCCGGCATAGAGGCGCTGAAAAAGGAATCTAGAATCTAGAATCTGGAATGGAAACCCCAACGAAAACCTGTCAGAGTTGTAAGCAGGAGTTCGCCATCGCGGCAGAAGACTTCGATTTCTATAAAAAGATGGACGTGCCCCCGCCGACCTGGTGCCCGGAATGCCGCTGGCACCGCCGGATGGCATGGCGGAACGAACGCGCGCTCCATAGGCGGAAAAGCGATGCCACGGGCAAGGATATAGTGTCCATTTTCCGGCCCGACTCGCTCATGAAAGTGTACGAGCATGAGGCCTTCTACTCGGACAACTGGGATCCTTTGAGTTATGGCGCGGATTACAATTTCTCGCGGCCGTTCTTCGCGCAGTTCCGGGACCTCATGCTCAGGGTGCCGACCATAGCTCTCTTCGACAGCAAATCCACCAATACGAGCTACTGCAACGTGGTAGTGGAGCACAAGAACTGCTACCTCTCGAGCGCCGCCTGGAACAACGAGGATTGCATGTACATGAACCGCACGGCGTTCAACAAGAACTGCATGGATCTCTACATATCCGGGCGCAACCAGTTCTCCTACGAGAACCTGTACTGCGAGGATTCCTACCGGCTCTTCTATAGCCATACCTGCGGCAGCTGCAACGATTCTTATTTCCTCTACGATTGCAGGGGCTGTTCGGATTGTTTCGGCTGCACGGGCCTCCGCAACAAGAAATACCATATCTTCAACCAGCCTTACGCCAAGGAGGAATATCTGGAAAAGCTCAAGGAGTTCGACCTGGGCGACTGGAACGTGGTGCAAGATGTGAAGCGGCGGGTGGCGGAATTGCGTCTTAAGACGATCCATCGGTACGCCGACATTTATCAATCCACGAACGCAGTGGGGGATCATATCCATAATGCCCGCAACGCTTATCATTGTTTCGATTTCCTGTCCGGCGCCGAGAACGTGAAATACGCTTCCTGGAGCAACGGGGAGTTCAAGGATTCTTACGACACGGGTCCCGGCACCGGCGGCAACTCCGAACTCCTCTATGACGGCGTGAGCGTCGGCGTGCAGAACTCACGGTGCATGTTCGATTGCGTGGTGTGGTACTCGAACGACGTGCGGTACAGCCTGAACTGCCAGAGCTCGAACAACTTGTTCGGCTGCGCTTCGATGAGGAGCAAATCCCACTGCATCCTGAACAAACAGTATTCCAAAGAGGAATATGAGGCGCTCGTGCCGAAGATCATCGAGCACATGAATGCCATGCCTTATGTGGACAAGAAGGACAGAACATACAAGTACGGGGAGTTCTTCCCGCCCGAGTTCTCGCCGTTTCCCTATAACGACACGGTTGGTCTAGATTACATGCCGCTCACCGAGGGGGAGGCCGCCGCCTTGGGCTATAACTGGGCCCCGCCGGCGGCGCGGAGTTACCGGCCTACCGTAAAGCCGGAGAACCTGCCTGCGAAGATAGGCGATGTTCCCGGCAGCATTACGAACGAGGTCATCGGCTGTGCCCACGGAGGCACGTGCCATGACGAGTGCACCATCGCTTTCCGCATAACCCCGGACGAGCTCCAGTTCTACCGCAAGATGAACATCCCCTTGCCGCGCCTCTGCTTCAACTGCAGGCACTGGGACCGACTGCGCCAACGGAATCCCATGAGATTATGGGAGCGGACCTGCCAATGCGGGGGAGTGGCGTCGGAGCGCGACGTGTACCGCAACTCTTCCACTCACCCCCATCATGGCGCGGAGCATTGCCCCAACACCTTCCAGACGACTTTCGCTCCGGAACGCCAGGAGATCGTGTACTGCGAGGAGTGCTATAACGCGGAAATAGTCTAAAATGAACAAGGAATTCGGGGAGATTGTTCTGGGGTTCAGACGGGCGATCAGTCTGATGGGCAAGCGGGAAAGACTCTCATTGTCCATCGCCTCCCTGCTCATGCTGGCGGCTGGAATACTGACCAACATTCCCGCAGTTGTCTTGGGGCGTCTGGTAGACACTTTGGTGGACATGACGGACGTACGTTTTTCGTTTGCCGTTCCTTTCCTTCTCATTATCGTTGCCGTCATACTTCTCCGGGAGGTCCTGACCATAATCCGGAAGTATCTGGTGGAAAGGGTCGCCACCCAGACGGAGAAGGATCAGACCATCCTCGCAATAGATCATCTTTTGAAGACGGATATCGCGGTCCTCGGCGAACAGCAGATAGGTTCGCTGCACGGCAAGGTCTTCCGCTCCATACAAGGACTTGTCCGGATCATCAAGCTGGGCTTTCTGGACTTCCTGCCGGCGTTCTTCAGCGCGACGGCCGCTATCGCGATCGCGCTGCTCCAAAAACCGCTGCTGGCCTCCGTGATGGTCCTCGTGGTCCCGGTGGGGCTCTGGATCATCGTGAAGCAGGTCTCCTCGCAGAAGGGGATCAGGGTGAGCTTGCTGAGAGGCAAAGAAACGATAGACGGGAAGGTCGTGGAGACGCTGGGAGGGATAGAAACGGTGCGGGTGGCGAATACCGCCGCGCAGGAGATCAGGAAGATCGAACAGGTGACGGAGGACCTGCGCAGGAAAGAGATGAGGCATCACTTGATGATGGCCTTCTTCGATTCGGGAAAGTACCTCAATGAAGGATTCTTCTATATCGTGGTCATTAGCCTGGCCATATTCCTCTCGGCGCAAGGCGCCATCACGAGGGGCGACATCCTGGTGTACTCGATCCTCTTTCTGAGCATCACCGGGCCTCTGCGGGAGATCCACCGCATCCTGGACCAGGCCCACGAGAGCTCCATCCTGGTGAACGACCTTCACGGCATCCTGAGCCGGCCCGTGGACGCGTCCTTCCTGCCGACGAGCAAGGAGGGCGGCGCCCCGCAGCCGGCTTCCGTGGTCATCGATGTCCGCAAGCTGTCTTTCGCCTTTCCCGGCCGGTCCGATACGGCCTTGCATGACCTGACCCTGCGGGTCGAACCGGGAGAGAAGATAGGCATCGTCGGCGCTTCCGGCAGTGGCAAGTCCACCCTCATCAAGATACTGCTGCGCCTGGTCCATGGATATTCCGGCAGCGTGCATCTTTTCGGCAAAGACCTTAAGGATGTTTCGAGGCGGGAGATAGCGCGGAAGATAGCCTACGTGCCCCAGAGGACATATGTATTTTCAGGGACGATCCGCGAGAACATCACCTACGGTTTCGAGGACGAGGCGCCGGACGAGGCGGTGGTCGCGGCGGCCCGGAGGGCGAACATATACAACGAGATCGAGGCGTCGCTCGGCGGCATGGCAGGCAGGGTCGGAGAGAACGGCAACAACTTGAGCGGAGGGCAAAAGCAGAGGTTGGCGATCGCCCGCCTTATCCTGCGATCGCCGGAACTGTTCATCTTCGATGAGGCCACTTCCGCGCTCGATAATGCAAACGAAGCGATGATCCAGAAGAACATTGAAGGGATGTTCAGCGACCGGACGATGATCACCATCGCCCATAGGCTGACGACACTGCAGAACACGGACCGCATCCTGGTGTTCGACAAGGGGATCATCGTGCAGGAGGGCAGTTATCATGCGCTTGCCCGCAAGCCCGGGTTATTCCGCGATTTCCTGGCCCAAAGATCGCCAATAAGCTGACCATCATTCAATGAACACAGAGGAAAGAGATTGTCTGAGCTGCAAACGGGCGTTCTGCATCGAACCAGAGGATTTTGATTTTTATGAAAAACTGAAGGTACCGCCGCCTACGCGGTGCGCCGATTGCCGTCAGCAGCGCCGCTACGCTTGGCGGAACGAACGGGTGTTCTATCGCCGCAACTGCGACCTGTGCGACAAGAGCACGGTCACTATTTATTCTCCGAACAAACCTTTCAAGGTCTATTGCCCGCCTTGTTTCTGGTCGGATCGCTGGGATCCGTTAGAGTATGGCCGAGATTTCGACTTCAGTAAGCCGTTCTTCCCGCAATTCCACGAATTGCAGAAAGCCGTCCCGCGCATTGCTCTCCTGAATAAGAACTCGGTGGATTCGGAGTACACCAATCATTCCGACAACAACAAGAATTGCTACCTTTCTACCAGTATCGTCAACTCCGAGAACATCTTCTACTCCACCAATACATACGGCACCGCGCGGGATTGCATGGACTGCTATCATGTGGAGGTCACGAACGAACTTCTCTATCAGAGTGTCGACATGTGGCGGAGCTATAACTGTCAATATGGATATTCTTTGCAGGACTGCCGCGATTGCTACTACTCTTTTGATCTGCGGGGCTGTTCCGACTGCTTCTTGTCCAGTAACCTGCGGAACAAACAGTATTGTTTCCTCAATACGCAATACACGAAAGAAGAGTATAAGCGTAAACTGACCGATCTCGATCTCGGTTCCCATAAAGTGCGCGAGGAGCTTTACAAGCAGTGGCGTGAGCTGATGCAGGACACATCCCTGCATAAAGCTTATTTCATCGAGCGCTCGACCGATACCACCGGCAATCTTATATACAATTCAAAGAACAGCCAGCATGTCTTCGATGCTTCCGAAGTGGAGGACTCAAAGTACGGCATCGTCTATATTGATGCCAAGACGGGAATGGACCTCTATCATGTAGGTTTCCGCTGTGAGCTGCTGTACGAAGGGCAGGCACTTATCTATGTCTATAACAGCCAGTTTTGCCTTTTGTGCTATCACGACCGCGACATCCAGTACTGCGACAACTGCCATAACAGCGAGAACCTGTTCGGCTGCGTGGGGATGAAGAAGGGGAGTTACGCGATCTTCAACAAGCAGTATCCCAAAGAAGAGTACGAAGTCCTGCGCGACAAGCTGATCGCGCATATGAAGACGACGGGTGAATACGGAGAGTATTTTCCGGCTGAGAACTCCCACTGGGGTTATAACGAGACTCAGGGCCAGGTATATATGCCCTTGGAGCGCGAAGAGGTTCTGCGGCGGGGTTGGCGGTGGGAAGACCAAGTTCCGGGAACATTCGGCAAAGGGACCTTGGACATGAGCGCCCTGCCCGATCACATTGATGGGATCGACGATGGCATTCTGAAAGAGGTCCTGACCTGCGTGACGTGCTCCAAGAACTACAACGTGGTCGGATATGAGCTCCAGTTCTATCGGCGTGGCCATCTGCCGGTGCCTCGGCAGTGTTTCGAATGCAGATACAGGTCACGCATCGCCCTGCGTCCGCCGCGCGCCCTTTGGCATAGGCAGTGCATGTGTGATCATTCCCTCCGGGCCAATACCGTCACTCATGCTCATCATTTGAGCGGCCGATGTCCGAATGAGTTCGAGACGCCTTATGCGCCGGAAAGGAAAGAGACCGTGTATTGCGAGCAGTGTTACCAAGCGGAAATAACATAACCATGGCTGCGGATGTCCGGAATTGTCAGAATTGTAAACAGGAGTTCGGACTCGAACCGGAAGACTTCGATTTCTACAAGAAGATCGACGTGCCGCCGCCGACCTGGTGTCCGGAGTGCCGGCTCGCCCGAAGGCTCATGTTCCGCAACGACAGGAGTCTGTATAAGAGGAGATGCGATCTCTGCCAGAACGATATATTAGCAGTGTATTCGCCGGATGCAGCCTTTCCGGTCTATTGTCCTCCATGCTGGTACGGGGACGGCTGGAGCGGGTTCGATCACGGCAGAGATTACGACTTTTCCCAGCCTTTTTTCGCGCAGCTGGAAGTGCTTTTTAGAAAAGTCCCGCGCATAAGCGTCTACAATCTGAACGCCGTGAACTCGCCTTTCGCGAACGGCTTAGTGGATAGCAAGAACATATACCTCTCCTACTCGATAGTGAAAAGCGAGGATATTATGTTCTCCAAGTCTATAGATACCTCCTCGCGTATTCTGGACAGCATCGAATCCGTTGGACTGGAACAATGTTACGAAAACATTAATTGCGAAAAGAACTACAGATCGTACTTTCTGACTCTTTCCCAAAGCTGCATAGATTCCTGGTTCCTGTACGATTGCGTGAACTGCAGGAACTGCATTCTTTCCTCGAACCTCCGCAATCGGGAATACGTTATCCGTAACGTGCAGTATGCGAAGGAGGATTACGAGCATATGGTGGCGGATATGAGACTAGATAACGCCGATACCTTAGTCACTCTCAGGGAAGAGTTCGAGGGTGTTCGCCGCTCGGCGCTACACAAGTATGCGGACATCAAGAAGAGCGTTGATGCCACCGGACATCATCTGACCAACGCGAAGAATGCCAGACGGTCCTTCCAGGCTTACGACGTGGAGAATGTGAAGTACTGCTATCGCATGCTGGGTATGAAAGATATGTACGACGTGTGCTATGGAGGCTGGTCAGAGCTCCGCTATGAGCACATCACCGGCGGCAATCACAGCTACAATCTCAAGTTTTCCATTGCGAACACCGAGAACATACGGAATGGGGAATACGTGGCGTTTTCCGTGTCTTCCTCAGATGTGTTCGGATGCGTGGGTATAAAGAACGGGGAATACGTCATCCTGAACAAGCGGTATGCCGCCGAGGAGTACAAGGAATTGAGAATGAAGATATTGGCGCATATGGAATCGATGCCGTATGTGGATGCTCAAGGCAGGATCTGGAAGTACGGAGAGTTTTTTCCGCTCAACTTTGCACAGCCTTTCGGATACAACGAAACCAACGCCCAGGAACTTTTTCCCTGCACGAGATCGGAAGCGCTGGCCCGGGGCTACGCCTGGCGGGATATTCAGCCCAAGTCCCATTCGGCGACAAAAGACGCTGCTGGACTTCCTCGGACCATTGGCGAGGTTGAGGATGCGATACTGCAGGAAGTTATAGGTTGTACGCATGCAGGGGAATGCAACGATCAATGCACAGTAGCCTTTCGGGTGATCCCTGATGAATTACGATTCTATCGTCAGCATAATTTACCCTTGCCACGCCTTTGCCCCAATTGCCGGCATTACGAGCGCTTGCGACAAATGGAACCGCTTCAGCTTTGGCAAAGACCATGCATGTGTGCTGGAGCGGCTTCGGGGAAACATTCGAATAGCACGGATCATTTCCATGGCAGAGAAAGCTGTCCTAATACTTTTCACACCCCTTATGCGCCCGGTCGCCCGGAGACAATCTACTGCGAGGCCTGCTACCAGAAAGAGGTTGCATAGCGAGGCCGAAGTGCCGCAGTATTTGCTGCGGCCGAGGCCTGCTATCAAAGCGAAGTCGCATAACATGCCGCAACGTATCCAGTATGCTCACGATCGTGAGCATACTGGATACGTATATGAGCCGGTTACATCAGAGCATCGGAGGAAGTAAGAGGAGGGGGGGTGGCGGGATGACAGGCACTTTCAGGCGGTCTACAATAAGTTCATATGGCGAGCTCGAAGAAGATAGTGATCATTTATCATGGCGATTGCTGGGACGGGTTCGCTGCCGCGTATGCCGCCTGGAAGAAGTTTGGAAGCCGGGCCGGCTATATCGCCGGACATCGCGATGCCCCTCCTCAGCGCATCCGGAACCGGCGCGTATATCTCCTGGATTTCACGTATCACGATCCTGAGCTCAGGCTGTTTCAAAGGACCAACCTGGTCACCGCGATCGATCATCATGGGACGACCCGCAAGGAAGTGGAGTCAACGGAGGATTTTCGCTTCGACCTGGATCATTCCGGATGCGTTCTGGCGTGGAGATATTTCCATCCCGGGAAGAAGGTGCCGGAACTCTTCAAATACATAGAGGATTTGGACATATGGGCCCTCAAGCTCAAGGGCTCGCGGCTCGTACGTTCGTTCCTGGAACAGCACCCCTTCGATTTCAAAGCGTGGGACAAACTAGTCCGCAACTTCGAGCGGCCGGCCTTCCGCGTACAGGCCCTGCGCGACGGGGCGATACTCAGAGCTCATGCGGAAAGGATCGCCTCACGGGCCATAGAGGAAACCGCGGAGAGAGTGAATTTCCTCGGGTATAAGGTCTATGCGGCCAATGTTCCTCATGCCCTCGTTGATGAAGTGGGTGAGCTGCTCCGGAGAAAGCATCCGCCTTTTGCGATAATGTGGCGCCGCCGCGGCGACGTGTTGAGGGTAGGTTTGCGCGGCGTGGGGCGACCCAGCGTGGCCAAGCTCGCGGAGAGATTCGGCGGCGGCGGCCATCCCGGTTCGGCGGCGTTCTCGGTCCCTTGGAAGCAGGGTTTTCCCTGGAAACCCGTAAAATAATTCCAGATGACCTCTAAATTCTCCGTCGTGCCTACGCGGGAGACGAGCCTCGTTTGGACGGTCACGCCAAGCCACGTCCGCGCGGCGCTGATCGAGGTGGATTCGGGCAAGGCCCTGCGCATGATACGCCGCTACGAGCGTCCGCGTGGCGAGAAGATGGTCTGGGAGTTCCTGGACAACCTCCGGCACATTCCGGTCATACTCTCCCTCGATTCCGCGCTGGCGTATACCGCCATCGTGCCGCTCGCTGTCCGTCTCCAGAACGATGCCCGCAAGGATCGCCTGGAGTTCCAGGGAGCGGTACGGGAGATCGTGAACCGGGGCAACCTGGAGACGCGCCCTCTCGCCGCAAAGGCGCTCGGGGTCGAGGACTTGGATGCGGTACTCTTCGACGCGCGGGTCATGAATTTGAAGATGGACGGCGTGGATATCGCCGGCTGGCCCCAGCTTGCCGGAAAGAAACTGACCGGCACGGTCCACCTCATGTTCACGACGCGGGACCTCTTCGAGGAACTGCATACGCTGCGGCATTCCCGCAAGGAGCTTTTCATCACTGAAGACAGCAAGGCAGCGATGGCCGTGCTGGCTCATGAGGGCAAGCCCCCGTTCCGCATGCTCTACGCCGATCCCGGACGGAGCGAGTTCGTGGTGCTGGACCCCCACCATAACCCGATCTTCCGAAAAGTGCCTTTTGCCTGGAGCTCGCCCCTTTCCATGCTGAGGGAGGAATGGAAGGTCTCCGAGCCGGTCGCGCGCGCGATCCTTACGGACGCGGAGCACGGCGGACTCTCCGCGGCGGCGGCGCGCCTCCTCGATAAAATGCGGGAGCAATCCCGGGAGAGCTTCGACCGCGCGCTCCAGAAAAGCAAGTTCCGCGGCCCGGTCTACCTACGCGGCACGGACGTACTGCCGTTCCGGCTGCCCTACACCCACGAGGGTACGGAGGTGAGGCCATATCCCTTTGAGGAGATATGGAGCACGCTCGGCTTCGAGGGGGTGATTGATCCCTCGCCCGAGAATCTCGCCCTTCTCCTGCCGCATTTCGAGTACTACTATCACCGCGGCGATCCCGCCCACCACCGCGCCCTGACCCGGCAGATCCATTGGATCGCGACATAGGGGAGAAACTGGAATCTAGAATCTGGAATCTGACGGTAATTCACGCTTCTGCCAGATACCAGTTTCCAGATTCTAGATTCCATCCGTGTGCTATAATTCATATCAATGCAAAAGATAATCGTAGAGAAGGACGAAGCGGTGGCGGACCTGATCGAGCGGATCCTGGAGAGCGACGAGAAAGAGATCCGCCTGGTGGTGCCTAAGAAATCGCATCTGTTGGATTCCCCGAACAATTTCCGGCTCCTGGCGCGAGAGGCGAACGTATTGAGCAAGCTGATTACCGTCGAGTCAGTGGATGAGAACGTGCTGAAGCTGGCTAAAGAGACCGGCCTCGTTTCCACCCACCCTCTCTTCGACGAGCGCATGGAAGGGGAGGGGGAACGGATGACGGACATCGTTCCCGTCGATGCCGCGGACAACGGCCGCCGCAAGAAGCGCGCCCCTGCCGGCGCTGTGCCGCTCAAGGTGCAGTACGAAGCGGCGCCAGAAGAAGAGGATGAGCCCGCAGAGGCCACGGAAGCCGAAGAGGCAGTTCCTGTCCGGGAAGAAGAGCGCTACGATACGCTAGCGGATAACCGCGAGCCTCGTTCGCGCAGGTGGGTATGGCTTGCGCTGGGTGTCGTGGTCATCCTTCTTGCGGGCGGCTGGCTCTTCGGCAAGCTCTTTGGCAAGGCGAGCGCGGAGGTGGTTTTCCAGCGCACCCCGTGGACCTACAACGGACCTGTAGCCGCGCTCACTTCGGTCAAGGGCCTCGACGCTGACCGCAGCCTGGTACCTGGACAGATCTTCGAGGAGGAGAAAAGCCTGGTGCAGGCCTTTCCCGCGTCCGGCCGCGCCAACGTGAACATCAAGGCCAAAGGCAGCATCACCATCGTGAACTCGTACAGCTCCGCGCCGCAAGAGCTCGTGGCCCGCACCCGTTTCGAGACGCCGGACGGGAAGATATTCCGCCTGGACAACGGCGTGATAGTTCCGGGCGCGCAGATCAAGGACGGCAAGATAACCCCGTCCTCGATCAAGGCTCCGGTGACCGCCGACATGAACGGCGCGGCCGGCAACGTGGGCCGCGTGGACAAACTGACCGTACCCGGATTCAAGGGTTCGCCAAAGTTCGACGGTTTCTACGGTATCCTGGAAAATGGCGCCTCGGGCGGCGCGACCGGCGAACGGGCCGTGGCGACCGATGCGGATGTACAGAAGGCAGAGGCCAAGACGCTTGAGGTGCTGCAGGCCTCGTTCCAGAGTTCCTTCCTCGGTAATCTGCCTTCGGACATGAAGGTGCTGGACGGGGCGGCGGCACTCATTCCCGGCAAGGTGACCGTGGATCGCACGGCGGGGACTGACGGTAATTTCAATGTGACTGCGAACGCCGTCTTCGAGGCATTTGGTTTCAGGGAAAAGGACCTGCATGCTCTCCTTGCCGCGCAGACCACGACGACCCCCGCCACCGCCAGGCTGGAGAATTTGGAGCTGGCCTATTCCGGCGTACAGGCTGATTTTTCCAAAAAGGAGCTGAAGTTCTCGGTGGCCGGGAAAGGGGATCTGACGGCGGATTTCGATCCGGAAGCCTTCCGGTCCGAGATCGCGGGACAGAAAAGGGATGGCGCGCGGTCGACCATTATGTCCCTGCCGGGCCTCACCGAAGCGCGCCTGACCCTTTGGCCGGCATGGCTCAGATCGCTGCCTCAGAACCCGGACCGCATCGTCATCACGGTGAAATAGCGGCCCGCTGTCTTGACTAGAGAACCTTCTTCGTCTAGAATGCTTTCGATTTGCGACAGATGTTTCCCGTGAACCCGATGAACCTTACCGCCTACGGATATTATGCCCGCTGACTCGTCTCTCCGCCGGGCGGAAGGTCTCGTAGAAGAAGCGCTGCCGGCGCTTACTTTTAAAGTGCGCCTCACGACCGGCGAGGTCGTGCTCGCTCACTTGGCGGGCAAGATGCGCTTGCACCACATCCGCATCGTGCCCGGCGACCGCGTCCAGATCGATGTGACCCCGGACGGCGCGCGCGGAAGGATCAGCCGCAGATTATAAGAAAGGGTGTCGGGTATAGGGTATTGGGTTTCGACCCTAGACCCTAGACCCTAGACCCTAGACCCTACTATGAAAGACAGAGCTTCCATCAAAAGAATGTGCCAGAATTGCAAGGTTGTGAAACGCGACGGCCGTCTTTACGTCATCTGCAAGAACCCCAAGCATAAACAGCGGCAAGGATAAGCACAAAAAGTTGTAACCGTTACAACGACTACAACATTTAGAACGATTAGAACATTATGAGATTACTCGGCGTCAACATTCCCGACCAGAAGCGGATCGAAGCCTCGCTTACTTATATCTACGGCATCGGCCCGGCGATCTCCAAACGCATTCTTGTCGCGGCGAAAGTGAGTCCCGACAAGCGCACCAAAGACCTGACCGCCGACGATCTGAACGCCATCAAGAATGTGGTGGAGGCGAACTACCGCATCGAAGGCGAGCTGCGCCAACTGGTCCGTTCCAACATCGAGCGCCTGAAGACCCTCGGTACCTACCGGGGTTCCCGCCATGCGCGCCGCCTGCCGGTCCGGGGCCAGCGCACCAAGACCAACTCCCGCTCCGTGCGCGGCAATGTCCGCAAGACCGCCGGTTCCGGCAAAAGGAAGGTAGCCCTCAAGTAACGCCTATGCCAACCACTAAAAAAACTGCTGAACCCCAGGCCGAAGCTCCGACGACGGAAGCCAAGCCCAAAGCGGCCTCCAAGCGCAAGAGCGTGGAGCGCGGCCGCGCCTATATCAATGCCACGTACAACAATACGGTGGTGTCGGTGACTGATCCCAAAGGCAACGTCCTCGCCTGGGCGACCGCCGGTTCGCTCGGGTTCGCCGGGCCGAAGAAGGCCACCCCCTTCGCGGCATCGAAGATCGTGGCGGTCGTCGCGGAGAAGCTGAAGGGCATCGGCATGCAGTCCCTCGAGGTCTACGTGAAAGGTATCGGCGGCGGCCGTGACTCCGCCATCCGTTCGCTCGCGAACCAGGGCTTCCAGCTCACCTCGATCAAGGACGTAACCCCGGTGCCGCACAACGGCCCCCGCCCTCCCAAGACCCGCAGGGTCTAAACATTGCAGAAACGGCCCTTTTTTCGTATCATTACCGCTCAATCAACACCACGCATGGTCAAAGGCCCCAAGGAAAAGAAAGAACGGTCCCTCGGCGAACATCTCCATCTGAAGGGAGATCGTTGCAATTCGCCGAAGTGCGCCATGGTCCGCAAGCCCTACAAGCCCGGCCAGCACGGTCCGAACGGCCGCCGCAAGCAGCTCTCCGACTTCGGCAGGCAGGTTGCGGAGAAACAGAAATTCAAGGTGACCTACGGCCTTCATGAGCGGACCCTGCGTCGCCTTTTCGAGCGTGCGGAGGAGTCCCAGAAGGGCACGGACCGCGAGCTTCTCGAACTCATGGAGCGGCGGCTGGACAACGCTCTTTTTCGCCTCGGTTTCGCGCCCTCGCGATCAGCCGCCCGCGCTATCGTGGTGCAAGGCCATATCATAGTGAACGGCCGCAAGACCCGTTCACCCGGCTACGAGATGAAGAGCGGCGACGTCATCCGCGTGCGGGAGGAATCCCGCTCCAAAGGGGCGTTCAGGGAACTTTCGGAAAAGTTGAAGGAGTTCGACGTCCCGTCCTGGCTGGCCTTGGACATCAACATGCTCGAGGGGAAAGTGGTCGGCGATCCCCAGGTCGAGCCTCCTTTTGAAATAAACCTGTTGGTGGAATCTTTTAGTAAATAATCAACACAATGGAGTATCACTATCTATCCAGTACTGTCAGTGCGAAGACGATCCGTGAGGATGGCCGGGAGGGCGAGTTCGAGGTGGAAGGTCTTTTCGCCGGGTATGGTCTCACTCTGGGCAACGCCCTTCGCCGCGCCCTGTTATCGTCCCTGCCGGGGGCGGCGGTCACCTATATCAAGGTCAAAGGCGCGCCGCACGAGTTTTCGACGCTGCCGGGCGTGAAGGAAGACCTGATCACCATGATCCTGAACTTCAAGAAACTCCGCTTCCGCATGGATTCGGACGAGCCGCAAGTGCTCCTGCTCGAGGCGAAAGGGGAGAAGATGGTGACCGGCGAGGATATCCGGAAGAATGCCCTGGTTACGCTGGTTAATCCGGAGGAGGTCGTCGCCACCCTGACCGAGAAGAGCGCCGAGCTGTCGGTCGAGATCACCGTCGAGCGCGGCCTGGGATACTCGCCCGTGGAGTCGCGCAAGCAGGAGAAGCTGCCCATCGGCACCATCGGCGTGGACGCCTTTTTCTCGCCCGTCACCGCCGTGAACTACACCGTGGAGAACATGCGCGTCGGTGACCGCACCGATTACAACCGTCTGAAGCTCACCGTCTCGACCGACGGCACAGTTACCCCGTCCTCGGCCCTGCACAAGGCCGCCAACATCCTGCGCGATCATTTCGACAAGATTTCCGCGATCGAGGTCAAAGAGATGGAGGCGCCCGAGGAGGAACCTGCAAAAAAGACCCGTAAGAAAAAAGAGGAATAACGCCCATGCGCCACGGTAAAGCTGGAAAAAAGTTCGGTCGGAAGACAGGTCAGCGCCGCGCCTTCATGCGCAGCCTGGCTGTGAACGTGGTCAAGCGCGAGCGCGTGGAGACCACGGTCACGCGCGCCAAGGCGATCCGGCCGGTGGTCGAACACGCCATCACTCTCGCCAAACGGGGCGGCCTCTCCTCGCGCCGGCTCCTGCTTTCCCGCCTCCATGATCCACAAGCGGTCACCAAGCTCATGGACAACCTGGCTCCCCGCTATCAGGACCGCAAGGGCGGCTACACCAGGATTATCAAATCAGGCAAAACCCGAAAGCGTGACGGGGTACAGGTAGCGACCATAGAATTCGTTTGAGTTCTAACCGTTCAAATCGTTCTAGTCGTTCAAGTCGAGCGGATAGAACATCTAGAACGACTCCAACGCTTACCACTACCATGGACCATCATATCGATGCAAAAGGAAAGACCCTGGGACGCCTCGCGACTGAGATCGCGACCATCCTGCAGGGCAAGAAGGACCCCAAGTACGCCCCCAACAAGGTGAGCGACGATCGCGTGCTCGTGAAGAACGTGGGAGGCATCACCGTGACCGGCAACAAAATGGAGTCGCGCATCTACTATCGTCATACCGGCTATATGGGCCATCTCAAGGAACAGACCCTGGCCGAGAAGTTCGCCAAGAAGCCGGAACAGGTGTTGAGAGACACCGTGCGGCACATGCTGCCCAAGAATTTCCTGAATCAGAAGCGGCTCAATAACCTCATTTTCGTGAACAATGGCGGAGACTAAGCCTGCCAAGGTTCGCCTCACCGGCGACCGTTATATCGAGACCATCGGCCGGCGCAAAACCTCGGTGGCGCGGGTTCGCCTCACAAAGGGCAGCGGCACGGTGACCGTGGGTGAGAAAACTCTGGACCAGTATTTCCAGCTGCCGCGCCTCCGCGAGCTCGTCACCTCTCCGTTCACCAAGCTTCAGCTCACCGAGTTTAACGTGAGCGCGAAGGTGGAGGGCGGCGGCATCAACGCCCAGGCGGAGGCGATCCGTCTTGGTATCGCCCGGGCCCTGGTCAAGAAAGACGAGAGCTTGAAAAAGAAATTGCGCACACTCGGTTATCTCACTCGCGACTCCCGGGCAGTGGAACGCAAGAAATACGGCTTGAAGAAGGCCCGCAGAGCGCCTCCGTGGAGCAAGCGTTAAAAGGAAATCCCCTTCGGGGGATTTCCTTTTGC
>JANWIW010000030.1 GCA_025449695.1 Minisyncoccota bacterium | reverse complement strand
GGCGAGCTTCCCGGCAGCCTCAAGCCGCTCTTGAAGGCTGATGCGCCGGAGATCAACTTCGCTACCGCCTCCTTCGGCCAGGGCGTGGCGGTCACCCCGCTCCAGGTACTGCAGGCGATCGCGGCCATCGCGAACGGCGGCAACCTGATGCATCCCTATCTCGATGCGGACACGAAGCCGCAGGCCGTGCGCAGGGTAATGAGCGAGGACACCGCGAAGAAGGTGGCCGCCATGATGGTCTCAGCCGTGGACGAGGCCAAGATCACGACCATCGAGGGCTATTCCGTTGCCGGGAAGACCGGAACCGCGCAGGTGCCGGACTTCAGGCACGGCGGCTACACCGAGAATGTGATAGACACCTATACGGGCTTCGTGCCGGCCTCGAACCCGCGTTTCATCGTGCTCATTAAGCTGAACGAGCCGGCCGGAGCTCCGCACGCCGCGGAGACGGTCGTCCCCGCTTTCCGCGAGCTTGCGCAATACCTGATCAACTACTTCCAGGTCCCGCCGGACCGTATACCCATGCAGTAATATGGCAAACCTCATCACGTTCATATCCCTCCTGCCCAGCATAGTGCCTGTCGTATCTGGCGTGGCAAGAAACCTCTTGCGGGATATCGCGAACTTATGACCTCCGCCCAAAAGGAATCGAGCAGGAACTTCACTAGTATCTCTAGCGTAAACTATCTCTGCTCGATTCTCGATTCTCGATACTAAATTCTCAGCTATGGTCCTCTCCGTCCTCAAACCCGTCCTTCGCTATCTGGCCCGCCTCACCATCCGGCGCTACCGGCCGGCGATCGTGGGCGTGACCGGAAGCGTCGGTAAGACTTCCGCCAAGCTCGCGATCGCGGCCGTGCTCGGGAGCGAGCGTTTCGCGCGCGCGGCCAAGGGAAACTTCAACGGGGCCATCGGCCTTCCCCTTGCGATCCTGGGAGACTGGTCCGGCGCCGACCTCCGGCTCATCTCCATCGATACTCCGCCCGGCAAGTACCCCCTCCGCAAGGCCTGGTTCTTCCTGAAGGTCATCTGCACCTCCCTGTGGCGCCTTGCGGTGAGGCGGCCCTATCCGGAGATCCTGGTGCTCGAATACGGCATCGACCGTCCCGGGGACATGAAAGAGCTCCTGAACATCGCCCGGCCGAACGTGGGCGTGATCACCGCGATCGGCGAGACGCCCGCGCACGTAGAGTTCTTTAAGGGACCGGAGGAGGTGGCGCGTGAGAAAAGCAAGCTTGTCGAGTCCATCCCGTCCACCGGCTACGTGGTTCTGAACGCGGATGACGAGCGCGTCATCGGCACCCGTCCGCGGATCAGGGGACAGCTACTCACCTTCGGCTTCTCGAAGGACGCCCTGATCCAGATCGCGAACTTCGAGAATCGCTCGGACGGCGCGCGGCCGCTCGGCGCCGGATTCAAACTGCAGTACGGGGGCAGCTCCGTGCCGGTGCGACTGGAGGGAGCATTCGGCAGATCCAACGCCTATGCCTCCGGCATCGCGGCTGCGGTCGGATTGATTTTCGGGATGAATTTGGTTAAAATATCCTCCGCGCTCACTGCCTATTACCGTCCCGCGCCGCACCGGATGGAACTCGTGCCGGGGGTGAAGGGGATATGGGTCATTGATGATTCCTACAACGCCGGCGCCCTTTCCATGCGTTCCGCGCTGGAGGCGCTCCAGGAACTGCCCGGAAAGCGCAAAGTCGCCATCCTGGGGGACATGCTCGAGATCGGCGGGTACGCGGCCGCGGAACACGAGAAGGTCGGCAGGCTTGCGGCCAAGGCCGCCGACGTACTGGTCACGGTGGGGGAGCGCGGCAAGCTGATCGCGGACGGCGCGCGCAAAGGGGGCTTGCCGAGGAAGAGCGTGCTGGAATTCGAGAGCGTGGAGGACGCGCGAAGCCCCGTGCAGACCCTTGTCCAGCATGGCGATCTCGTCCTCGTGAAGGCCTCCCATGGGATTCATCTTGAGAAGATAGTCGCCGAGATACGCGCCTTCGGCGAAGCAGAGCAGGAGAGTAGAATCTAGAATCTGGAATCTGGAATCTGGAATCTGGAATCTGGAATCTGGAATACAGTCCTTCCAAGCCCTAGATAGCAGATTCTTCTCTGATGGCCTCATCGTCTCGCCCGGTCTAGGACACTGCCCTCTCACGGCAGGAACAGGGGTTCAAATCCCCTTGAGGCTACGATTACAGAATCTTAGCCGCACAGCGGCTTAGATTCTGTGGAGTCCCTCCGTAGCCTTACGGCGTCCTTCCATAGCTTTAACGAAAGAGGAGCGAAGGGGGACAAAATTTAGGCAGGACCTTACTTGCATTCCTGGGTGTGAGATTTATATCGAACCATCCCAAGTGCATGGGTCCAACTCGTAAATAAAGACCATCCATGGACAAGAACGACAAAAAAACATTGAAAGAGATACTGTCGGTAGTGCAGAGCCTTTTCATAATCGAGGCGTCCGACGAGGGCGTTCCGGCGGCAGCGATCAGCAAGATCCTCGGCGTAAGCAGGGCCAGGGTCAGCAAGGTGTTGAAGTACGTCAAAAAGAAATAACTCCATGAGCGGGTGGTGTAGAATGGTTCCATGGCAGTATTCATCTTTCACGGCACGGAAGGATACCCCGAGGAGAACTGGTTTCCCTGGCTGAAAGACAAAATCGAGGCCAGAGGCCACGAGGCTTTCGTGCCCCAGTTCCCTTCGCCTTCCGGCGAGCCTGCCAAGCTTCAGGAGTGGTTCGAGGTGCTGAAGGGCTATGAGCGGCAGATCAATGAGGATACGATCTTCGTCGGCCACAGCCTGGGCGGCGTCTTCACCCTGCGCATCCTGGAGAAGCTCCCGCATGCCGTGAAGGCCGCCTTCCTGGCAGGCACTCCCATAGGCGTGCTGCCTCTCTTGAACTACGATCGGGACATGGGTTTCAGCGGTTTCGACTTCGACTGGCCGGCCATCAAGAAGAACGCGCAACGCTTCGTCGTTTTCCAGTCCAATGACGACCCGTACGTGCCTCTCGGGAACGGCGAACGGCTGGCCGAGGAATTGGACGTGCCGCTTTCCTTCGTGCCGCACGCGGGGCATTTCAACGCCAAGGCGGGTTATCTCCAGTTCGAGGAACTATGGAAGGAACTCGAGCCATTGCTATGAAAATACACGTAGGCTCCCAGAACGAAGTGAAGATCCAGGCCGTGACGGAGGTCGTCGCGGGCTACTCCCTGTTCAAGGACGCAGAGATCGCTAGCGTCGCGGTGAATATAGAGCTCTTCGGCCACCCCAAGGACCTTGAAGCAGTGGTAGAAGGAGCGATCGCTCGCGCCCAGGAGGCCTTTCCCGGCTGCGATTACAGCTTCGGGATAGAAGGCGGCCTCATGAGTGTGCCGCGGTCAAAGACGGGTTATATGGAAGTGACCGCTTGCGCCATTTACGACGGGAAGGAAGTCCATCTCGGCCTTTCTCCCGCCTTCGAGTGGCCGAAGCAGGTCGTCCAGCTCATCTTCAAAGGGCTCGATGGCAGCCAGGCCCTGCGCGAGGCGGGGATCACTGTTCACCCCAAGATAGGCACCGCAAAGGGCGGCATCTGGCATCTTACGGAGGGGAGAATGGACAGAAAGGAGTACACCAGGGCCGCGATCGTCATGGCGCTGATCCATCTGGAGCATCCCGAGTATTTCTAGAGGGTGCAGGCCGATTTTGACTCATGGTGCGATCCATGGTATAAATGTCCCACGTTCGGCATGGGGAAGATTGTTAACCCCTGTGCCTTTGAAAGGTGGTGAATACAGTGGCCTCAACTCCATCCAGATCTGTCGGACGCCCCGTCGTCCACACCGAGTCCTGGGCGAAGATCACGGTCGTGTTGCTCGAGCGTCATGTCGCCTTCCTCGACCGCCTGGCGATCGACATTCGCCTGAAGCACCGCAAGTCGATCAGCCGCGCGGAGATCATCCGCGGCCTGATCGAAGCGGCCTTCCAGAGCGGCGTCGACCTGTCGCAGGCGGACTCGCTCGAGGCGATCGTCGAGCTCCTCAACGGGCCGAGGACCAAAAAGAAGTAGGCCGCACCGCCGGCCAGGGTCCTGCAGGCGCCGAAGCGCCTGCAGGATTTTTAATCAGTAGAGTCGAGCTATTGCACGCAAGGCGTGAGGCGGGTCCAGGAGATCCGCCTTTTTTCTACTTCAAGAAAGAGGTGAGCTCCATGCTCGTGACCGGCACGATACCGGATTTATGGAACTGCAGTGTACCGGCGGCAATGCCGAGCCTCGCGGCCTCCGCGACATCTTTGCCCTCCGCGATCATGGCGCAGATGGCGGCCATGGCCTGGTCGCCACAGCCAGTCTCATCTTTTTCGCCCGAGCTGGAAGCGATGTCCGGGACCGGGATGTGCTGTCCCGCTTCCGGCGTGAAAAGATAAGCGCCATCTACCCCGGCCGTGATCAGGACGTTTTGCGGGCCTTTTTGCATGAGAAGGGAAGCCGCCTTTCCAGCGCTTTTGAGATCCGTAACGGTAACGCCGCTCAATATTTCGGCTTCGTACTCGTTCGGTTTGAGGAGGAAGATATCCTTGCTAAGGAGGCGTCCATGATCCGCGCCGGGCTCGATGCCGCCCGGGTCAAGGATGATCCGGAGGCCGTGTTTCACAGCCTGGTCCATAGCACGGAGCGCCGTCTCGATCGGTAATTCCAGGGAAAGGGCCAGCATGCCCGAGCTCCCCGCCGCTTGGAAGAGCTTCTCCGCTGCATCGATGCCGGCAGGGGAAAATCCGCTGTTCACGCCCGGTAAAAGATAGATCTGGTTGTTACCCTCCTCATCCACGGGGATGAGGGCGATGCCGGGGAAAGTGCCGGTGAACTCGAGCACCTCCACGTATGCGGTGTTTACCCCGGCGTCTTTCAGGGCGTCCATAGGCACCCGATAAAGACCGAAGGGGTCCTTGGTCGTCCTGCCGATCATAGCCACTTTCCCCGGTCCTGTGAGCGTGGCGATCATCTGGGCCACGTTCCTCGATTTGCCGCCGGGACCTATCTTCAGCTCCTTGCCGGTCACGAGCTCGCCCTTGCCGGCGAGCTTTCTCACGCCTTGCGCGACAAAATCGGTATTGAGGCCGCCCGGGACGATGATCTGGATGGGCTTCATAGGGCAAAGTATAGCAACTTGCTACAATCAGACCATGACGGAGACCGGGACGCGGACATGCGCGAACTGCGGGCAAGACTTCACGATCGAACCCGCCGATATCGGGTTCTATAAGAGTATCGGCGTGCCTGCCCCGACCTGGTGCCCGCCCTGCCGGGACATGCGCCGTTCGGCCTGGCGGGAGGACCGTACCCTCTACCGGGACACCTGCAGGCTGTGCGGCCGGTCCATGATCAGCATCCACGCGCCAGGCGGGCCGTTCACGGTCTATTGCCGCGAGTGCTGGTGGTCGGACAAGTGGGATGCCCTGGACTACGGCCGGGACTACGATTTCTCCCGTCCTTTTTTCGCGCAGTACCGCGACCTCATGGAGGCGGTGCCGCGGCCGGGCCTTACGAGTATCAACTGCGTGAACAGCGAGTTCACCCATGCATGCCGCAGTTGCAAGAACTGCTACCTGACCTTCTGGAGCTACTTTTCGGAGGACTCCCAATACGCGGACGCGCTGCTCTTCTCGCGGCATTCCTTCGACGCTTATGTGACCGACAATTCCGACCATGCCTACGAGGCCGTCCACTCCGACCGGCTATACCGCACGCGTTACGCCTATTTCTCGGACGACTGTCTGGATTCGTCGTTCCTCTTCAATTGCGTCGGGTGTTCGGATTGCTTCGGTTGCGTGAACATGCGCAAACAGAAATACCGCCTGTTCAACGAACAGCTCTCCAAAGAAGAGTATGCCAAGGAGATGGCCTATTGGGACTTGGGCAGCTACAAGCGCCTGGAAGAGGCCAAGGAGAAGTTCCGCTCCCTTTGCCTGGCCACGCCCCGGCGCTACGCCCATGTCCTGAACAGCCAGAACGTGAAAGGGGATGTCATACGCTCCACCAAGGACTGCCAGATGTGCTTTTCCACTCTGGACGGCGTGCAGAACTGCAAGTACATCTATGTTGGAGGACTGAATCTTAAGGACAGTTATGACGTAACAGGCGGCGGCGACACCTCCGAGCTGCTCTATGAGGTCTATGGGGTCACCCAGGCCCAGCGGTGCGCTTTTACGGCGGGCAGCCGGGGATCCAGGGACATCATGTACTGCGATTTCTCCCCTAACTCGGTAAACCTATTCGGTTGCATCACCATTCGCAACAAGAAGCACTGTATCCTGAACAAGCAGTATTCCGAGAAGGAGTACCACGCCTTGCGGGAGAAGATCGTGGCCCACATGGGCGAGATGCCGTACGTGGACAAGAAAGGCCGGACCTACGGGTTCGGCGAGTTCTTTCCTATGGAACTATCCGCATACGCCTACAACGAGACTATCGCCCTTAAGTGGTACCCGAAGACAAGGGAACAAGTCCTCGCCGAAGGCCTGGCATGGCGCGATCCGCCGGATAGAGCTTATGAGATCTCCATGCATCCCGGAGACCTGCCCGACCACATCGCGGACGTCGAGAACTCCATCGTGGACCAGGTGATCGGCTGCGCCCACGCCGCGTCTCCCGAGGCCTTGCGTGCCCATCGCAGTTTGAGCGAAGTTGGGACGAAGGGGAAAGGGACCTGCGACCACGAATGCACGACCGCTTTCCGCATAACCCCTGAAGAGCTGCAGTTCTACCGGACCATGCACATCGCCCTGCCGCGGCTTTGCCCGAACTGCCGGCACCGCGAGCGGCTGCAATGGGTAAACGAGTTCCGGCTCTATTCCCGAGCTTGCATGTGCCGGGGAAAGAACGGCGGAGATGCCTACGTGAACACTGTTACGCATTCTCACGGGGATGCGCCGTGCGCGAACCGTTTTGAGACCACCTACCCGCCGGGGGCGCCGGAGGCCATTTACTGCGAACAATGTTATAAAGAAGAGTTCCTATGACCTTTCTCTGGCGCCTTAAAGGCTATTGGATCATCGCGAAAAAAGCGGGCAGGGCCTCCCTGTTCCGGTTAAAAGTTTTCTTTAGACGCATGGGCGGGTGACCGTCTTACGGTTCGCTTCATTTTGGATTCATCGCCTTGGCCTAGGCTTAAGGCGTGAGAACATTCTGGAAATGGGCATTGGTTCTGGTAATAGTTTTCGCCATAGGCGCATTGCTTTTGGCCGTGAACGAGGTCACGTTCATCTCGCCCCCCGCGGGCATGCAGATAGTCGCGCCGTACGCCGATCCGGCGCGGATAGTCATCCCGGCCATCCGGGTGGATGCGCCCGTGGTCCCGGTCGGCCTGGACCAGAAGGGCAATATGGGCGTTCCCGGCAACCAGTTCGACGTGGCCTGGTACAAGCTGGGTTCCCGGCCGGGCATGCCCGGCAGCGCGGTCATGGCAGGGCATCTGGACACCAAGCTGACGCCCGAAGCGGTCTTCTACGACCTGGACAAGCTCCAGGTGGGGGACGAGGTGCAGGTCCGGGATACGGACGGAAAGACGGTCACCTTCCGCGTCTTCGAGAAGAAAAGATACCCCTACGACGCCAGAGCGGAGGAAGTCTTCGCGATGGACACGCCGAGCCGCCTGAACCTCATCACCTGTGGCGGCGTTTGGCTGAAGGACAAGAAGGTTTACAGCGAGCGGATCGTAGTGTTCACGGAAAAGGCTTGACGCGTACCGGCTAAAAGACCTTCTCGTAATATTCCACCTGGGGTTCGAGAGGAGAGGGTATCGCTGCCTTGCGAGCTTTCACATACGCGGACATCTCGAATATGCCGTTCAGGGACTTTGATTGGCTAAGCAAGCCGTCCAGGAAACCCGTAAAGCCGGTGAATTTTTTTAGGGCATTCTTACCCAAAAAGGGATACAGCAGGACTGCCATCAATCCCGTCACCTTGGTACCTATCATCTTAGGGATAAGGCCGCTGTAGCGCATTTCCTCGATCTCGAAGCCGCTGTAGTGCAAAAGGAGTTCAATGGACCCAGGAGAGTAGATGTGATAGTGCAAGGGCTCATCGGCATAGAATTCAAGGCTTAACAGGAACACCCCATCATCAGAGAGGACCCGTCTCAGCTCGATGAGCGCGTCCCTATCCCTCCACAGGTTCTCGATCACCTCGCCCATGATTATCGTCCCGAAGTGCCCATCTTTGAACTTCAAGGGGTCTTCGATGGACTGCTGGATGTAATATCCTTCCTTGACCCGGCCGTTATTCGGCACGATGTCCAGGGAGTAGACCTCCGGGAATTTGTCCCGAAAGGACTCATATTCCCGGTTTAAATGGTCACCTATGATGAGGACAGGCCCTTTCCCGGCACGGGTCGTAAAGAACCTGTTCGCTATGTAGGCGATGGGGAAATCGGTCTTGGAACGAGGAAAGAGGCGGCGGAACAGCAGCTTGACCATGACGGAAATTATATCAGAAATGCGAACGCGGGCCGGTCTGGTTCGCGTGTATTCATGCGTCAACCAGGGCCATGGTGTATCATGGAACGATATTCCCATGACCCAGGCTCTGGAGATCGCGGTGTTCGGCGGAGGCTGCTTCTGGTGTACCGAGGCGGTCTTCAGCGAGTTGAAGGGCGTGCGAGCGGTCATGCCGGGCTATGCCGGGGGATCGGTTCCGAACCCGACCTATGAGCAGGTTTCCGGGGGTACGACGGGGCATGCCGAGGTTATCCGGGTCGAGTACGATCCGGATGAGATCTCTTATGAGGACCTGCTCACGGTCTTTTTCGCGAGCCACGATCCGACTCAGTTGAACCGGCAGGGCGCGGATGTGGGCACCCAGTACCGCTCCACGGTGCTCTTTACGAACGAAGCGCAAAGGAAGGCCGCGGAAGCCTTCATCGCTAAGCTGAACGAAGACCCGCCCATAGGCGAGGCTCGCCCGGAGGGCGGTGGGCCGAAAGCCGTGACCGAAGTCGCGCCTCTTAACGAGTTCTACCCGGCCGAGGATTATCATCGCGACTACTACCGCAACAACTCCTCCGCGCCATATTGCCAGCTGGTCATTAATCCCAAGATGGAAAAGCTGAAAGAAAGGTATGCAAGATTATTAAGAAATAACAACTAACAAGGTTGTAAATGTTGTAGCTGTTGTAATGTTCTCACTGCAATGCGCAAACAATTACAACAGATACAATATTTACGACAACTACAGCGCCCCATGACCAGCCAACCCATTAAGAAGAACGAAGAACTTTCGCCGGAACTTTACGGCGTGGCGCGGCGGAAGGGGACAGAGGCTCCGTTTACAGGCAAGTACTGGGACGAACATGCCCGGGGCATGTACCGCTGCGCGGTCTGCGGTGCGGAGCTTTTCTCATCCGGGACAAAGTTCGATTCCGGCACGGGCTGGCCGAGTTTTACCGAGCCGGCCAATCTGGAACACGTCGAGCTCCGTCCGGACGACGATCATGGCATGCACCGGACGGAGGTCGCCTGCAAGAGATGCGGGGCGCATCTGGGACATGTCTTCGACGACGGGCCAGAGGACAAGGGCGGCAAGCGGTATTGCATCAACTCCGTCTGCCTCGATCTCGAAAAAACGGAAACCGGAGAAAGGTCGAGCTAATAATCAACTTGGAACACTATGGACGAAGTGAAATGTCCCCAGTGCGGCAATGTCATGCGCCAAGAAGGGGAGATGATGAAATGCGACGGCTGCGGCCACACCATGCCGAAAGATAATGCGTCGCAGGCGGAAGAAAAGACCCAATAGAGAGCTCCGGTACGCCTTGTCCGCCCCCTCCTCCCATCAAGAGGAACGGGGCGGACTTTTTATTGCAACTTGGAGTTCGGCGTGATAAGTTCTTGGACGTCCGGAGCCGCGAGCAAGCGAGGCCCGGCTGGAACTGTCATGGATAGCAATCACGCAAAAACCGCGCCTTCGGAACCCCTCCTCGTTGGCGGCGGATACAATCATCCGCCCCGCGATGCGTACCGTTTGGGAGACGCCGCGCCGGTCTCGCCGCCTGTCCAGGCTGTCGCGCCTCCGCCTGTAGTCCGGCTTGCCATGCCGGTCGCGAAGGCGCGACCATCCGGCTCCTTTAGGAGTTGGGGCTTCAGGCTGCGTCGCTTCGATTGGACGGGGGTTATACTGACCTGCCTGGGGATCCTCTTCATCGGGTACGGTATCTTCGGCTCCCTCAGCTATGGCTGGTTCTATTCCAAAGCGCCCTTCATGATAGGCGGCCGCGTATTGGACCTGGACGGTTTTTCCATCACGCCTTTCGCTCTCCTTATCGGCCTCAACTTCATCGGTCTTTTCTTGCTATGGAGACAAAGCCTGAAAAAGGCCCGTCCTTCAGGAAAGAATGGAGCTTCATCTAAACTTCATTGACAAACTGAGGAGATTGCGGCAGGCTCTAGGTATTCATGACCTTCGCTGCCGTTTTGCTCCAATTGGCTTATTCGCTGCTCGCCGCAGTAAGCAATAACCCCACTATTCCGGGGCCTACTCAGGTCCAGGCGGTCGCGCTCGCCAATCAGACGATCCAATACGTGAACCAGAACTCGGCCTACCTGCAGCAGGTCGTTCCCGGTCAACAGCAAACCACGAGCGCCCCTTACTGTTACCTGAACGGCGTCTCTACGCAGTCTTGGCAGTGTTCGAACACAAACAATAATAATTACCAGTACAACAACTGCCCGCAGTATAACCAGTACCAGTACAACAACCAGTACCAATACAACCAATATCCTTATCAGCAGTACAGCTATCAGTGCTGCTACGGGTACGGTTACAACCAGTATCAATATGACCAGTATCCCTCCAATCAGTACCCGTACAACCAGTATGGTTCCGGACAGTACTCTTCCCACTGCGGCGGCAGCGCTTACCCGGTCCAACCGGTCACTCAGATCCAGGTCTTGAATAGCAACAACCTGGACGTGAGCGTGGTGACGAGGGGCATCTTCTACACGATCCTTTGGTCGCCCTTCAATAGCAGTATGGGTAGTGCAAACATAGAGCTTGTCGGCGCAAATGGCCTCGTCACTTATCTCGGGCAGACGGCGAGCAATTCGTTCCCCTGGACGGTAACGGTACAGAGCGGTATCTACACCCTGCGCGTGACCCAGGGCGGGGCGATATTGATCACCCGCACCCTGACCGTGCAATAGAGAGAGGAATCAGTAATTGGTAAATAGTAATGAGGTAGGGCTCGTTATCTCCTAATGACCGGTTACCTTTTTCCCTGCAGCAGGTCGCGTATTTCGCTCAGCAGTTTTGCTTCCGCGGTGAGCTCCGCCGGCTTTGCCGGTGCGGGCTGCTTTCGTTTTATCCTGTTCACCGCCTTGACCATGAAAAAGACCACCAGAGCGATGATCAGGAAATCCACTACGTTCTGGATGAATACGCCATAGTTCCAGGTGAGCGGGTCTCCGTTCGGTCCCAAGCGGTGAAAGGTATGTTTCAGCTGCGCGAAATTGACGCCGCCGAGAAGGATGCCGATGGGCGGCATGATCACGTCAGCGACGAGCGAGGAGACGATCTTGCCGAACGCGCCGCCGATGATCACGCCAACCGCGAGATCCATGACGCTGCCCCGAACCGCGAACTCTTTGAACTCCTGGACGAACCCTTGTTTGTTGTGCTGCCCGGCCATGATACCGTTCATTATACATGAACCCCTTTCAAGAGTTGCCGGGCATCTTCCGCCGGCCGCCGCGCTCAGGGGTTCGCGCCGTTCATATCGGGCACGTTCGCGTTCAAGTTGACGTTTATGGTATCGGGCGCGGCGGGCTGCTCGCGGGACAGGGCCCGGCGCAAGTAAGGCAAGCCGTAGAAGAGGACTATCGCGAGGACAACGAGGGCGACGATCATGCTTACCACGCCGCCATATCCGCCGCCATCGTGATGCTCGTGGACTTCGTGCACGATCTCCCGGTCGGGTTCTTCATGAATCACTGTAGCCATGGGATGGTTAGTCTTTTGGTTTCGGCCTTTGTATGCACTATGACGACAGGCCGGTGAAGGGAGAATGATGCGCGAAACCGGCCGTACGGCCGGTTTCGCGCTGAGGAAGGCTCGTTAATCCTCCGAGCTCTCGCCGGAGGAGCGGCTGGAAGAGGAGCTGGAGCGCCCACGATATCTAGCCTTGGAAGAGCGGCCTCTGTTCTGGCGTGGCATGTGATTCGATTCCGATTAGGTGATCGACCTTTCGTCAGAATATTCTATGGATGATGCGCTTCTCCAATGAAATCACAGTGAGGAAACGCCGCGCGAGAAGCGCGGCGTGCCATTATTGCGGGCAGTTGCATGCGGGGAGCGGTGGATGGGCGGGACAACCGAAAGCGCGGCCGTCCGGAAAGGGATCTATGCTCACGTGGAGCGCGGTCCCGTTGCTTGAAGCCTGGAGCACGAGCACGTCGCCGAAGAGGGGCCGCACGTACGGGTTCTCTGCCATCTTCAGCGAGACCTTGCCGGCGCTCAGGTCGCGGACCTTCCTGTCGAAGCTTTCGACCCACGCGGTCCCGGCGCGGTAGCCGTCCCGGAAGGCCTCGTCGACCACGCGCGGGTCATGGTTCGAAAGGTCCGGGCATTCCATCAGGGCCAGGGCCGCTGCGGCTTGATCATAGATGGCTTGCGGCGGCACGGGGCGATAGTCCGGATGCTTGGCGAAGAAGATCTTCCGGCCGAGCGCCTCTTCCGCGAGCTCGTCGTCTCCTCCGAAGACGCGTCCGGGCAGGCCGGTGGGCCCGGCCGCACCCATGCTGCGGGAGAGGACTTGCGCGTCTTCCGGCGACACCTGGATTGTAGTGAAGAAATGATGGCTCAGATCCTGTTCCGTCCAGCCGATGCGGAACAGGTATCCGTCCCGGTTTGGCATGACTTCTTCGATCCGCCAGGCCGCTGCGGCTGCCGAGTTCGTGCCGCAGTGCGTAAGAAGCAGCGCGGTACACATTGCAACACATCGAATCAAACTGTTCATCGAGAACCTCCTGGCTTAATTCTCCCCTTGCTTCCGGAAGGATTGCATTAAGGCATTTCCCGTAGGTAATCAGCGATTCCGGCCAGCGCATGCCAGACCATGCCGCAAGAATACACATGAAAACGCGGAACGTGCAGACGGGGGGTCTGCACGTTCGATTGATCCGGCGTCACGTCCTGAACGCCGCGGCTTCCTGCCGCCGGAGCATCGCCAGGCGCCCCAGTATGGCGGCCGCTACGGCGAAGGCCGGGTCGCCGGCCTTCATTGCGCCCACCATATCGACCCTCACGTCGCCCGCGTCGGCCAAGAGTTGAAGGATCTCTTGTCCATGCGCGGGCTCGCCGGGCCAGAGCAAGAGCTCCGACCGGTCGCTGCCCGAAATGCGCCGCACGCCCACATAGAAGGAGGAGCCTTCGTGCTGCAGGGCGGTCATCTCGAACGAGATGCTGTGGGCCACATAGCGCACCTCCCGTTGTCCGAGAGGACGACGGGCGATTTCGACAAGCCTCTCCATGAGGACAAAAAGGATCTCATGAGCTTCCATATCTGTCTCCCCGCTCGTATTTCGGGATAAGGCCCGATCCTGAACCGGTCTATTTATGCCATAGCTTAAGTAACCGGTCAATCGAAGTCGTTTTGCCGCTGATTGCAATCGCGTTGGTTTCGCGGGAAAATGTTACGAAGATGAGCAAATATTATAATCCCGTAAAGACGAGAGGTATCTTCGACCCCTCGTCGGACGAGCCTTTCATAGTGAGCAGGAGCGGCATAGATTTATTTGTAGACTGCCCCCGTTGTTTTTACCTGGATAAGCGCCTGGGGACGGGCCGCCCGCCGGGCTTTCCGTTCAGCCTGAACACTGCCGTGGACACTCTTCTCAAGAAAGAGTTCGATGTCCATCGCGCGAGAGGTTCCGCTCATCCGCTCATGAAGGCCTATGGCATAGACGCGGTGCCCTACGCGGATGAGAGGCTTGATGAATGGCGGGATTCATTGAAGCGGGGGATACGATATTTCCATGAACCCACCAATCTCCTGGTGCGCGGCGGGATCGACGATGTCTGGGTCGCTCCCTCCGGCGAATTGCACATCGTTGATTACAAAGCCACTTCCAAGAGCCAGGAGGTCAGCCTGGATGCGGAATGGCAGGACGGCTATAAGCGTCAGATGGAGATATATCAATGGCTTTTCCGCAGGAACGGGTTCAGGGTCTCGAGTACGGGTTATTTCGTTTATTGCAACGGTAATGCCGACAAGGAGGCTTTCGACGCCAGATTGGAGTTCGATATCAAAGTGATCCCGTATACGGGGAATGACACCTGGGTGGAGAGCGTGCTCCTGAAGCTGCGCTCCGCGCTTGCCGCCGATATCATCCCGCCGAAGGGCAAGGATTGCGATCATTGCGCGTATTTCGAAGCGCGTGCAGCGAGAGAGGAAGGCGCAAAGGCTAGGCCGGTTTCCAAAATGAAAAATGCAAAAGCAGACAAGGAGCCGCAGGGGCTCGGCGTATAGGGGATGAAGTTCACCTCGAAGAAGCTCGTCTGGACCGCGCATAGCCAGGCCAAAATGAGGCAATACCGCCTTTCTGAGGCCCGGGTGCGGCGGGTCATCCATTCGCCCCAGCGCGTCGAGGAGGGAATAGCCGAGGACACGGTAGCGATGATGCAGCCTGCTTCGGTGAGACGAACGGTGGCCGGCAAGGCCGCCGAGTGGACGCAGGAGATATGGGTCATGATCTCCGAGCGTCCGGGCGAGCGCCGGGTCGTGTCCGCATGGCGATACCCGGGGGTGACCAAGCCCGGAGATCCTTTACCCGCAGAGATAGTACGGGAACTGCAGCGGTTTGCGCGATGAGAGAATAACTAGGTAACGGTGATCGGAGATAGCCTTGTCATCCCGGAAGCCCAGCGGGGCTATCCGGGATCCAGGAAAATACTGGATCCCGGCTCAAGTCCTGAATGACAAGCTTGGGTCTCGTATCCCGCCGGAGGCGCTGCTTCTAGAGAGCCTTGCCTCTCACGGAAGCCTCGCCCTTGGCGAAGCCGTGCCAAAAGGCGGTAAGGCCGGGATGACAATGCTTTCAGATTACAACGCAAGTAGCGCGCCAAAGCCGGGAGGGTAGGCTAAAGTTTGACAAATATAGTCTAAATTTGTATAATGCAAAGAGAAGCCAAGCGTGTGCTTGGTAGAAAAAGCAATCACGACTTAAAAGCCCGAGGGGGCATTCTGGAGGCAGAAATGAAAGTCGCGATCGGAAACAACAGTAGAGAGATCACACTCAAGCTCGTCAGGGGTGCATATGCGATCGACAGGATGAGAAACGAGGTGAACATCATGGTGACCCTGATGTTCGATCTGTTGCATGACGAGCTGTCTCAAGCCATCAACGTCACCGCGTGTGAGGGCAATCTCGTCCAGAACAGCCGCCTCTCGGGAGGGTATCGCTTCGAATTTGAGGGACGGAAGTGCGTGTGGATCGTGTTTCGGAGCGATTCCGCATCGAGGATTGAGATAGAGTGCCAATTCTATGGCACGGATGGCAACCGGACCGTAGTGTATTCGACCAAGTTGAAGCGGATGAATTTCGGTCCCAGAAATGTGCAGGCCGTGTGGGAAGAGCTTCATGTCCTTCGCGAGGGCGTGATGAGCCTGGTCCCGCAGAAGGATCTGGACCACTATCTCGCCGCCGCCGACGTCTCGTGGCCGTCGTAACTTCGAACCACGCATTAGTCAGCTGCCCGGCCTTCGCGTCGGGCAGTTTGATTTGAGAGCCTCTGGATTCCCGTTCCTCGCTTTCAAGGAAATTTCCATGAGATACTTAATGACTGAATCGTGATTGGAAATGGCCTTGTCATCCCGGAAGCCCAGCGGGGCTATCCGGGATCCAGGAAAATACTGGATCCCGGCTCAAGGCCGGAATGACAAGCTTGGGTCTCGTATCCCGCCGGAGGCGCTGCTTCAAGCGAGCCTCGCCTCTCACGGAAGCCTCGCCCTTGGCGAAGCCGTGCCAAAAGGCGGCAAGGCCGGGATGACAGGCACGATCTCCCTATTCTGCTTTTTCCAAAAATTCCAGCACTTTCTCGTTCCGCAGGAGGTTCGTGACGTATCGCGCGATGCGCTCCGGTTCCAGTTCCGGGTTCCGTTCGCGCAGGAGTTCCGACTCCATCCGCACCTCATCGGCGTTCGGCTCGATGGATTCCGCCTTGGCGACCTCCTCCAGGATCAGGCGCGTCCTGATCTGCCGCTCGGCGTATTCCCGCTGGCTCTTGCGGACGGTTTCTTCCGTGGTATTGGAACGCTTCAGATAATCCTCCAGGGAGAGGTTCGCGTGCTCAAGATCGTGCCGCAGCTGCTCGAACATGGCCTCCGCTTCTCCTTCCACGAAGCGTTCCGGCAGCTCCATCTTTACGCTCTCCGCGAGCTTGGCGGCAATCGCTTCTCTGAGGACGCGCTTCGATTCGGTTTCCTTCTCGAGCTTCAGGTTCTCGCGCAGCTTGACCTTGAAATCCAATATAGTCTCGAAGCTTCCCAAGGTACGCACGAATTCGTCGGTCAGCTCCGGCAGCTCTTCCGGCGTGGGGGCACCATCCTTCTTGGCATCTTGGGACACGGAAGGCGCCGCACGCAGCTTGCGGAGCGAAGTGACGACCTCTTCCACGTCGGCATCGGTCACCTCCATGGGCTTCCGGGCAGCGCGGACTTCGCCGGCGATCTTCTTATAGTTCGGCAGCTTTATCACCGGCCTTGCGCCGACGACTATCTTGAATTCCATCGGATTGCCGAGGGCGAGCTTGGTGATCGTTACTTCCGGCCGTCCGAGCGTCTCCAGGGCGCGCTCTTCTATGATCGCGGGATATGCGTCCGCGAGGGCAAGCTCTGCCGCCTCCTCCAGGGCATGGCCCTGGTTCGCGTGGGGCTGGAAGGTTTCCATCGGCACATTGCCTTTGCGGAACCCCGGCATCGAGAAATCCTTGCGCATTTCCTCCAGGACCTGAGTATAGTAGCCTTCCAGGTCAGCCGGAGGTATCTGGCCGGTTATCTCTATCTCGCCACGCTTCGGGCCCGCGACTTTAAGGTCGGAATACATAGTCATCTATGATACTGGGAACCGTTCCCGGCCGCAATCAGGAGCGATCCGGGGTCCACGCGTTCAGGAGCGCGCGCAGCTCGTGCGTGTCGAAGGGCTTGACCAGATGATGGTCGAACCCCGCCTCCATGGCGCGCCGGCGATCCTCTTCCTGCCCATACCCGGACAGGGCGATGAGAAGCAGCTTATTCCGGTCCGGCACCGCGCTCCGCAGCCTGCGGGCCGTCTCGTAGCCGTCCAGGATGGGCAATCCCAGGTCGAGGAGCACCACCTCCGGAGCGAACGCCTTGGCCTCTTCGAGGGCAGCGATGCCGTCGTATGCGATCTGCACCTCGTGGCCGAATTTGCGCAGGAGCTTGCCGATGGAATTCGCCGCGTCCTCGTTGTCATCCACGATAAGGATGCGCCGGGGGGAGTCCTGCACCAGCCGGTTCGGATGCTGGTCAGCGGTCTTCGGGAGAGGAGAGACGGCGAGTGGCAGGCTGACCACGAACTCGCTGCCTTTGCCCACGCCTTCGCTCCGGGCGAGAACGGTTCCGCCATGGTGCTCCACGAGTATCTGCACAAGGGTGAGTCCCAGGCCGAGCCCGCCCTCTGGCCGGTCGATGGACTGGTCCACCTGGATGAACAGCTGGAATATCTTCTTCAGCATGTGCGGCGGGATGCCTTTGCCGGTGTCGCGCACCCGGATCACCGCCTGGCCGCCCTCGCGTCCGCACTCGAGGGCGATGTGCCCTCCGGAGGGGGTATATTTGGCGGCGTTGTTCAACAGGTTCACGATGACTTGCTCGACGCGGACGCGATCGGCCATGATCACGAGCGGCCCTTCGCCCAGGTAGACAGAGAACTTGAAGCCCTTCTTTTCGAGCTCTGCCCGCCGGCTTTGGATGATGCTTTGGACAAGGGCCAGGAGATCGATCCCTTCCATTTGGAATTGGATCTTGCCTTCGGTGATGCGGGATACGTCGAACAGATCATCCAGGAGGCGGCTCATGGTGCGGATCTGCCGGTCCATGATGTCCACGATATCTTTCACCTCGTAGTCGTCGTCGCCTTTCGCGGCCAGGATGGGCAGGCTGTTGCGAATGGGGGTCAGCGGGTTGCGGAGCTCGTGGGCAAGCATTGCCAGGAACTTTTCCTTGGCGCGGTTGGCCTCCATGAGCTCCTGGTGCAGAAGCGCGTTCTCGAGCGATATGGCGGCGCTATTGGCCAACTGGGCGGCCGTATCCAGATCGGCTTCGGTGTAGACGCGGCCGGAATCGGAGGTGACGAAAGTGATGCCGCCGAGGATCTGGTCCCGGGCGACGAGCGGCGCCAGGATGACCGAGACGATGCCCAGCTGCCTCAGGAGCTGATAATGCTCCTCGCTCTGGGTCGTCTGGCGCATGAGGTCCTCCGGAAGAGCGGCGTAGAGCCGGGGCTCAGCTTGGCGGATGACATCGGAGATGCCGTAGGTGGACTCGGGGCGGGGAGGGTATTTGCGCTGGATCTCTTCCGCGATGGCCCGTTTCTCCGGAGAGGCGCTGGTCACGAGCGTGTATGAAGGGCGGCCATGCACGATGTTGATGGCGCACCAGTCCGCGAAAGCGGGCACCACTACCTCGCCCAGGTCCTTGAGGCGCTTCTCATAATCCAGCTCGTCGCTGATCAGCACCTTGGTGGCGTTCGCGAGGAGCTGCAGCCGTTCCAGGTGTTCCTCCAGGACCTCCTTTTCCTTTTGTATCTTGGCGAGTTCCGCCGCCTTGCCGAGAGAACCTTGCCCGGCGGCGCGTGAAACAAGTCTTTCCATAAAGGCCTTCATTATAGTCCCGTCAAAAAGAGGAAGACAAGGATGCCGGCCTCATGGAAAGTTCATCTGCGCATCCTGCCGCCATCTGGTAGAATAAAGGGACATGGTAGTGATCATTGGCATTGCCACGGTCGTCTTCACCCTGCTTGGTGGCCTTCTTGCCCTGCGCTTCAAGGACAAGCTGCACCTTATCATGGGATTCAGCGCCGGAGTCGTTATCGGCGTTGCCTTCTTCGACTTACTGCCCGAGGCCATAGAACTCGGCAGTGCGTTCTTCGAGCCGGCGACGATAACTTCCATTATGGCGTTAGGTTTCCTTATTTATCTTATGGTGGATCGCTACATTACCCTCCATTTTCATGACGATGAAGACGAAAGCTCGCATCACCACCGGGGCACCATCGGCGCCAGCAGCATTTCCTTGCATAGGTTCCTGGACGGATTGGCCATAGGCCTGGCCTTCCAGGTGTCCGCCGCCGTGGGCGCGGTGGTCGCAACCGCCGTGCTGGTGCATCACTTTTCGGACGGCATTAACATGGTGAACATGGTGCTGAAGAATAAAGGAGAGAGCCGCCGTGCGTTCCACTGGCTCCTGGTGGGCGCGTTGGCGCCTGCCTTGGGGGCATTCGCCACGCTTTTCTTCCAGGTCCCGGAGCAGTATCTCGGCCCCATTCTGGCCCTCTTTTGCGGGTTCTTCCTTTATATCGGCGCATCCGACCTGATCCCGGAGAGCCATCACAGGCATCCGACCATGTGGACGACTTTCATGACTGTGCTTGGGGTGGCCGTGCTCTTCGCCGCCGTCCGGTTCGCCCCGTTCTAGTCCCATGCGCGCGTTCCCCAAAGACGACGCCGGTCTGGGGTTTCTCGCCAAACTGCGCGGCCCCGCGGCGATCCAGGATTTTCTGAACGGCCTGCGCATCAATTTCGAGAGTGATGGAGAGACATGCCGTTCGCCCCTTCAAGTGATGGCCCACAAGGAAGCCCATTGCATGGAAGGGGCGATGCTCGCCGCCGCCGCCCTGTGGCGCCATGGCGAGCCGCCGCTCCTCCTGGACCTCAGAACCGCCCATGGCGACGACGATCATGTGGTGGCGCTCTTCAAGCGAAAAGGGCATTGGGGGGCGATAAGCAAGACCAATCATGCCGTGCTGCGGTTTCGCGATCCCGTCTATCGCACCGTACGGGAGCTCGCGCTTTCTTACTTCAACGAATATTTTTTGGACAGCGGGCGAAAGACCATGCGCAGCTGGTCGGCGCCGTATTCGCTCCTGCGATTCGGTACGAGATGGCTCACCGCCCAAGAGGACCTCTGGGAGATCCCGCGGGCCCTGGATCATTCGCCTCATTTCCAGGTGTTGCCCGGGAGCGATGTCCGCGAGCTTCGCGCCGCTGATCCGATAGAGATCGGCGCCGGCAAGCTCACCGAATGGCGCCCGCGGGGTTCCTGATCAGTTACCAGAGCTGAATATCCTTTTGCCTTCCGGCCTGGTCCAATCAGTGAACCGCCACCAGGCCGGGGTGAACATGAAGGGGATGACTCTCGGGTCAGTGGAATTCTTTTCCTTTGCCGGAAATTTCCCCAGATAAATATCCCGGAATATATCCTGCTCTGCGGGCGTCACCATCCTGGCGGCACCGTCCATCTGGAGGGTGCGCATATCGCCCTCGTTCGAGCCGATCACGACCGATGCCCGGACGGACGGCCGCGTGAGCAGCGGCTCCGCCTTACGATAATCGCGGTTGGTCTCGAAAAAGAAAACGAGGGGAGATTCGGCGTGCGCGAAATGCACCGTGGCCGCGTGGGGTGCGCCATCTATCATCTCCACCGATAGGACGCACACTCGCTGGGTTTTGAGGTAATCCAGGATGCTCTGGTCCATATATGCTAATAATAACAAAGGCCGTCCCGGCTTTCACTTAATTTAAAGGCGGGCATGGAAGAATGGATGGGCAATGCAGACCGCCTGGACCAAGAGCGCCAAAGCACCCCGAGCCTACCCCGCCCTCGAGAGAGATCATGCGACCGAGGTTGCGGTAATCGGCGGCGGATTGACCGGCGTCATGACCGCATACCTCCTCGCCAAGGAAGGGCTCGCGGTGACCCTGATCGAGAAGAAGCGGATCGGAATGGATACCACCGCCTTTACCACCGCGTTTATCACCCAGGTTGTAGATACCTCGCTCGCCGGCCTGATTTCCATGCTCGGAGTCCCCGCCGCACGGGGCGTATGGGAATCGCATGCACATGGCATGGAGCTTATCGCGGACATTATCCGCGAAGAAAAGATAGCCTGTGAGTTCCTGCGCGTGCCGGCGCGGGTATACGCGAACCGCGCCCGCGATCTTCGCGATCTGCGGCGCGAGAACGATCTTGCCGTGGAGCTTGGCTTTCCCGGACGCGTCCGCCGGGCGAACAGCTTCGGCTTCCGGAACGAAGGCGTCTGGGAGGTGCCGGGACAAGCCAAATTTCATCCGTTGAAGTTCGTCTTCGGCTTGGCAGAAAAGCTATCCCGGCTCGGCGTCCGCGTCCACGAGAGTACCGAGGCTATAGATATGACCGGTGACGTTCGTCCCGTCGTCCGGCTGAAGCACGGCAAGCGCATCAGGGCTGACCGCGTCGTGATTGCAACGTACTATCCTTTTCAGAAGCCCAGGGCCACTTTCCTCAAGAAAGGGATGTACGTGAGCTGCGCGATCGAGGCCCTTCTCCCGAAGGGGCTTGTGCCGGAAGGCATCTACTTCGACTTGGCGAACCCCTACCATTATTTTCGTATAGATCCTGCCGGCAGGACCGACCGGCTGATCCTTGGCGGCGCCGACCATCGTGAGGAAATACATATGGACGAGCGGAAGAACTATGCAGGATTGAAGGAGCATCTTGCCGCCATCCTGCCGGGCATACACCCCCGCATGGTGCGCAGGTGGACGGGCCCGATTCTCGAGCCTTCGGACGGATTGGCCCTCATAGGGGAGACCGCGCCGCGGCAGTTCACCGCTACGGCCTTTTCGGGCAATGGTATGACCTATGCGGGCATCACCGCTCTCATGGCCCGGAACTGGGTCCTCGGCCGCCCCGACCCCTGGAAAAATCTGTACGACCCGAAGCGAAAGATGACCGTGAAGAGCCTCGCGAAGAAGGCCAGGGATTATACGGGCGAACTGATCGGCGGGGCCTTGCGCAATTCCATCCGGCGCGTGGCATAGTCGTTGGCCCCTGTCGCCGCGCTCACGCGTCTTTGACTCCCATGAGGAAGGTGCAGCCTCCCGGCCCGCATCTCGCCGCATGCACTGTGCCTGCCGATACGTCGAAACGCTCTCCCGGATGGACGGTGCGGGTACCGGTCGCGTCAGTGATGGTTAGTTCGCCCTCCAGGACCACGTGAGCGGTGGCGAGGTCATGACGATGCTCCGGAAAGTCCGCGTCCGGCGCATGCGCGGACACCTGGATATCCTTGAAGCCCTCCCGTTCCAGCTTCTGCATCCATTCTTGACGATCCATATACTGGGATTATAGCACCTTTTTTGGGGAAAGCCGGCAAACCGGCTTAACGCTCCGTTCACGCCGGTGGTGCATCATTAGGGATATGAAGATCCCTGACAATCTTTCGCGCTGGAGCAATGCGACACTGGTGATTGCGGCCGGCATCCTGGACGCGAGGATATATGTGGTCCAGAACGGAGCTGTGGCGGAACACCATGAAGTGCGGAAGGAGAAGCCGGCCTACTCCGATAGGGAAGGCCTTTTTGTCCGGAAGGGTAAAGGAAAGGTGCTCGGCGCAGGAGCGGTCCGCGAGGATAGGCAAGAGGAGAAGACCCACAAGGAGTTTCTCGATGATCTGGGGCACCGCCTAGCCGAGCTTATCGGGAAGCATTCCGTGGAAAAGGTCCTCCTTTTCGCGCCGCAGCAAGGATTTGAGGAAATGGCGGATGCGGTGCCTGCAGTATTACGGCCACGGATCGCGTATATGGCGCCGGGCAACTTTTCCAAGCGCCGCGTGCTCGATCTCCTGCAAATGGCCGATGACGCGTTGAACGACAAGAACGCGCGCCAGCGGCGAAGCATTGCCAAGGACGAGGCCCAAAAGATACTGGGACGGCTCGGTAGGCCCCGGGGCGCCTAGAGCCTTCCCCTAGGGAAAGCTTATATTGACTTAAATCCTATTAAGTGATATAATATAAGAGCACATTAAGAACGGTCGATGGCGACCCCAAGGACGTCTTGGGTGTTTTTGGGGTCGCCTGATCGACCAGCATCGAACCATCAACTCTGTGTGAAATTTGAGAGGAATGAAAGGAATCGAAAGTCATGAGACAGAAGATCGCTACCCTCGCAGTCATCCTCATCGCCTGCTTCACCGCCTACGCCGACTATCCCGCCTTCAACAACACCTGGGTGAACGACAACGCCGACGTCGTTTCCATGAGGACGGGCCAGACGCTCACCGCCGACATCGCCAACCTGGAGAAGACAACGAGCGTCGAGCTCGTGGTCGTCACGGTGAAGTCGCTGGACGGACGGAGCGGCCCGGAGTACGCCAAGGGCATCATGGGCGCGTGGGGCGTGGGCAAGAAGGAGACGAACAACGGTATCGTCCTTCTCCTCGTCCCGAGCGAACAGAAGTGCTCCATGTACGTCGGTGAGGGCGTGAAGGGCACGCTGACCCGCAACCGCGCCATCGAGATCCGCGACGCCGCCATTGACCGCATGAAGAACGGCAGCGCGGAGAGCGCCGTCGTCGGGGCGGTACACGGCATCATGGACCTCTTCGGCGTCCAGCCGGTGGCGAACGCGGCGGCAAGCGCTCCGAACGCGGGCGCTGCCGCCTCCCGTCCCCGGTACAACGGGCCCATCCCCGTGCCGCAGCCCGATCCGTCCAAGTACGACGACTTCACGGTGAATCTCATGGCGTACGGCGCTTTCTCGCTTTTCTTCATCGTGATCATCGTTCTCTGGCTCAGCATGTCAAATCCCTATCGGGACGAGCTGCTCCGCCATATCCCGGAGCTGAAAAAACTCCTGGAGGAAGGCAACGGATTCGCGAAGCATGACGATGTGCTTCGAGAGACCGCCCGGGCCTTTTGGGACCTGGAGAAGAAGCTCAAGCCGCTCACCAAGCTCACCCGCGAGGCGAAGAAGGTGGACTGGCTCCAGCACTCCATGACCCTCGACATCTTTACAGTGCGCAGCGCCGTGCGGAAGATGGAGCAGGAGATCAAGACCGCCGCGGAGGCCCGCGAGAAGGTGCCGGTTCTCCTTGAGACCATGCCGGCCCGCATCGCCGACCTCCGCGCGAACCTGGCCGTGAGCAAGCAGCCCCAGCGCGTCGCGAGCTGTCTCGACGCCGCGGACGCTGCCATGCTCAAGACCGAGCAGGCGCGGAGCAGTATGGGCCGCTTCCTGAATCACCTCGTGCTCTACGAGCTGCTCCGGACGGTCGAAGCCTCCGTCTCGAACGCAGCCTACGCGCACGAGCATGCCGCGAGCACAAGCGACTGGACGGGCGGGGTCAGCCGTTCGAGCGACACCGCCACCAATAACTTCGGCTTCCCGACCGTCACTCTGGGCGGCGGCAGCTCGGACAACGGCTTCGGAGTCTGATGGTTCACGCAGTAAGCAGAAACCGCCTTCGGGCGGGATCAGGAATGACCAGGCTTCGGCCTGGTCATTCTGCTTTTATATCCAGCTCCTCATCTCTCTTAGAAGCCTTTTCCAGGCCAACGAGGAAGCCGCACGGGAAGGCGGTCTTCCTGTGCGGCTTAATATCCGTCATCACTTCAGAGCACTCATGACGCCGGCAAAAAGGGTGAGAACGAGCATGACAGCGCTCACTCGCCCCATGCGCGGGTGCCACGTCTTCTTTTTCCACGCCGCCCAGCCGGCGGCGAAATAAGTCACGAAGAACGGCCCGCCTGTCACGAGATGCATCACATACATCCCGCTGAGCTCGCCTCCGTGTTGCATGCCACGAATGGTGACCAGTATCACGATGGCGCCTCCCAGTGCCATTGCGATCGAGCCAATCCTTCGATGAAGACGGCTGCCACCCGCTGACCACAGGCATTGGTGCAGTACCGCGATGACCACGAGCAGCGAACAGGAACGGAGCAGAACATTGACTATCATCAGGGCTCTCCTTGTGCGGACAATTGAGATCGCAGCAGAGGAAAGAATGTTTCCTTTCCTCTGCTGCGATAACGTAAAAGAACGATTTTAATATCTCATTGCGACTGAGTTAAGTCAATGTGATGGGGGCTCGCCTGAATTGACGTACATGTAATCTATGTGCTGTAATGAGTTACTTTCGCGCTGCCCCTTCAGAAGTGTCAGCCGCGGAGGTTGTCACTTGATAACTTGGGAAGCGCAGTGCATCAGATCGGACTCCGCAATGAAAGAGAGGAAAGCATGGCAACGAAGAAGGAAAAAAAGGCCCCGCATTTAGATCTCTGGTCGGGGATCCGCATCGCCCGACATATCCATGAGGCCCAGTGCGCCGCGAATGCGATCATCGAGCCCACCCTGCCGCAGATCGCAAGGGTGATCGATGCAATCGTCGCGCGTATCCTGACCGGCGGCAGCTGGTATTACGTCGGTGCGGGGACGAGCGCGCGCCTCGCTGCCGTGGACGCATCGGAGCTTCCGCCTACCTTTGGCGTCCCGCACGACCTCGTCCAGACATTCCCGGCCGGCGGCCAGATATCCTTCTGGCAAAGCGTCGAGGGTGCTGAGGATGATGAGGGTGCAGGCACAGCCGCGATTCGTGAGAACGCCACCGACAAGGATGTCGTCTTTGGCGTCGCCGCGTCCGGCAATACCCCGTACACGGTAGCGGCTCTCACGGAGGCCAAACGGATGGGAGCCCTCACCGTGGCTCTCGTCAATAGTGAAGGCAGCAGAATGGAACGCCTGGTGGATCTGCCGATCGTCGCTCCCGTGCGGCGGGAACCCGTCCGTGGGTCCACGCGCATGGTCTCGGGCGACGTCACGAAACGCGTCCTGAATATCGTGAGCACCGGAGTGATGGCCCGTCTCGGCCGCACGTATGACGACCTCATGATCTTCATGCCCCCGAGCAATGCAAAGCTCACGGACCGCGCCCGCGCCATGGTCATGGAAGCGGGCGGGACGAACGATCTCGAGGCCAGCCGGCTTCTCGGGCTTTGCGGCAATGACGTGGCGGTTGCATCCATCGTCGCCCGGCGGGGAATCGACATCGACGAGGCTCGAGGCCTTCTCGAGGGACGTTATCGGGTCTTCCGCGCGGCCATTTCAGGCCCTCGCCGTGCCGGCTAGCGGATCAGTGTCTGATCCGTTGCATAAAGAATATCGGGCACCGTTCAAGGAAGGGGATTCTATGGCACAACTGACAGATGACCAGATCACGGCCGCAAAGTCCTGGTACAGCAGCTACCCCGGGTGCTGCTGGCGCCTCGCCAATCAACTGGCCAGCGGCACTGCTCCAATTGAAGCGCAGGGTTGCATTAGCCGTTGTCCGGTCACCGGACAGGACGGCGGCAGGCGTGACCAGTCCGCGATCGACGAGCTGGCAAGGCTGCTCGCCGGCTGATCTGTGAATTGCGGCGAGCAGCATCGCATCAATACCGTCTTTTCGGGAGATGTGGGTGACAGGCCCGAATAACATTACTGTCCCCACAAACAAAAGAGCGTCATTTTCAGATGATGCTTTTTTGTTTGCCGTCGGGCAAAACAAAGACCGCCCCGTTGAACGGGGCGGTCTTTGAGGGAGCCTGTCTTAGGCAGCTGCCTCGTCCGTGGCGGCTGCGCCCGTGGCGGAGGCGAGAGCCACGTTGGTCGCGGCCGGGCCCTTCTCGCCCTGGGTCACCTCGAAGGTGACCGCATCTCCGACCTTAAGGTCTTCATAGGCGATACCGTTCAAGTCCTTGGAGTGGAAGAAAAGATCCTTCGTCTCGCCTTCGCGAGAGATGAACCCATACCCCTTTTCCGTGAGCGTCTTGATAGTTCCAGTCATGTGGTTGATGTGTGTTGCTAGAAATCCGACTAAATCTCCGGTTCAAAAATACCATAAAGAAATTATTCTGTAAAGCAAGATCGGCGCGCTCGCGCGCGAGAAGAGGACGCTGAACAAGGGCATAAAAGCTGCCATCGCTATTTCCGGATACATGTGGTAAAGTGTGGTACTCATGCCATCCCGCAACATGCAACGAATGGACCTGGTGAGAAGCCTTCAAAAAGTGATGAATACGCCGGCGGGCTTCGATTTTTACGTGGCTATCCATGATCTCGTGGAGCACATTGAGCTGCACCCTGCCTTTGCGGCCATGGACCGGCCCGTAAAATACCAACAACTGCGCCAGATATACCAAGGTATCGAGGATACCAATGTCCGGGCCGAAGGCGACTTGGGCCATGACCGCTATATGATCATCCAGGATCTGCGGCAAATCCGCCGCAACGAGGTTTCCGACAGCAATCCTCTCTGGAAGAAGCGAGAATTGTTGCGGGCGTTCTGCGCGAAGATGTGCAAGATGCTGGATGCGGAGACTGCGCAAGCCGCAGCTCCCGAGCGTGCTTGAACCGCTGCGGTGTAGCCAATCTCTCCTCCCGCGCACTTGCCAGCCGGAGATCAGCGGTCCACCCGTCTTTCTAGCGCTGTAGCCCCGTTTATTTTGTTATCCCGGCCTTGCGATGCCCTTCCGTACGTGTCCAGCCGTAGCCTATAGCGAAGGAGGACGTGTCCAGCCGTAGGCCTATGGCGAAGTTGGAGCTTTTGCGTGTCCTTCGAAGGCTAAGCGCAGAAGGAGCGAAGGAGGGAGCCGGGATGACAAACGGGAAGAGAAAACCGGGTTTTTCTCACAATGCCGCCTGGCATTGACAGGCAGATCCGGCTCTGGCACTCTGGAATATATATGACCGTTCTGAAGCAAGGCATCTGTTCCTGCTGTCAGCTTTCTTTCCGGGAAGTTGGCTTTGCGTGTCGTGGCTCCGAGAACGTCTGTGTCCAGTAGGTAACGACATAACCGCAATAAAAACCAGCTTTCCGGTGACGGAAAGCTGGTTTTTATTGATATCGGCATTGGTTGCAGTATCGCTCCCGGCCGGGCTCCGATCGGAAGCGATACTGCCGCGAATGGCAGTGTAACTTGCGAATTGAATAGGAGGTGTTTCTTGTACGACACATTACAACGCATCGTCACGGCGTCGGGCCTCTGGAAGGAGCCCGCGCACCGCTTTCGGCTCTCGCCGCAAGTGTATGAGATCAGTGAAACGCAGCGCGAGGAACTGGACGCTCTCGGCCGGGCGCTCCACGAATGCCTGGCCGGCGTCGGACGCATCGCGGCCATCGCCCTCCATCCCGATCTCGGGCAGAGCAGGGCTTGGCGGACGGTCGCCGCCACGCTGGGGGCTCAGGTGCCATCTCTTTATCGGGAGGCCATGCTCCTCCGGCCGGGCGCGGTTCCCGCCATCTACAAGGTGGACCTTCTGGTAGGGGAAGGCGGCTGGCATCTCATCGAGATCGACGGCCAGAACATCGAAAACCACGGCTATGCGGTCCTGACCCAGAAGCTCTGTGCGGCGCTCCGGCCCGAAGCCGATACGCTTCCCGGCGTTGCCGTTGCCATCGCGGAGTGCATGAGGAAGCGCGGCCAGCAGCGCCTGGCCCTGATCTATGCGGAACCAGAGAACCCCTCCCATGCCAACTTTTACCTTCCCGCATTTCGCATCCTTCAGGCGGAACTGGCCGGAGAAGGTATCGAACTCCTGGTGGCGGGCGAGCGGAGCGTGAGTGCCGGCGAAGGGAAGCCGGTGATCGAAGAGCGGGAAGTGAGACTCTTCATGGACCTGCCGTTTTTCCGGCACAACCACTGTCTTGGCCGCAGGCTGGCCGAGCTCTACCAGGCCGAAGAGATCGAGTTCCTGGTGCCGCCAAAACCCTTTCTCGGGTCTAAGGCGCTTCTTGCCTTGCTCCGGAACGAGGAAGGCGACGAGGCGCTGGAGGTGGTGCTGCGGTCCCAGATACCACCCGAATCTCTCGCGACCGTGAGGCGATACATCCCCGCGACGTATTTCACCTCCAAAAAGGCCGAGGGCCGCAGCCGCTTCGGAGACCAGCCTTTCGTGCTGAAGAGGTACCTGGCCGGGAGCATGAGAGGCGTGTGGTTTTCGGATGACCCGGAAGGGGAGCGCGCGCTTCGCGCATCCAATTCCAGCGGTTTCATCTGCCAGCGCGAGATCCGGAATACATCGCACCGTTTCGCGACCTTCGGCGACAGCGGCGACGTGACGGAACAGGATGGCTGGAACGTCCGCCTGATCGTCCACTATGCGGCCAGGAGGGCGGTGGATATGACGGTGACGGCCACGCAGGGCAAGCACGTGCACGGCGGCAGGGATGCCATCATGCTGGGCACGACGATCAATTAAAAGTTGGAGGCTCCTCAGCGGGCCTCCTTCTCATTTTTACCGGCCAATGCCGCACGGATATCGGCCATGATCTGGGAGTTTGAAACATAGCGGATCGCATGCAGGCCGGCATCGCGGGCGGCAGCTACGTTCTCTTCTTTATCATCTATATAAAGGACCGCCGCCGGTTCCTGCTGAAGGCTCTTGGCCACCGTCAGATAAGCCTCCTTCTCCGTTTTTCTGATGCCGAGGTCCTGGGCGCTCACTACGTCGCGGAACGCCTGCTCGAGCCGAGGGCGCACTGCCGGGTCGTTCTGGACGATTTCGCTCGTGAAGATGCCGAGGGGATAATTTTCTCCGAGGGATCCAAGGAAGGCCAGGAGCTCTTCGTTCAGGTCGAAGACGTCGAAATAGCCCATGCCATCCTGCAGCACCTTGGTCCGGTAAAGATCGTTCAGTTCGCCCGCATAGCTCCTATCCTTCGGCATGAGGATGACGCGGGAGAAATCGGAAAGGATATAGGCGATCATGGAGTTTGGCTCATCTTAATTATATTCCAACAAAGCGGTTCTTTTTCGAATCATGGCAGGACAGGGTTTCTTTCCTATCAGGGATGTTATATTCCCGCCACTCCGAACAGCTTGCCGATGCCGAAAGTCGCTGCCATAGCCAGCATGCCGCCGGCCATGATACGCAGTGCGGCCTTCCTCTTGCTCGCCCCGCCGGCGTGGGCGCTCAGGGTGCCCGTCACGGCAAGCGCAATGAGGACTCCCAGGAAGGTCACCGGAATGCGTATCGATTCGGGGGGAAGGGTGATCATGAGGATGGGGATCATGGCTCCGCAGGAGAAGGCCAAGGCGGATGCATAAGCTGCCTGCCACGGGTTCGTGAGGTCGTCCGGGTCGATGCCTAACTCCGCGTCCAGGTGCGCGGCGAAGGCATCGTGGGCGGTGAGTTCCTCCGCCACTTTCTGTGCCGTCGCCCCGGAGAGGCCCTTCCTCGCGTAGATCTGGGCGAGCTCCTGGAGTTCGAGCTCGGGTTCTTCAATGAGTTCCCGGCGTTCCTTCTCAATAAGCGCTTTTTCGGTATCGCGCTGGGTGCTAACCGAGACATATTCCCCGACGCCCATGGAAAGCGCGCCTGCCAAAAGACCGGCCACGCCTGCGGTCAGGATAAAGCCGGACGAATTCGAAGCTCCCGCGACGCCGACGACGAGCGAAGCGGTGGAAACGATGCCGTCGTTCGCGCCAAGCACCGCGGCCCGGAGCCAGTTGAGCTTCCGGCCGGCGCCCATCACGTGCGGCTCGTCGACGTGGAGAATGGGATCGCGGGTCGCGTTCATGCGTTTATTCTAACATTCTTTCCTGGGAAGTCCGCGTTATCTTGACCAGCATTTCCTCGATCTTATTGTGAAGGTCCTCCAAGGAGGAGTCGTTCATTACAATGATATCGGCATGGCTCATGCAGTAGCCGATGTTCTGGGTGTCAGGATCCTCGGACGACATTTCCAAAGCCTCTGCGGCGACGAATTCATCGAGCGTCATCCGGTCCTTCTCTTCGTTCCGCGCGGCGGCACGCTTGTAACGCGTATCTATCGGCGCGTCCACGCCGGCAAGAATGGCTGCGGGCTCAACCTCCCTTAGCCTCCGTATCGCGTTTTCCGTCCTCAGGAATCCTATCACTACGTCCCTCTTGCCGGCGGCTTCGTTGATCATCATGTCCAGCAGGCGCGTGCCATCCCGCTTTCGAAGCTCATTTGCGACACTTCTCATGTTCTCGCGGCTCGCGGCAAGGCCTCTCTTCCTGACCTCCCCGGCGATGAGATCGCTCCCGGAAGCGAAGTGGAAACCGTGGTGTTCAACCAAATATTTCGCGACTGTGTCCTTTCCCGATCCAATGGTGCCGGTCAGGGCGATAAACATCTACAGAAAGCCGTTCTTGCGGGCGATCTGTTTCTCGAGAACCCTCTGGATTCTGCCGGTATCGGTCGGCTTCAGCATTTCCTGGAGCGTCGCGTCTTCTGAAACGTCGATGCCGTTCTTCTCGAGCAATGGAACGAGTATAGTCATGAGCTTGGTCAGTTCCCGCTCGGTGATCAGATTCACTTGAAGATCGATTTCCTCCCGCAGGTCGTCGGTTTCTATGGCGCGATTCTGAGACAAGAGCACGATGATGGCAAGGATGATCGCTTCGAGGGATACGATGGTCGTAAGCAGGCTGAAAGGAAAGGGATCGAAGGCAGCGATCCCGGGAACAAGGCCGGTGTTGATGGCGATCCAGGCGATGAACACGACGGCGTTCAGAGATAAAAATCCCACGCTGCCGAACGCATGGGTCAGATCATCGGCGATCACTTCTCCCGGTGACCTGTTCTTGTCCGCTTTTGCCTTAAGGCTGCGGATGATATGCCTGCTTTCCTCAGTCGGCGCCGTGTTTTTCTGCGGGGAAATATCCATGCGTGAAAGCTATATCTGCAGTATAGCAGATAAGACCGGGGGTAAAACGATGACCCGTCCTATTTTTCGGCCAGTTCCTTGAGGCGCTGCAGCGCTTTTGTCCACATGTCCTCGAACGTCGTTTTCTGATCAGGCTCGATATCCATTTCGATCAGGAGTTCGGTACCTCCGTCCTTCTCGATGAACGTATAATTCTCGTAGGCCGGCGCCCATTTCTTCGCTTCCTCGCTCGCTGTGTCTTCAACACCGTCCTTAAAGATGCCGAGGTGCTCGATGGATATGTACTCGTGAGGCCTGTTCTCCTTGATGCGGCTCACCATGCCGCCCTCGCCCGGTCCGCCCGGATTCGGCCCGAGAAAGAGTATTTTCGATCCCTCGCTCCAGTCTCCCTTATAATACGATCCGGGATTGAAAGCCGTCGTCCATTCGCGATAGGTGCTATCGGAGAGCATGGTATCCCATACCTTCTCGCGGGGAGCGTTGATGAATATCGATTGGTATATCTTTTGCATAACCGTATTATACAAAATAAAGGAGTGTTATTTGAATGAACGAGAGGACTGCGGATTGTCCTGCGGGTTCGGGGATTACTGCCTGAGCCAGACAGCGCCGATATAGATGCCGAGCACTATGCCGGTTATAAGGAGGATGCCCAGGTACGGAAGGAACACCGCCGGCCAATAGGCCCCGATCGCGATGCCGATACAGAGCAGGGATAATTTAAAGAGGCCGATCTGCCACCACGTATAAGATGCCGTTTTGAATATGGTCATGCCTCTATTGTAGCACTGCCATAAAGAAGGCGAGGTGCTATGATGGCCCCTATGGCGGATAAGCTTTGGGATGTTGTCGTGATCGGCGGCGGACCCGCGGGTATGATGGCTGCCGGGAGGGCCGCAGAACTTGGAGCTAGAGTCATTTTGATAGAAAAGAACCCCCAGCTTGGGAAGAAGCTTCTCATCACCGGCGGGGGGCGTTGCAACGTGACCAACGCGGAGTTCGATACCAGGGCGTTCCTCGCGAAGTTCAGGAAGAACGACCGTTTTCTCTTTTCCGCGTTCGCCCAGTACGGGGTCAAGGAGGCCCTGGATTTTTTCCATGCGAGGAAGATGCCGACCAAAGTGGAGGCGGAGAAGCGGGTGTTTCCGAAAAGCGATAAAGCGGTCTCGGTCTGGGAAGCCCTGGTGGGGTACATGCGGGATGGCGGGGTGGTCGTTTCCCGCAATGCGCCGGCCAGCGGCTTTACGAAGAAGGGGAGCGCCATAGCGGCTGTCCGCCTGAAAGGCGGCAGGGAGGTCCGGGGGCATTCCTTTATCCTCGCGACTGGCGGCAAGTCACGGCCGGAGACCGGATCGACCGGCGAGGGTTTCGCCTGGCTTACGGCGATCGGCCATACGGTCGTGGACCAGGGGGCGGCGCTGGTGCCGGTCGCGATCCAGGATGCTTGGGTCAAGCGCCTTCAGGGAGTGAGCCTTCCTGACGTCAAGCTCACCGTCCTTCAGAACGGCGTGAAGCAGGATGTGAGAAAGGGGAAGATGCTCTTTACCCACTTCGGCATCAGCGGGCCGATGGTCTTGAACGCGAGCCGGGATATCGGCGAGCTCTTGAAATATGGGAGTGTGACGATCTCGTTGGACCTTTTCTCTTCGCTTGACCCTGGGGTCCTCGACAAGAAGCTGCAAGGAGCCCTGGGAGAGAAAAGCAACAAGCAATTCAAGAACATATTGACCGGGCTTATGCCGTCCGCGCTCGGTCCCGTCCTCGTGGAGCTTTCCGGCATTCCCGGCACCACTTCCGGCCATAGCGTCACCCGCGAGCAGCGCCGCCAGCTGGCGGCGCTCCTCAAAGACTTGCCGATGCGGGTCAAAGGCCTGCTTGGCGTGGATAAGGCGGTAGTCACCTCCGGAGGGGTCGTACTGCCCGAGGTGGACTTCAGGACCATGCGCTCCCGCAAAATGGAAAACCTCTATTTTGCCGGGGACGTCCTGAACATAGACCGCCCGTCCGGGGGGTACGGGTTGCAGCTGTGCTGGACGACCGGCTTCGTGGCGGGGACGAGCGCGGCGAAGGCCGGGCCGGAGCGCTAAAAGGATGATCAGACAGCGTTAAGCAAGACGCGCTAACTGCTCCAAGTAGAGACCTACATAGGATGCGGCCACACGCTCGGCGAAAGGGATAAACATGGTTCGGGTTTCCTCCACGTAGCGCAGGTACTTCGGCGTGTCCGCTCTCTCGATGCTTGCGAGGTTGTTTAGCCGGTCCTCGAGCTTGACGATTTGCGCGAGGCGAGAGGCATGTTCCAGGTTCTGCAGCATTCTCGCGTTCACCACCCTTTTTTCTTCCTCGGAAAGCAAGTCGGTATTCTCATTAGGTTTCTTAGTGACAAGAAGCAGTTTGTCGAGCATAACCCTTCCGAAATCTCTTTCAATATCCGGAAGCAAGACATTGGGATCGTCTTCGACCACATCATGCAACACGCCTAATATGACCATATTCTCCAGTTCTGGGTCGGCTGCATGCCTTTTGAGGATGCCGGAGCCGATCGGATAGATGTGTTCCTCGAGATAAGGGTTGCCCTGGTCTCGTTTCTGGTCCTTATGGGCCCGTCTTGCGTACTCCAGAGCCGTTTGCATCCGGGGCGCCAAAAGACCGGCCTGCTCCAGCTGCGCCAAAAAATTTTCCTTGCTGGCGTACGGGGGCTTGAAGGGCATGGTCAGGTTGATGGTTCCTTCATCTGTCCCAACCCCTCAAGTACCTGAGCCTTCGGCAACGAGGCCAGCGCGCTGCCGGGGATCACAAGCTTGGACTTCCTGAGGCCGCTACCGATGATCACGTATTCCGATTCCGCTACGCCCTTATCTATAAGGATGGTCCAATCGCCGGGGAGACCGAGGGGAGTGATCCCCCCGTACTCCATGCCAGTCTGGGCAACCGCCTGCTCTATGGGCGCGAAAGAAACCCTGCGCGCATCCAGCGTCCGGCGGGCCAGCCCATTCACGTCGGCGCGCGTGCTGCCGAGGACGACGCATGCCGCGAGCCAGCTCTTTTCCGCGCGTTTGGCCTCAAGCACCACGCAATTGGCGGCCTGGTCCATCCCGATGCCATATTTTTCACAGAACGCGGCGGTATCGGACAGGTCCGGATCGATCTCCGCGACGCCGATCTTATCGGCCATTGGCAATCCGGAGAGCATCTTTGCCACAGATGGCCCGAGGAGTTCGGAGTGCCCGATGGCAGGCAGGAAGTGCAATAATCCCAGGTCAATCTCCATATGCTTTGATTATGGCATAAGAGCCTATGTCTGTAATGAACTTCGGTACCGGGCGTCATAAGATGGCATGAAAGCAGCGATCGCCGCCATATTCGCCGCGCCGCCGACAGGAGAACTCTATGGCATAATAATCCTGCGATGAAAATATCTAATGCACTATTATGGCTCGGCGCGCTATTGCTCTTCGTTTCCATGCCGGGGAGAAGCGCAGCCGGAGGGGCCCTGCCCTTGCCCCTGACGGCAGGTCCCATATTCGCGCGCAACCTTTCCATTGGAATCAGCGGGGATGACGTATCCGTGTTGCAGCGATCTTTGATCGCCGGGGGTTTTCTGAAGATCCCCGTCCCGACCGGCTACTTCGGCCCGCTCACCAAGAGCGCGCTTTCCGCATGGCAGGCACGATCGGGCATTTCTCCCGCGACCGGCTACTTCGGCCCTGTCTCGAGGGCGGAGATCAGCGCACCTGTCTCTCAGGCACCGATCATACCGGTTCCGGTGCAGACCACGGCCGGAACGACGAGCGTGGCGGTCGCAGATAGTGTGGTCCGTTCCCTGGCCCGTTTCGAGATCCCGAAACTGAACGTCAGTGCAGGATTCCAGTATAACGGCCTAAAATCCGGCGGAACCATCGAAATACCTGACAATCTCGTTGATGTGGGATGGTTCACGGGCAGCGCGCTGCCCGGGGAAAAGGGCACCGCGATCGTGATGGGGCATGTGGCGCAGGTACGAGGAGGAATAATCACGAAGCCGGGCGTGTTCAGCGGCCTCAGCGAACTGCAGCCGGGAGACGAGATATATGTCCGGAACGACAAGGGGGAAGCCATCCGGTTCGTGGTCCGCGAGAGCCGCTATTACGATCCGGCGGCGGCGGCGGCCGATGTTTTTATAGCCAAAGACGACGGCGCTCACTTGAACCTCATTACCTGCGAAGGCGTCTGGGATGCTGTCCGGAAGAGCTACAGCCAAAGGCTCGTGGTGTTCACTGACCTGCAGTGAGCGGAATTGCCCCGCCCGCTCCTCGAAGGCGGCATATTTCCTGAACTTGTCCTTACAGAACCAACCTCGCGGTTGGGGGATATGCGTGCTGGTATTGACTAATCACCCAATATTGTGTTTTTATAAATCACTTCTACGGACTGCCAGACGGTTCAAATGGCGGCTGCAGGGGCTGTCATTTGAAAAAGAAAATCGGAATTCCAGGAACAGGAGGTGGCAAGTGAAGATTCACGTGTTGAACACCGGAGGCACGCTCGGCATGGTCGGGAAGCCTCTCCGGCCGGCCAAAAGTGCCAAAGAGCTTCTCGCCGGGATCAGCCTGTCGAAAAACTTTCGGCTGACCCTCGAGGATTATCCGAGACGCCAAGATTCCACGAACATCAACCATAGGGACCGGGTCGGTTTCGCGAGGGCGATCCGCGCGGCCTACAACGGTCACGACGCTTTCGTGATCCTGCACGGCACGGACAGCCTGGCCGAGACCTGCGCTGTCCTCGGCATGGTCTTCAAGTTGTCGCTGCAGAAGCCGGTGTTCGTAATCGGCGCGCAGATGACGAAGGACGAGTCGGGCAGCGATGTTCCCATGCAGATCGCGAACACTTTCCGGGTAGCGAGCGTCTTCAAGCAAAACGGCATCGTGGGCGTCTACTCGGTCTGCATCGGCGACGTGCTCCATGGCAGCCGGATCCGCAAGCGGCGCGATTCCGACTTCGCCGCGTTCTACACGCCCGGACGGCCTCCCGTCGCCCAGGCGTGGCCGCGCGTCATGATTCTCGAAGGCACGCGCAAGTTCAACGGCGTGCTGGCGGTGCAGGGTCTTCGCATGGACACCGTCTTCGAGCCGAACCTCGGCACGATCCGCGTCTCCGCCGACACTCCGCCGTGGATACTCCTCGATCTCGTGAGGGCTCGCCGCCTCGCCGGCGTGATCCTCGAGTGCAAGGGAGCGGGCAATATCCCGAACCGGAAGTGGAAGGACGGCAAGAACGGGAGCTATTCCTGGATCGACGCCGTCAGGGCTGCGACCAAGGCCGGGATCCATGTCGGGATCCTTTCACCGTTCGAGGACGGGCGTGTGATCCTCGACCGCTACGAGCTCGGCAAGCTCGCGAAGGACGCGGGAGCGCTGAGCCTCGAGAGTCTTACTCCCGACATGGCCGACGCGAAGTTCCGCATGGCGATCAGCATGTATCCGCGTGATCCGGGCCGCATCCAACAGTTTCTGAGCACGAACATCATCGACGAGTTACTCCCCGGCTTTGAGGACACGGCGTTCGAAGATGCGGCGTAAGGAGGTTCCGATGGAACAGGCGAGATCACCTTGATATCAAGAGGTCAGACGGGCAATACCTCAAGCAAACTTGCCCACCTTCAAAAGCACATCACTACAAGTGATGTGCTTTTGAATCATTTGAATGCCTTGAACGGAAAGAGCCCGTTTTGCCCCAAAAGCGATAAGGCCTTTTACGCGTTCGCGCATTGGGGGTGGCCGGGATGTTGCCAGGGCCTGAACTTATTTCATGAGGCCTTCCAACACTCCATGAGAGGTGACCTTAAGCAGCTTGACCGCTCCGACAGAAGGCTGCGCGGTCATCGGCTCGCCCGGCTTGCGTTCCGCATAGTTCACGTGGAGCTCCATGGAATTCATCGGGATGTAAGTTGACTGCGGGGAGATCCTGTCGCCGATGAAGAAGGCGTTCGTGGTTCTGTATCCATCCGCTGTCTTAAGGGCGACTACGGCATAATAGAAGAGCCCGCTGCCTCCGCCGTCCTGAGTCACGAGAAACGCCACATCCTGCGAGCCGTCGCCATTCAGATCTCCGGTCGCCTCATTGCCGAAATAACGGGTGACGACTTTCGACGCGGAACCGGGAGCGGCAGGGCTTTCCGCTGCTCCATCGACAAGCGTGATCGCATTGTCATTTATCGAGAAGGTAGCATTCCTTCCGTCGAAAGATCTCTGGTTTGCCGGCGGAGCTTGCGATGCAGATTCCTGGTGAGGAGTTGAGTTGAGGTAGTAAACTCCTGCAGCAATTACGATTACTGTTATTATTGCAGGCGCTAATTTTTTCATTACTCAATTATGGCACGGAAACCACTTGCTGGGCAGGTGGGATGCTATTGGAGATGCTTTCTGAAATTCAGTCCTATAACTCCGATCAGGATCCTCGATTCAATAATTTGCAAACTTGATTGACTTTCTAAAGCCAACATCTCTGCGCCGCCGGGGATTTTAATGTCCGTGCCATTGACAATTTTATGGAAACTTGTTAAATTAGCACGAGATCTCCGACAATCCATTTCCCTCAACCAGTGGTTTCTGAGCTGCAAAAATCGAAAGGAGTGACTGATGAAACAAGCCAAAATCCCTCTTTCCCCCAAGGCTGCCAGTGAGATGTTCCAAAACGGCGCCCTGCTCGCCCTGCTCGTTTTCCTCTGCATTCTCGGCGCGAGCATCCTTCACTACCGCCTCGACGACGTGTTGTACGAGAGGCTGTATCCGATTTCGTACCCCACGGCGGAAACAGCTCGTGCCAATTTGGCCGATCCCAATCGCGGTGTCCGGGGCGATCTCGTGGGTATCGATGAAGCTCACTTCCTCGCTCACAACGGCAGTTATGTTTACGGCGATCGCGGCTATGGCGAACGTGAGGGCGGGGCGTGGGTCCCTGCTCCGGAGCGCGTCTTTTTCGCCATTGAACTTTGCCTGTTCTGGGCGATCTTCTCTTTCACGCCGCTCGGCGTTGCCAGCTTCATCGCTCGCCGCAACAAGTGCCTCGCGGACAACTCCCAGGACTGGGACTGGATGGAGCGGCTCATAAATGGCGTCTTTTCTGTTGAGGACCCCTTCTCTATCGAGCAAGGCGTCGCGGAACCTGTGGCGGACGGCGGCTGGGTCCCCGTCGAAAAAGATTTCGTCTACAGCACCCGTACTGACTACGACGAGTATGGAAGGCGAAGCTTCTCGGCCTCGGACTTCACCCAGGTCGGCGGTCTCATCTGGTTCCGAAGCAAAGAGACCGGAGAGATGCTGCGCGTCGTCATCTCGAACCAGGGGCAGGTCCGGCGGTTCGTGGCGGACGCAGTCGAGAAGTGGTTCGGCCACGACCAGTACGGTTACCGCGAGCCCTACACCCACGTGGAGAGAGCTATCGCGAGCTACCGATTCACGGCCGACGCGCCGCGGCCGACGCCGGCTCTCAATGAAGTCGTGGTTGACCTGCAGAACCCGAGTGTCGGCGGCCGACGTTCGTTCAAGCTGAATGGCGTGCGCCAAGGCGACTTGTTGCTCGCGACAAGCCTCTCTCTCGTGGACGGTTCCGCCGCGCAAACCGTTCTGCCAACCGGCTACCTCCAGAGGGTGCTGGGAGAGATCGCGATCATCACGGGCAAGGAGCTTCCCGCCCCGAACCCGTCCGCGCTCATCGCAGCATGACAATCCACAGCGGCAAAGCATGTGGGGCCTCGACTTCGGTCGAGGTCCTTCCTGTTCGTAAGGGGAGGATTATTATTCAAATCCTTGCTTGCGGAGCCCGCAAAAGAACGGAAACCCGACTTACTTTCACTAATGCCGGGCAGGTGGGATGCGATTGGAACCGTGATCGTTGAAGTATATCATTAGGGGTGTGCCCAACTATTTTGACGTTCTTGCGCCGATATATGAGAAGGTTCATATCGGAGCAAAAGCTACTTTTAGGAAACTTACTTCTGTCGTAGAGTTTAGCGTTGAAGATGAAGTTGTTGATGTAGGAGGCGGTACGGGCAGAGTAGCCAAGTTTTTAACAGGGAAGGTAAAGAAAGTTACGGTGGTCGATCCATCAGAGAAAATGATCGAGCAATGCCGCAAGCACAATGGAATTGCCTGCCTGATCGGAACTGCCGAAAAGTTACCTTTTGCCGACAACTCAATAGATAAAATTATTATGGTAGATGTGTTCCATCATTTGCCGAATCAAGTTCAATGTGCTCAGGAAATCAAGAGGGTTCTGAAGTATGGAGGTGCAGTAATTGTAGAGGAATTTAACCCTTTAACTTTTGGAGGGAGGGTGATAGTCCGCATGGAAAAGTTCCTAAAAATGGGAAGTGTATTTTATTCCCCAGATAATTTATCGAGACTATTTTCAGAACAGGGATTTACTGTTCAGGTGACCAATGAGGGAACAAGGAGATATTATCTCGTTGGGATCAGCTAATTCTCTTTGCTGACCCACTTCGCCAAGGCTTCCCTTCTTCGCTTCAATTCCGCTCAAGCTACGCTGGACGCCGTAAAGCTTCGAAGGGCGCAGCGCAGGACTCAACAGAATCTAATCCGCTGTGCGGGTAAGATTCTGTAATCGGCTGAGCAGGTGGGACGCGATTCGTGAGCTTAATAATAACGGTAGGACTTAATCTCTCTAAGCGGATACTCCCTTCTAAGGAGTTCGACGTCTGCTTTGTCTAAATACCAACCACTTGCGTCAAGGTTTTCCCTAAGATGGGCGAATGCATCCGAGCGTGGAATGGTAACGATGTTGTCTTGTGAAATCAGCCAATTCAAGGCGATTTGTGCTCTCGTTTTCCCATACTTTTTTGACAAGGTATCGAGTAATTGGTTGGGTTCAAGGATAGAGCCTCGATCAACGGGTCGATACGCGACCACGAGAATGTCATTTTCCTGGCAGAATGGAATTATTTTCGATTCCATACTGTCACACCCCTCGCAATGACTTTTTTCACGAGTCGCAAGATTATACTCGATCTGATTCGCGACAATTTTATTCTTGGTAAACGACTGTGCTTTGATGAGAAGGTCGACGTTGAAATTACTCACGGCCAGGTGCTTTGCCATCCCATTATCTATCACGGTATCCATAGCTCGCATGGTTTCGGATAAGGGAATATCCATATTAGGAGCATGGATGTACAACAAATCGACGTAACTTGCTCCTAAACGACCCAAGCTTAATTGCACTGATTCAATTAGGTCATCATAAGCAAGATTGAGCGGAGAAACTTTTGTTGAAAGGATTAATTCCGAACGATCAATGCGCTTAATGGCCTCCCCAACGAACTTTTCTACCCCTCCATTGGAGTATGTCGCTGCGCAATCAATATGCCGGTATCCCATATCAAGTGCGATCTGAAGCGCTTTTTTCCGCTCTTCATAACCGACAGCTTTTGAGGGATCACCTCCGGTTCCTAAGCCAATTTCAGGAAGATAGAATCCGCTTTTTAGAATCTTCTGGTTCATGGTTATAGTGGTGGCTTTCTCGATCGCGGATTTTGTAAAATCATTACCCCGTAAGTCTCCCGAAGGATTCTGTAAGTTTACCAGAACTAGGTTCCTCGGACGGATGCTAAATGGCGGTATACTCTCGCTACCGGCAGGGGAGAGTTGACCCGTCCCGGCCGGGGATCAATGAGATACTTTTACTTAGTTTGCAAATCTCCCGAAGCGCGGTAAAATAATGATACAAAATAACATGCAACCAAAAAATACAATTTGCCTCTGGTTCGACAAGGATGCAGAAAACGCAGCAAACTTTTACGCCGCTACTTTTCCCGATAGTAAAGTAACGGCTGTTAATCATGCGCCCAGTGATTTTCCGGATGGCAAGGAAGGCGACGTGCTCACGGTAGAGTTCACGGTCTTTGGAATCCCTTGTATTGGTCTGAACGGTGGACCAGCGTTCAAACAAAGTGAGGCATTTTCCTTTCAGATCGCGACGGACAATCAGGAAGAAACAGATCGCTATTGGAACGCGATCGTCGGGAATGGAGGTCAGGAAAGCCAATGTGGCTGGTGCAAAGACCGCTGGGGAGTATCATGGCAGATCACGCCGCGTACGCTGATCGACGCACTTGCGGTTGGCGGCGCAGAAGCAAAGCGTGCCTTTGAAGCGATGATGACAATGACAAAAATCGACGTTGCTGCTATTGAGGCGGCGCGGCGGGGCTGAGGGGAGAACTGACGCGTCTCGGTCACTCGATACTATGCACAAGGTAGCCCCACTTTGCTCTTCGAGCTTCGCGGGGTATCGTAAAGCTTCGAAGGGCGCAGCGCAGGACTCAACAGAATCCTACCCGCAAAGCGGGTTAGATTCTGTAATCGACTGGGCAGGTGGGACGTGACCGGAACGATTCTTGGATCTAGCCCAACCTTATTCACGCCGACCGCTTAAGGATAAGGTCCTTTTCGGGATGATCTATCTTGAGATTATCTACCACCTTTTTCGCAACATCATCCGTTAGCATATAGTTTTTCAGGTCGTCCGGATACTTTTCTTTGTAGATGTTCGTCTGCATTCCTCCGGGATATACAGCAAAGACTTGAATGTGTGTATCGACGACCTCTTTCCGCAGAGATTCGGTCAATCCCTTAGTTGCGAATTTCGAAGAAGAATAAGCGGAAAGTCCAGATTTGCCATCAAGTCCTGCGGTGGAGTTCACGTTGACTATTAATCCGTGAGACTGCTTTTTCATGCACCGAATTGCGCTTTGACAGCCGTAAAAATAGCCGAAAAAATTAACCTCGAATAAGTGGTGTAGTTTTTCAATATCTACGTTTTCCACCATGCTGGGCGCAATCTGAATCCCGGCATTGTTTATCCAAATATCTATCGTTCCATATTTTTCAGAAACGTATGCCGCCAAATTATTGAGCTCTTGTGGACGGGTAACGTCAATCAGTAGATAATCTGCTCCCAACTCTTTTGCTGCATCCTCCAGCTTAGCCTGCTCATGGCCCGCAATTATTAGGCGGGATTTTTCGTGGGAAAACATTCTCGCGAGAGATTTACCGAAACCCTCGCTGCCTCCCGTTATAACAACAACCTTGTTTTCCAAGTTCATATATATGATTCTACTCCATCTCGCTGCTGCTGGCCTTCCCGGTCTCGTACTTCTGAAAACCCTTACCCCGCAAGGCTCCCAGAGGGTTAGTTCATCTTACCAGAAAGAGGCTCCTCGGACGGGTCATTTTAGTGAGTCGCCGGAGGGTTTTTACTCTTTTCTTCATAGGATAAGTATAGCTCGTTCTCATGTTTCACTTGGGCAAGCTTTCAATTTCAACCCAAAGAACAACGCCAGCCAAGATCTTGTGATCTGCAACGACCAGCCCTGCGTTTTTAGAAATAGCTTCGATCTCCTCAAGGCTATACGCCTTCGACCGGAGTCCCGACTTAGTGTTGTAGAAAATCTCGTTTTTCTCATCCACTCCATCCATGGAAAGGCCAACTGTTTTATACCAATTCTTCCTCTGTTCTAAGGCGCCTTTTAGATGTACCGAAACCAGAATTCTTTCCTTGGTAACTTTGGCGAGTTCGGATAGCACAACGACTTCATCTTTCACGTTGCCGAGAGTATTCCAGACACAGAGGCTGACATCGAAATATTTAGACGGGAATAAGTGTGAAAGATTCTCAAGATCGCCTTTCACAAGGCGGACGTTTGAGAAGCCTTCCGCTCGCTCTTTAGAATTCTGGAGCATGAGATCGGCGTTGTCTATGCCGACGAACTCTTTTGCGATAGGGGCAAGATCGGGAATCAATCTGCCGATACCGACCCCAGCCTCAAGTGCTGTTTTGCCGTTGATGTGTTGCTTAATGAGGTCGGTCTCTTCTTTGATGTAGCGCTGGTACTCCGTCGGATAATACAACGGATTTAAGGGTTTGAAGTCGATATTTTTAAAGTCATCGCTATCGTAAAAGTTTGTTGGCATAACAGATCATTTTTCTCTTTAGTCATGCCCAAAGAAATCTGCTTCAGGACGTCGATCGGTGATTCTATGCGCCACTTTCATTTCCTCTGGGGTATTTATATAAATTATGCGAAACTTGCCGCTAGTCACCTTTTCCCCATAGTCATGGTTAACTTCCAACATGTGAATCAAGCCCCAATATATCCACTTGTCATTTCTATTTTCTACTAAAAAGTTTCTGACCGGCGGTTGCTGATAAACTCTTATATTGGGCTTGTCTTTGAAAGCGAAGATTTTCCCTTCAAAATCTTTTACCGTGAAAGGATTTTTAAGGTGAGTATCCAAATCGAGTTCGGCAGGGAACCCTTGCTCTTTTGTAATTTGCAGAGTGTCGTTCGTTTCGATAAATGTTCCCATAGCTAGTAACTTAATTATATATTACATCGGACCTTTCAACCCTCCTCGGACGCCCAGAACTATGCTCAAGGTGGCCCTCCTTCGCTCCGACGAGCTTCGGCGGGGCATAAGGGTTGCTAAGCTCGGGTACTCGCTAAGCCAACAGCTAATGCTGGGGGACAGGGATTCGAACCCCGATTCACGGCTCCAAAGGCCGCTGTCCTACCGTTAGACGATCCCCCAAGTGAGCGGACAAGCTCCTTTGCCCGCTCCTGCAGACTCCCTCCTTCGCTAAAGCTACGGAGGGCACAGCAGGATGACAAAAGGGTATCATTCCTCAGCCTCCTTGAGGAGGCCCGCCGATTTCCGTATAATGACCGGCATGGCCAAGAATAAAACCTCCGCTTGGAAGAGCATCTTCGTGGCGATCGTGGTCCTCGCGCTCCTCATAGGAATGATCGGGACGTCCCTTTTTATATAAAGGGCTCCAACGGTATATCAAAGCACGCCCGGACGGAACGGTTCCTGCAGTTTGCCTTCGCGCTGGATGCGGAGAGGTACGAGCTTTCCATCCTCGAGCCGCGCTTCGAGAACTTTGATGCGTTTTCCCCCGCGGTCGGTCCACACGCCCGGCTCGGAGGCCAGCGCGCGTATCTTGTTGTAGATGGGACGGGCGAAGGCGGCACCGCCCTTTATGGCTGCCTGAAGCTCGGGCAAGGGCACGAACCCGTCCGCCCCGGTGAACTTCTTCGTGAGCGTCGCCTGGGCATGGTCCTGAGGTACCGGTACCGCGGTTCCGGAGAGGAACGCGGGTATAAGCCCGGCAAGCATCCTGCCGCCAAGTTCCGCGAGACGGGGCAAGAGCTCGGAAAAGGTCTCGTCCGGGCCGATCGCAAGGCGCTCTTTGGCAAGGACGGGGCCGTCATCCACGCCTTTTTGGAGGAGGTAAATACTCACTCCGGTCTCCTGTTCGCCGTTCAATATGGCCGATTGGATGGGGGACGCGCCCCGGTATTTCGGAAGCAGAGAGGGATGGACCCCCAGCGTGCCCAGGCGGGGGATATCCAACACCGCCTGAGGGATGATATTCGCATATGCAGCGACCACAAAGAGGTCCGGCGAGAGGGCGGTGAGCTGCGAGCTTACTGATCTCAGATCTTCCGGTTGGAACACTTTGACTTGACCGGTCAGGTTTCTCGCCGCAATAGCTTCTTTGGTTGGCGGTGGAGTCACCACCTGCTTTCTGCCAACCGGCCGGTCGGGGTTCGAGACTAGTATGTCCGGCACCAAGCCCCGGTCCAGGATACCCTGGAGAGTGAGCGCGGCGAACGCAGGCGAGCCGAAAAAGACGAATTTCATAGGGAGTAACTGGAAGTTAGTAATGAGCAAACAGGACCCATGGGTGCCTTCTTGATTACCAATGACTGTTTACTGATTATTTTTGGCATCCTGTACCGGCTCAGAATTGTCTTTTTCCGCGCGATGCAGGTTCTTGGCCTTGTCTATGAAGAGCTTTCCGTCCAGATGATCGGTCTCGTGCTGGAAGACGCGGGCGAGAAGGCCCCAAGCTTTGATTTTAAGAGACTTACCGCGCAGATCCTGTCCCACGAGGGTCACTCTCTCGGCGCGCGGAGCATCACCCCATATGCCGGGCACGCTAAGGCACCCTTCCTCAATAGTGGCCTTCTCGGTACTCATCTTCTCTATGGCTGGATTTATCACCGAGTAGAACTTAGTGCCGTCGTTCACGGGCACTTCCGCCACGAAAAGACGGTGGGGCAGCCCGATCTGGTTCGCGGCGAGGCCGACGCCGTTCGCCTCGCGCATAATCTTGCGCATGCGCCGAATGAGCGCCGCCAACTCTTTATAGGGCATGGAGGAAAAATCGAAAGGCTTCGCGACCGAGCGCAGCCGCTTCCTCTCGGCTGCGAGCCCCTCGATCCAGATCTCAGGATGGGTTCTTTCGGGATTTGCCGCCATTTCTTTTAGTACGAAGAAGGGATCTCGCCGGCTTGGATCGGAAGATTTCCTTCTGGCCGGCCGGTTTCGCGGTTCCGGTGACGATAGCCATGAAATAAGCCCCCTTCCTCCGCACATCCTGCTTTCCCGCGACCTCCTTCGCAATCCGCAGAAGCTCGTGGGCGCTGCGTTCCTTGGCCAGCTTGATGTAAAGAGACTTGTGGGCCCGGTCGCCGAGGAGATCGGCGATCTCGAGTCCCGTCAGCTGGAACTGCCGGTGGACGTGCGACTCTTTGGAGCGTTTCTTAAGCTCGGCGATGTACTTCTCACTGTCTCCGGAGAGCCCGACCGCCATGAGGAAATGATAGCTTCAAACGAGCGAATCACCAAGCGGCGCCTCGCGCGCCGGCGGTCCGGGACGTTCTCAATTCCGCGGCGGTCTGGTAAAATCTCCCTACATGCAAAACGGCCGCCGATACGCATTGCCGATGCTCGCGGTCCTCGCCGCGCTCCTACTCGTCTTCGCCGGCTTTTATGCGGGCTGGTCCGCCGGCCGGCGGATGCCTGCGACGATCGCCGTCCAAGGGGTGAGTGGGGTTGAAAGCACGACCACGGACGCTGATTTCGGAATCTTTTGGGAGGCCTGGCGGACGATTGACGAAAAACACCTGAGTGCCGCGGATGTGTCCGCTGATGCGAGGGTGAACGGCGCAGTGAGCGGCCTGGTGCGATCGCTCGGCGATCCCTATTCGCAGTTCTTCACGCCGGCCGCGGCCAAGAGCTTTGAGGAGGATGTGGACGGCAATTTCAGCGGCATAGGGGCGGAGATCGGCATCCGCCGCGACCAGCTCGTGATCGTCGCGCCGCTTAAGGGCACCCCCGCGGAACGCGCGGGCCTCAAACCGAACGACCAGATATTCATGATCGATGCTACCTCTACCGATAATATGGCGGTGGATCAGGCGGTGAGCTTTATCCGCGGCGTGCTTGGCACAACCGTCAAGTTGAGCATCTTCCGCGATGGCTGGGAGAGACCCAAGGACTTCAGCATCGTCCGCGAGAACATCCAGGCTCCGACCCTGGACTTCAAGATGCTGCCGGACCGCATTGCCTACGTCCAGCTGTACAGCTTCAACGCCAATGCGGAGACGCTGTTCTGGAACGCGATGCGGAAGGCCGCGGATGCGGGCACTGAAGGGCTGGTCCTGGACCTGCGCGGCAATCCCGGCGGATACCTGGAGGTGGCGGTCAACCTGGCGGGATGGTTTCTGCCGCGCGGCACGGTAGTGGTGAAGGAGGTGGGCCGCGAGGGCGTACTCGACACGCTGCGCGCGAGCGGGAATGAAGCCCTGGCCAAGATCCCGGTCGCGGTGCTGATCGACGAAGGTTCGGCGTCCGCAGCGGAAATCCTGGCGGGCACCCTGCGGGATAACCGTCAGGTGAAGCTCATCGGTCAGACAAGTTTCGGCAAGGGAACCGTGCAGGAGTTTATGGACCTGAGTGGCGGTTCCGTCATCAAGCTCACCATCGCGCATTGGGTCCTGCCGTCCGGCACTATATTGGAAGATTCCGGATTGAAGCCTGATCATGAGATAGAGATCAGCGAGGAAGACCTTAAAAACGAACGCGATCCCCAGCTCGACAAGGCAATTCAGGTCGTGAAAGAGGAAATAGCCAATGAAAATTAGCCAGAAAGATATTGTCATCCCGGAAGCCCAGTCAGGCTACCCGGGATCCAGCGCAAGAGTGGATTCCCGCCCGGAGGCGGGAATGACAAATACCCTTCTCACTCTTAACTATTACTTATGAAAATCGTATTCCTGAAGCGCGTTCCCGGCAAAGGCGAAAAGGACCAGGTTAAGGATATCGCGGACGGCTACGCGCGCAATTTCCTGATCCCGCAAGGCTTCGCGGCGCCCGCGACCGCCGAGCGGCTGCGCAGGCTAGAGGCGGAACGGCAGGCCCATGAGACGGAGGATAGCGCCACGGTGAAGCGACTGACCGAGCTCGGCCGCAACCTGGAGGCTGCGACCCTTGTATTCACGCTAAAAGGGGATGACCAGGGTTCCGTGTTCGGCTCGATCAATAAGGACCAGATATTAAAGGCTTTGCGCGAACAAGGACTCGCCACTCATGACCGGGTGGAGATCGCTTTGGAACATCCTCTCAAAGCATTCGGCGATCACAAGGTAAAGGTGAATTTCCACAAGGGTATCGAAGCGACTCTGAACGTGCGCGTGAGCAGGGAAATATAGTTGTCATCCTGACCCCGCACTTGATGCGGGGGAAGGACCCCGATGTAACACCGGGGTCCTTCGGAATACTCCCACGGGGACTTCCTGCGGTCGCCCCTAAAGGGACTTCCTTCGGTCGCTCAAGATGACAGCTATGTTTCCACTGTGACCACGGTCGCGGTACGGCGATTGCCGTCGAAACGCGTCTTGATCCTAGTAGAGAAGGCGATGGTGCCGGCCTTCAGGGCGTAGAGGGTATCATCTCCGCCCCGGCCCACGTTATCTCCGGGGAGATAGCGGGTGCCCCTCTGGCGGATGATGATCTGGCCGGCGCCGACGGGCTGGCCATCCTGAAGCTTCACGCCCAAACGCTTGGATCGAGAGTCGCGGCCGTTCTTAGTGGAGCCAAGGGCTTTTGTATGTGCCATTTTTCTTTAAATTCTTCCAAGAATTTATCTAGAAAAATGAGCACCCTTCCGAAGCTCCACAGGAGCGAAGGAGGGTCGCCATTCCTTTAGATGAACTCTCTTTAAGGTTTCTTTATCCGACCGCATCATTGTAAGCGGGAATGGCTTCTATGTCAATAAAACGCGCGTTATCCGGAGTCCGCGAATACTACGCCGCTCATCGAAAGGCCATTATCCTGGGAGGATTCTTCTTTCTTATCGCCACGTTCAGTTTCGCCTTAGGATATCTCGCGAGCCGCGAGACGAACACCATACCGATCATCATTCGGAAGTGCGCGCCAGAGCATGATTGACTAACTTATTTAAAAGACGTACTGTAGATCCACGACGGCGTGGCAAGGGTTCGATGTCCGAGGTGCCTTCCTTGAGTGCTAGACCGTTTTGGAAGATTATTCGGGCGCTATAAGCCCGAACACTCCGTTTTCTTGAATCCTTCTTGCCCGATCGGACCTGGTTTCGCACCCGCCCTTTTCGCGAGACCTGTCATGCCGTCCATATGAAACGCGTTCCCAAAGGACGCGTTTCGCCTTTGGTACAATATATGTCATGAGCAAAAAAGATCTGGGACTTATTATACTCATCGGCGCCCTGGTAGGACTTTTGGTGCAGCCGCTCCTTTCGACACTCGAGACGACCATCGTCCAGGCGGGCCTCGCGGTGACCCCTATGGTCCGCATTGGCCTCTTTTTTTTCTTCCTGATCCTTGCTCCGCTCGCGCTCTTCATCGCGCACCTTCTCGGCAAACTGTGGTCCGTGCTTTACCAGTTCGCGAAGTTCGCCGCGGTAGGGACCCTGAATAGCATGATCGATATCGGCATCGTAAACCTCCTTATCGCGTTCACCGGCATAGCCGCGGGATCGGCTTACGTGCTCTTCAAGGCTATATCCTTCTTTGGGGCGACAACGAACAGCTTTTTCTGGAACAAGCTCTGGACCTTTGATTCTCACAATAAGACCAGTGCGGAGGCGGCGTTCAGCTTCTATGTCATCGCGGGCATTGGCTGGGCCTTGAATGTAGCCGCTGCGGGGAGCTTCGTGAATTTCCTGCCGCGACCGGACACGATTGGCGAAAATCTCTGGGCGAACCTGGGGGTGCTCATAGGCATCGGCGTGTCCTTCCTGTGGAACTTTCTGGGTTATAAGTATTTTGTGTTCCGTCCAAAGCCCGATGTGGCGAGGTTATGAAGGTGCTGGAGGGATAAGAGGTAAGAGTCACACTTTCTTTTCCTTGCAGATCGGGGGCTTTACTCGGACCTGCCATTCCGGATAGCCTGCTGGCTTCCGGAGTGGCAGACAGAGAGGAAAGAAGCGGCTTTCTGAAGGGAGTTGACTTTGTAAGGCCTTCTGTGCTACAATGGCTGCGAATGAGTGTGGATCGTCCTTAGGCGGTCATACGGTTAAGGAAAATCCTATCCTTTTGTTTGGCCGGATCCCCCTCACGGGGGATTTTGGTTTCTTGGATGCCACGCTTGCGCGCCCGGCGGGTCTTGTATTGCCCGAGGTGTGGTAAGATGAGCCGGTACGGATCTTCCGTGGGTTGGGATAGGGCGTGCATCCTTTTCATTTACAATTTTCGCTTCAGCGGGTCGCGGAACATCGCGACCCGGCGGATTGCGGGCAAGGCCTTCACTTGGTTTCTGGACGGGCTGCGAAGAGAGCACTCATTTACCAACAAACAAAGGAGGTCACCATTTGCAGCCCGCCGAGAAACAAAGTCTCCACACTACAGCCGTACGGCTATACTGCTGAAGAGGCTGCTGTCTGCGACCCGCTGAGGCGAAAAATCCACAGGATCCGGCCTGCGCCGGGAGAGACCGTTATTTACAGCACGCCCGCGGGCGAAATCCGCAGCTTGCCGGGGAGCCTGTTCTTTTGAAGACAGACTTGTTGATTATGCTGCAAGAGAATGTTTCCTTAAGCGCCTATGCGAGTTATAAGATCGGGGGTCCGGCCCGCTTCTTTTGGCGTGCCAAGACCACGAGCGACATCCGCAGGGGACTGAAGGAGGCGAAGCGATTGAAGGCGCCGCTTTTTATTCTCGGAGGCGGTACGAACTTATTGATCCCCGACAAGGGTTTCGGCGGTTTCGTCCTCAAGCCGGATGTCATGACGCTCACGCGGCGGGGCAATATAGTCACCGCCGGAGCGGGCGTGTCCATATCCGACCTTCTCGAATTCACCGCGAAAGAGGCTCTCTCCGGGTTGGAGTGGGCCGGCGGATTGCCCGGAACGCTCGGCGGAGCGATCCGCGGCAATGCGGGAGCGTTCGGCGGCGAGACCAAGGACTCGATCGTCCGGGTGAAGAGTATAGATGTCCGTACGGGTAAAATAGCCGTTCGTAAAAAAAATGCGTGCCGCTTCAATTACCGGTCGAGCATCTTTAAGGAAAGGAATGGAAAAGAGGTGATCGTCGAGGCGGTCTTCTCACTGAAGCCCGGCGAACGCAAAGCGATCCGGGCCGGCATCCGGGAAAAAGTGGAGTACCGGCATTCCCGCCACCCCCTGGAATACCCGAATATCGGCAGCATTTTCAAGAATGTTCCCGTAGACGAGATCCCGAGATCCCGCAGGAAAGAGCTCGTGCGCAACGTGAAGACTGACCCCATTCCCGTCATCCCCACGGCGCGCCTCGTGAGCCAGGCGGGGCTTCGCGGAGTGTCCTTTGGCGGGGCAATGATCTCAGTGAAGCATCCCAACTTCATTGTGAACGTCTGCGAAGCGAGCGCGAAGGATGTTGTCGCGCTCATGTCGCTCGTGAAGCATGAGGTGCGAAAGAAATTTTCGATACGCCTAACCGAAGAGGTAGAGCTTTTACATTGGGAGGAATCGTAACGCCGCTATGCGTCTCTATTTACGCATCACGGCGAATTATCCACAGCCTGGGGCATTTTTCGTGCGAAACGTGATATAATTTAGAGGTAAGAAGTGGTAAGAGGCGCGAAAAATTTTTTAAATAATTATTTTCGCGCATCTGATACGCATTGGGGTGGTCGGCAACCCAATGTAAAATAAAAAACGAAAATAAAACAATGGCAAAGAAAAAGGCTGCGAAGAAGAAGACTGCCAAGAAGTCTTCGAAGAAGCGGATCTAGCTTCTCTCCAACCCCCGAAAGGGGGTTGGTCTTTGGAAGAGAGCTTTCGATTGCTGCCTCGAGATGAAATTGCCCTCCGGCAATTTCATTTTTTCTTGGGAAAAAGGTATACTATTCGGATCATGCATATCGATATAACCGCGAAAAACCTTGATTTAACGGGCAGTTTGGACACTTATATCCGGCAAAAGCTCGGATCCCTTGATAAATTCATAGAGCGCTACGAAGAACTGGGCGCCCTGGAGCTAAAGGCCACGATCGAGCGTGCTACCGCGCATCATCATAAAGGAGAGGTTTTTCGGGCCGCTGCCGATCTCATCCTTCCCAAGAAAAACCTGCATGCGGAGGAGACGCACGAGGACGCCCATGCCGCCATAGATGCGGTCCGGGACAAGCTGCATCACGAGATCGAGAAATACCGTACCGAGCACTGATGGCGATTTTCGATGATTTATTCCGCCGCCGCGCCTTGGGCCGGCTGGAGGGCGTGGTTGCCGAAGTGAACGCTCTTGAGGGCGAGGTTTCAAATTTGTCAAGTGCCAACCTTGCCGGAGAGAGTTCCAGGCTTAAAGAGCGCTTAAAAGGGGGCGAGTCCCTGGATGATATCCTGCCGCACGCGTTCGCGCTGGGCCGGGAGGCCGCAAAGCGGACGCTGGGGCAGCGTCCCTACGACGTGCAGCTCATGGGCGGGCTCATCATCCATCGCGGCGGCGTGGCAGAAATGGGTACCGGCGAAGGTAAGACCCTTGCCGGCGTCGCTCCCGCGTACTTGAATGCCCTGGGAGGGGAAGGGGTCCATGTGGTGACCGTAAACGAATATCTGGCCCGCCGCGACGCCGTGTGGATGGGACAGATCTACCGCGCCCTGGGGCTCTCCGTGGCCTGTCTCGTGCCGAACGCGGCCTTCCTTTATGATCCGGATTGGAAGATCCCTCCGGAAGGAGAAGTTCTGGCGGACACGGAACGCGACCAGACCGGGAGCTTCCGGGTCCAACAGGAGTTCCTGCGGCCCATTTCCCGCCGCGAGGCTTATCTCGCGGACATCACCTACGGCACGAATCACGAGTTCGGCTTCGATTATCTTCGCGATAACCTTGCCTACGGCCTTACTCAGCAGGTCCAGCGCGGCCATGTTTACGCCATTATAGACGAGGTGGACTCGATCCTGATCGACGAGGCCCGTACTCCGCTCATCATCTCCGCCCCGGACACCGAGTCGAGTGATCACTATAAAACCTTTACCCGGCTCGTGGCGGGTCTCGTGCAGGATGAGGATTACGAGCTGGACGAGAAACGGAAGTCCGTGCTCATCACCGCCTCCGGCATCGAGAAGGTGGAACGGATGGCCGGCATCCCGAATATCTACGCTCCGGAAAATCTGCGTCTGGTCCATTACTTGGAGGAGTGCCTCAAGGCTAAGGCGCTCTTCAAGCTCGACCGCGACTACGTGGTGCGGAACGGCGAGGTGATCATTGTGGACGAGTTCACGGGACGGATGCTCCACGGCCGCCGCTATAATGGCGGTCTGCACCAGGCCATCGAAGCCAAGGAGGGGGTCAAGGTTCAGGACGAATCCCGCACCTACGGCAAGATATCCATCCAGAACTACTTCCGGATGTACAAGAAGATTGCGGGCATGACCGGTACTGCCCAGACCTCTGCCGAAGAGTTCCATAAGGTGTACAAGCTGGAAGTTGCGACCATACCGCCGAACCGCCCTACTGCGCGGGTGGACGCTCAAGACCTCATCTATAAGACCGCGAACGGCAAATGGCAGGCGGTTGTCCAGGAGATCAAAGCGCGGCACGAGAAGGGCCAGCCGGTCCTGGTCGGCACAACCTCAATTTCGAAAAACGAGGCCCTCTCGGAAATGCTCCACCGCGCGCATGTCCCGCACAATCTCCTGAACGCGAAAAAGAATGAAGAGGAAGGCGCGCTCATCGCCCAGGCCGGCCGGCCGGGCAGAGTGACGGTCGCGACGAACATCGCCGGCCGCGGCGTGGACATCATCCTCGGCGGCAATCCTGCCGATCCTGACGAGGCGGCCAAGGTCCGGGAGGCGGGAGGCCTTTGCGTGATCGGCACCGAGCGCCACGAGGCGCGCCGCATCGACAACCAGCTGCGCGGCCGCGCGGGACGCCAGGGCGACTCCGGTTTTTCACAGTTCTTCCTCTCTCTTGAGGATGACCTGATGCGGATCTTCGGAGGAGAACGCCTAAAGGGAGTCATGGACCGCCTGGACATCCCCGAGGACCAGCCCATCCAGAACCGGATGATCTCCGGCACCGTAGCCCAGGCCCAGGCCAAGGTGGAAGGCGCGAACTTCGACATGCGCAAACACCTCCTGGATTACGATGACGTACTGAACAAGCAGCGCGGAGCCGCTTATCGCCGTCGGCAAAACATCCTGACCGCGATGAATCCTGAGACGCTCGGACAGATCATCTTCGACGCGGCGTACTCCCATCTCCAATCCATCGCCGGGCCGGTGGACCAGCCGGAGACCGAGGGCGAAGAGCCCCCTAAGACCGCCCGGCAACTGGCGGCCGAGGCGAGTATTATTCCTTTAGAGATAAGCGCCGATTGGGAGGCCGGGGAGGATTTCCGGGATGCGCTCGTGAAGCGCAGCGTGGAAGCGGCGGTGGACCCCCAGACGACGGGGCGGCTGCTGCAGCTCCTCGATCTTCTCTGGATGAACCATTTGGATGACCTGGAAGCGCTCCAGGAATCCATCGGCCTCCGGGCCTACGCTCAACATGATCCACTGGTCGCGTATCGCGAGGAATCCCGGAAGCTTTTCGATGCGCTGTGGCGGAACTTCGATGAATGGACTTTTTCGAACATATTTAAGCTTGCCAATGCGGCGCCCGCGGGAGCGCCCCAAGGCAACGTCATCACCATGGCTCCCGCGATTCCTTCAGGTGGAGCTCCTGCGGGGATCGGGCGGAACGATCCTTGCCCCTGCGGCTCGGGCAAAAAGTGGAAGAAGTGCGGGATGCTCAATACCGAAGAACACCAGAAGCTCATGAGGAAATAGGGTCGATGGAAAACGTCCTATGACACAAGGGTAAGATACAGCATCATGAAGGTAGCCTCCGGTAATGTTGTTTTCGTCGATACTGAATTCTCCGATCTCGACCCCTATAAAGGCGAGCTGCTTTCCGTCGGAATGGTGAAGGCGGACGGGCAAGAGCTCTATTTGGAACTGGAGCATGCCGGGGAGGTGAGCGACTGGGTGCGGGAGAACATTCTTGCCACCCTCGATCAGCCGAAGCTTGCGCGAGGCGAGGTCCGGCGCCGCATCGCGGAGTTTGTGGGCGAGCGCAAGCCCTTCATGATCTCTTACGTAAATCAATACGACGCGATCTATCTCTATAAGCTGTTCGTCGGGGAAGAGAACCCTTTTCTCTGGCTGCCCATAGATTTCGCGTCGATGCTCTTCGCGATCGGCAAGGACCCGAGAAGTTATCACAACGAGCAGGCCGGCTTCTGTAAGGAGATCGGCATAGAACCTGCCAAATACAGGCGCCATCACGCCCTGGACGATGCCCGCCTGCTCCGCGAGGTTTATCTGAAGATGTTTCCGGTTTCTTAAAGTAGATTTAGCCTTGCCATTCCCGCGAAGGCGGGAATCCACTCCAGCATCGCTCTAATCAATTCCCGCCTTCGCGGGAATGGCATGTCCGCGCATTTATTCTGATCTATGTCATGCCGGACTTAAATTAATATAGTCATGGTAAATGCTACACTGAAGGATATGGAGAAAACGGTCGCTACTCTTTGCCTAGCGGAACGCGGCGATAAGATTCTTCTGGGCTTCAAGAAGCGCAGCTTTGGGGCTGGCCGTTGGAATGGCTTCGGCGGGAAAGTCTTGGAAGGAGAAAATATCGAGGCGACCGCTCGTCGGGAATTTAAAGAGGAATCGGGGCTCAATGCCGTCACAATGCATAAGGTTGGCGTCCTGGACTTCGATTCGCCGGAGAAGTTCCATATGGAAGTCCACGTCTTCCGCGTGACAGAGTTTTCCGGAGAACCGGAAGAGACGGAGGAGATGCGCCCGCAATGGTTTGCCCGTACCGATGTGCCTTACGATGAGATGTGGCCCGATGACCGTTACTGGTTGCCGTTGTTTTTTGAAGGCAAGCGCTTCGAGGGCAGTTTCAGGTTCGGGGAGGGGGATAAGGTACTTGATTATTCGATCCGGGAGATGGCCGAGCTTCACTGATTTTCATGATCATTCCTTCATCCTGATCCCATGCGTTGGATTATCCGCATATTATTTCTAGGACTTCTCGTGATGGAGATCCTGGCGCGGTATGGAGTGATCTTTGAGATCACTCCTGATTACAGCTGGCTGGGGCTCATGCTCACGGTGGGCGGGATATGGCTTATCATCGAGCTTCTGCGCCTGCCCTGGTGGCTCAAGTTGATAGTGTTCGGCATGGTGCTTCTCGACGCCAGTTCGGATATGTTCCATCTCTACTCGCGCTTCGACAACTGGGACCGGCTGCTCCATTTCTTAGGAGGCGCAGTGGCCGGGCTCGTGGCCGCGCGGGTCGTGCACGACTTGGTACGGAAGGATTGGCTTGCGTTCAAAAAAGTCACTCTCGGAATATTCGCTCTTGCCGTCCTTATGGCTGCCTTCGCAGGCGTGTTGTACGAGTTTCAGGAATATATGACCGATGTCCATTACCTCCACTACCAAAAACAGCTCGGCGATGGGCCGGACACGGTGGACGACGAGATGCTGAATATCTATGGCGCGATTGTAACGACAGGCGTTTATAGCCTCATTCTCTATAAAAAGCGCGACCCGTATCATCTAGAAACTAGAAACTAGGAACTAGAAACTTTTCTATGCATCTCATCTGGTCTTATATCCGCGAATACAAACAGACCCTTTTCCTAGCGCTCGCCCTCGCGTCCGTGAACCAGGTCTTTTCCCTGCTCGATCCGCAGATATTCCGCCTCATCGTGGATCGCTACGCGAGCCACGCCGGAAGCCTTGCCTTCGGTCCCTTCCTGCATGGCGTGCTGCTCCTCGTGCTCGCTTCCATGGGCGTAGCCCTCGTCTCGCGCATCGCCAAGAATTTCCAGGATTATTACGTGAACGTGGTGACCCAGCGGGTCGGCGCGAGGATCTACGCGACGAGCATCGGTCATTCCCTCTCTCTGCCCTATGCCGTATTCGAGGACCAGCGTTCCGGCGAGCTCCTCCTTAAGCTCCAGAAAGCCCGTACCGACTTCCAGATCTTCATCGCAAGCGCGGTGAACGGAGTGTTCCTGGCGGTCGTCGGCATACTTTTCGTCGTCGTGTACGCCATAACCGTGCACTGGCTCTTAGGGCTGCTCTATTTTGCGATGATCCCGATCATCGGCCTTTCCATGTTCTACATCAGCCGGGGGATCAAGGCCGCCCAGAAAAGCATCGTGGAAGAAACCGCCGATCTGGCCGGCTCCACTACGGAGACGATCCGCAATGTCGAGCTCGTTAAAAGCCTTGGCCTGGAGGAACAGGAGATCGGCCGGCTGAACGCCTCAAATGAGAAGATACTCGGCCTGGAACTGAAGAAGATAAAACTAGTCCGAATACTGTCCTTCATCCAGGGCAGCCTGGTCAATACGATGCGATCAATCCTATTACTCCTCATGCTATGGCTCATATTCCGCGGCGCCATCACGCTGGGGGAGTTCTTCAGCCTGTTCATCTATTCGTTCTTCGTATTCGGACCGCTGACCGAGTTAGGTACCGTCGCCTCGCAGTTCCAGGAGGCACAAGCGTCGGGTGAGGCTATTGAAGCAATCCTGACCATGCCGGCGGAGAAGAGGCCCGACTTACCGAAGCTCCTTGGCCAGCTGCGGTCCATTGAATTCGACAATATTTCTTTCGCGTACGCGTCGCGGGATGAAGCTGCGCTGCGCGATGTCTCCCTGCGCATCGAGGCGGGCGAAGAGGTCGCGTTCGTCGGGCCATCTGGTTCCGGCAAGACCACGGCATTGAAACTTATTGCAGGCCTCTATCAGCCGACCAATGGACAGCTTCTGCTGAATGGCATCGATGCCAGGGAAATCGATCCCTCCGAGGTAAGGAAAAAAATCGGGATGGTGGCGCAGGAGACGCAGCTTTTCGCAGGCACCATCCGGGAAAATCTCCTTTTCGTCCGGCCGGACGCGAGCGACGAAGAGTGCCTGAACGTGCTTCGCCAGGCGGCTGCGCTCCCGATCCTGGAGCGGGGGCGGGAAGGGCTCGGTACTAAGATCGGCGAAGGCGGCATTAAGGTCTCCGGCGGGGAACGCCAGCGCCTGGCGATCGCCCGGGCGCTCTTGCGCGCCCCCGAGCTCCTCATCTTCGATGAGGCGACCTCCAGCCTGGATTCCCTGACGGAACGGGAGATCACTGCGACTATTCGGGAGGTTTCCCGGATCAGGCCGCAACTCATCACCATTCTCGTGGCACACCGGCTCTCCACGGTCCAGCATGCGCGGCGAATCTATGTCCTCGAACAGGGCAGGGTCGTGGAGTCCGGGAGTCACGCCGAACTCCTCGGAGAAAGAGGCCTCTACGCCGCCATGTGGCGGGAACAGGCGGGAGAGAGCTAGCAACTAGGAATTAGTAATTGCAATTTAGAAGGGAAACCACAGAATTACTGGCAGCCAGTTACTTTTTACTAACTCGCACGAGCGGTAAATGGATGATGACCGAAGTTCCTTGATCGGGAGTGCTTTCAACGCGGATGGACCCTCGGTGGCGCTTGATCATCTCCTTGACTATCGGCAGGCCAAGCCCGGAGCCGGTCTTATGCATATGGAACGAGCGTTCGCTGCGGTAGAAGGGTTCGAAAATGTGCGGGAGTTCCTCGGGGGGGATGCCTACGCCGGTATCCCGAACGGTAAGCTCCGCATGAGCATCATCCATGGCCCGCAGGGACATGCTCACCGTGCCGCCCGGCGGCGTGTAGTTGATCGCGTTCTTGAGGAGATTGGAGACGATTTCTTCAAGGGCGACGGCATTGCCCCGGATCGTGACTGGATTCACTTCATCCGTACGCAACTCGATCCGCTTGGCCGTCACGCTCTTCTTCAAGCGTTCTACGACGCGCTCGATCACCTCCTGCATCGGCGTGGGTATCATGGGCGGTTCGCCGGATGCATCGTGGAAGCTGGCCAGATTCAGCAGGTTTGTGAGGATACGGGACATGCGCTCGATCTCCTCCGCGTTGCTGCGCAAAATATTCACGGCTTCCTGTTTAGAGAGGTCTTCTGGATCCAGAAGGGCTACCTCGATCTCGGTCCGCATAATAGCGAGCGGGGTACGTAACTCGTGGGATGCGTCGGCGATAAACCGGCGGTGACTCTCCAGAAACCTGCGGATGGGACGCAGGATCAACTGGACCGCGAAATAGCTCACGAACGCCATTCCGAGCAGGACCACGATAAGGAGCAGCGCGGTTGCCTCTTCCAGATCAGACTGCAGCTTGCCGATGACCTGCTGTTCCTGCGCCGTATCCCGGAACTGTCCCTGCAGGTTGGCCTGCAGGTAATGCGCGCGCACGCGGCTCAGGACCGCCACGAACATGGCGAGAATGACGATCGTATGGACGACGTAAAGCGCGGTGAAGCGCAGGCGGGCGCTGCGAAGGGGGCTATCCTTTGACGCGGTAGCCCACCCCCCTGACCGTCTCCAGTATCTTTTCATGAGCGTCGGTGTCTATCTTGTTGCGGAGGTTCTTGATATGCACGTCCACTACATTGGAGAAACCGTCATAATTGAAGTCCCACACGTGATCCACAAGCTCTTCGCGGTTCACGACCCGGTTCATGTTGCGCATCAGATATTCCAGCACACTGAACTCCTTGAGGGTAAGCTGGACCTTCTTCCCGGCCCGGAATACCTCCCGGGTGGCCGTGTTTAGGACTAGGTCCTGGATCTTCAACTCGCTTGGGATGTAGGTATCGGGACGGCGCAGGATGGCGTTGATGCGCGCAAGCAGCTCGCTGAAAAGGAAAGGCTTGACCAGGTAATCGTCCGCTCCGCCGTTCAGGGCGCTGATCTTATCGTCGATGGCCCCGCGAGCGGTGAGAACGATGATCGGCGTAAGAATGCCGTGGGCGCGGATCGTGTTGCAGACCTCGAAGCCGTCTTTTTTCGGCAGCATGAGGTCGAGGACGATAAGGTCATAGTCCTTATGCCCGATCTCCACCCTCCGCAAGGCAGTCTCCCCATCCAGCACGTAATCGGCTGCGTATCCTTCCTGCTCCAACCCCTTCTGGATCGACTTCGCGAGTTTCTCTTGGTCTTCGACGATTAGTATTCTCATGGAGAAAGCGTAGCTTCATGAAGATGAAGAGTTCATGAATTAGTGAGTAGTTTGTAGCTTATGGTGAGTAGTGTCAAGCTCGGAAAGCTGATAAAATCAACAATAATGGCCCGAAAATCTACCAACGATCAACTGCGAACTACGCGCTCTCGCGTTCGCGCGCGCACATGTGTCATGGTCTTCGGGGTCTTCGATGAACTCCATCCCGGCCATATCCATTTTCTAGGGTCAGCGCGGGCGCGCGGCGACATCCTCATTATCGTTCTGGCGCGGGATGCCAGCGTAAAAGAACTCAAAGGACGTACTCCCCGCAACGCCCAGAAGGAACGGACGACGCGGCTTCGGGACCTGAGAGCGGCCGATAAGGTGGTCCTGGGCGACAGGCTCCCCGGGACCTATGAGGTGATACGAAAGCATCGTCCGCACCTGATCGCCTTGGGTTATGATCAGCATGCGCTCGCCGCCGATCTGCGCAGGAAGAGACGATCCGGAACCTTGCCCCAATTCAAGCTCATACGGCTTGGCGCGTACGGGCCGGATCGCTATCATTCTTCCCTGATCGGCCGGAAGGAGCGCGCCGCACGAATATCGAAAACGTAACCTGCGCCATGTACGAATTCAAAAACAAGCGCATCGCCATTATAGGGTTCGGGATGGAAGGACGCTCCGCCGCCGAATTTCTCCTGGCACGAGGGGCTCGCTTGGCCCTCTTCGATGACAAGCCCGAATATAAGTTTTCCGAGGAGGATGCCGAGGCCTTAAAGGCCTTGGAACGCCAGGGAGTGGAAATCCGGATTGGCGAAGGACAAGCCCTGGATGGGTTCGACTTTGTACTCCGGTCGCCCGGAGTGCCCATCCGCCATCCGCTCATCGTGGCGGCCCGGACCGGCAACATCCCCGTTACCTCGAGCACGGCGATATTCTTCGAGCTTTGCCCAGCGCCGATCGTGGGTATCACGGGAACCAAGGGCAAAGGAACGACTGCATCCCTGATCTATCATATGCTGCAGGCCGCCGGACAGAAGGCCGAGCTTATCGGCAATATCGGCATACCCGCCCTTTCCATCCTGGATCGCATCACGAAAAATGTCATCGTAGTGTATGAGATATCGAGTTTCCAGCTCCTCGAAGTGACCCGCAGCCCCAGGATCGCCGTGGTGCTCATGGTCACTCAAGACCATCTCGACCTTCATGGCAGCGCGGAGGAGTACGTGAACGCGAAACGGAATATTGTCAGGTACCAGGCCCCGACAGATGCGGTCGTGGCCAATATCGATTACTCCGCTTCCCGGGATATCGCCGAGTCGTCCCTAGGGCGCAAGTTCTGGGTGAGCCGGCGCAAACCCCTCCAGCGCGGCTCGTTCCTGCAGGGCGAGAATATCGTGATCGCGGAGAACGGCGATATTCGGGAGATCCTTTCGCGCAGGGAAGTCGCCCTGCCAGGACACCACAATATCGAGAATGCCTGCGCGGCCGCCATGACAGCGTTCTTGCTCGAAGTGCCCCTCGACGCCATCCGCGGTACCCTGCGCACCTTTAAAGGATTGGAGCATCGATTGCAGTTCATCCGGGAGGTGCGCGGTGTACGGTATTGGGATGATTCCTTCGGCACCACTCCGGACACCGCCATGGCCGCGATCGAGTCGTTCGACGAGCCCAAGGTTCTCATCCTCGGCGGCGCCACCAAGGGCGCCGATTTCACCGGCCTGGCGGCGGCGATCGGCCGGTCCGCCTCGATACGGGGCATTGTCGGCGTTGGCGAAGAATGGCCGCGCATAAAGGCCGCCATGGCCGATCACGGCATCCCGCTAGACAAGGTCCGGCTGCACGAAGGTTCCACCTCTATGACGGAGATAATAGAAGCCGCATCCGGCCTGGCCGAACCAGGGGACTCGGTCATCCTTTCGCCCGCCTGCGCGAGCTTCGGCATGTTCCAAAATTACAAGGACCGCGGCAAGCAATTCGCGGACGCGGTCCGGTCGCTCGAAGCGGATTAAAAAGAGCGTGCCCCCGGACGTCGTGCCGGGGGCACGCTCATACTGCCGCCGCGCGCTTTCACCTGCGCATCAAGAGCACCTGGTCTATGAGGTCGCCGGTCTCGGTGAACTGGACCTTCACGACGTGATGCTCCTCCGTCTGCACGGTGCAGCCCACGATGTCCGTCGTGACCGGATAGATCCTATGGCCGCGGTCCACGAGTTGGGCGTTTATCACCCGCCTCGGCCGGCCGAGAGACATGACCAGGGCCAGGGCGGCGACCATCGTGCTCGCCGACCAGAACACATCGTCGGCGATGAGAACGACCTTGTCGCTTAGGTCTATGGGCGCGGGCCGCGCGACCACCGGTTCCTGCGTTTCCATACCCAGATCATCCCCATAATAGCGGATGCGCTGGCGGATGAAGGGAATCTTGATCCCAGCCCGTCCTTCTACGTCTTCCGCAATCCGGCGGCCCACCGGAACGCCGCGCGTTTCCAGACCATACACGACCAGGTCGCGCGGGTGCGCCTTCATTTCCTCGAGAAGTCTCCAGGCGGTCCCAGCCATGGCGTCTATGGTGGCGTTCATACCTCTCGCGTCCATTAATACTTTCTCGACTTGCATAGATCATCTCCATTCCCCGTTCGCGCCGTCGTCTGATTATGCGCTTTTTACTGGGTAGGTTATAACATCGGCTTTCGAAGCACGTCAATGCGCTTGCCGAACGCGGCCGCACGTTCTAAGCTAGAGCATATGTTCGAAAAGGCAGAAGGGTATTTTTTCTTTGGTCTTTTGGGGGTGATCGCCATAGTCTGCTTCCTTATCGTCTCGCCGTACGTGCCGACGCTCCTTTTCACTGCGGCCCTCGCGGTCACCTTCCGGCCAGTCTATGAACATTTGTCCCACTGGCTGCGGAGCCCCAACCTGGGCGCACTCGCCACCATCCTGCTTGTCGCGCTGATCGTGTTCGTGCCCCTGACCCTGATCGGCTTACGCGTCTTCCATGAGGCGCAAGGCGCGTATGGTTCGCTGTCCGGATGGAGCCTGCAGGGCCTGGCCGGGAACGGCTTCGTTCAGCAGATCTTGAGCCGCCTGCCGGAGGGACTGGAAATCAATTACCAGGACCTCGGGCAAAAGGGCCTGACCTGGCTCATTAATAGTATAGGCTTCGTTTTCTCCAACCTGCTCCTTATTGCCCTAAACATTTTCATTTGCATCCTGTCGCTGTTCTTTTTCCTTAAGGACGGCGACCGCATCCGGGACCGGGCGATTATGCTGAGCCCGCTGCCGGACAAATACGATAAACAGATACTGGACCGGCTAGGCCTCACCGTCAGTTCGGTCTTCCGCGTTACCTTAGTCATGGCGCTCTGCCAAGGCCTGCTCGCGGGCATCGGCTTCGCCCTGTTCGGCGTGCCGAACCCCGCTTTATGGGGCAGCGCCGCTGCCGTTTCCGCCCTGATCCCGGGCGTGGGCACGGCGCTCGTGGTATTCCCGATCGTCATCTATACCTTCCTCGCAAACGGCGTCCTGGATGGCGTGGGAATGGCCATTTGGGGAGCGCTGGCGATAGGGATGATCGACAACGTCCTCGGCCCCAAGCTGAGCGGTAAATGGGCGCGCATCCATCCCTTGGTGATATTCCTCGGGGTGATCGGCGGACTGCGCTTCTTCGGCCCGTTGGGTTTTGTCATCGGCCCCTTGGTCTTTAGCCTCCTCTTCACCCTGTTCGACGTATACACTATTACCCGGCAGTATCCGTCAGGGGACAAACCGGACGCCAGGTAGATCCGCTATGGAACGACCCGATACCTCTTTGGAGCATATTTCCGAGCGCCTCACTTTATGGATCGGATCGCCGGCATCTATCGTCCTGCACACGCTTTTTTTCGTGGGCATCTTCGCCCTGCGTTTTGCCGGCCTTGCGACCGAGCAGATCCTGCTCATCCTGACTACTGCGGTCTCCCTGGAAGCCATCTATCTCGCCATTTTCATCCAAATGACCGTAAACCGCGCTACAAAGAGCTTGGCCGATGTCGAGGAAAACATTGAAGATCTGGGTGAGGAGGTAGAGGATCTGGGCGAAGACATCGGCGAGTTGTCCCAAGATATCGACCGGATGGGTGAGGAGGTAGAGGACATCGGCGAGGACGTGGAAGAGCTTTCCGAGGATATAGACCGCATCCAGGAGGAAGACGAACAGGAAGCGCAGAGCGACCTCAAGACCCGCGTCGCCATTGACAGTATCGAGGAGAGCGTGCGAAAGTTAATCACCGAAATCGAGACGCTGAAGCAGGCGGTACGCAGCGACAGGAACGCGCAATAGGCCCGCCGGATACCACAACCATTCCCATGCAGATAATCGCGAGCAAGAAATTCGAGCCGCAGGCCGTATCCGTGATCGTCGTGAAGGGCGGCAAGAAGATCATCGGCCATCCTTTCTATAAGAATCTTTCCGACGAGGACAAGCTCCTTCTGAACCGCTTTCTCGAGAAGACGCCGGTCGCGGAGCCGGGCTCGCATATAGTGTTCCTGCCTTCCGGCATTCAGGTGGTCCTTTTCGGCATCGGCGACCCAGCGAAGTTTACGGCCCGCAAGGCGGTGCTCGCGATACGCAGGCTCACGGCCACGGCCAAAAGAGAAAAAATCAAGATTCTTCTTGTGGATCTGGCGGACTTCGCGGCGAAAGGCGCTTCGGACCTGGAATATCTCGCGGAGACGCTGGCGCTCCAATCGGAGGTGGCCAATTTCGAGTATACCCACTATAAGACGCCGCCCAAGGAAGGATGGAACCGGGTGGAGAAGATCGTGGTCTTCGGCGGGGAGAAGCGGGTGCAAAAAGCCCTGGCGCGCGGCCAGGTCATCGGCGAGGAGATCAATCGCACTCGCGAGCTTGCCAATACGCCGGGTGGCGACATGGCCCCGCAGACCCTGGCCGAAGCGGCGGTCTCGACCGGCAAGCGCTGCGGCATCAAGGTGAGCGTCATGGACGAAAAAAAGATCCGCGAACTGGGCATGGGCGGTCTCACCGCCGTCGGCAAGGGTTCGATCAACCCGCCCCGCTTCATCATGATGGAGTACATGAAAGGCTCAAAGAAGGAAAAGCCCGTGGTCCTTGTGGGTAAAGGAATCACCTTCGATTCCGGCGGCCTAAACCTCAAGCCTTCCCAGAACATCTATGAGATGCACCTCGACATGTCCGGAGGCGCCGCGGTCATTCATATTCTGGCCGCCCTTGCCCGGCTGAAGGCAAAGAAGAACGTCGTCGGCCTCATCGCCGCCGCGGAGAACATGCCTTCCGGTTCCAGCTACCGCCCCGGCGACGTAGTAAAGACGTTGAACGGCAAGACCATCGAGATCATGGATACCGATGCGGAAGGCAGGGTAGTGCTCGCCGACGCGCTTGAATATGCCAAGAAGTACGATCCGCGCCTTGTGGTGGACATCGCCACGCTGACCGGCGCGGCGGAGGTTGCCCTCGGCAAGAAGGCCTCCGCGCTTTTCGCGACCGACCTCAACCTGGAGAAGCTCTTCCGCGAGGCGGGAGAACGCGCTTTTGACTTCGTCTGGCCTCTACCGCTCTGGGAGGAGTACGAGGACGAGGTGAAGGCGACCTTCGGTGACTGGGCGAACGTGGGCAAGAGCCGCCGCGAGGCAGGCGCGATCATCGCCGCCGTCTTTCTCTGGCAGTTCATCAAGCCCTTTCCCTGGGTTCACCTGGACATCGCCCCGCGCATGACCCCGAGCGACAGCGAGTTCCTGGCCAAGGGCGCGGCCGGCACTCCCGTGAACCTGCTGGTGCATTTGCTGGAAAAATATTAATACAAAGTCGTTATATCATCCCGGCCCCGAGCCGGGATCCAGGAATGCACGTACTGGATTCCGGACAAGCCCCGCCTGGCTCCCGGAATGACAAGGAAGCTTGCTGCAAGGCAAGCTTTTAGGTTTAATGAGAATCATGCAGCCGGAAATCTCTTCGACCGGTTCAGGGCAAGTCCGGGCGTGCGCGAACTGCGGTGCCCAGTTCACTTTAGAACCCGCAGACTTCGCGTTTTATGAACGGGTGAAAGTTCCGCCGCCGGGCTGGTGCTTCGACTGCCGCATCGTGCGGCGGATGAGCTTTAGGAACGAGCGGACGCTCTATAAGCGAAAGTGTGGCGCTCCCGGACACAGTGAAGAGCTGATATCCATCTTTTCCGAGGATAATCCTCAAAGGGTGTTCGATCACTCCACCTGGTGGAGTGATAGCTGGGACCCCTTGGAATATGGCATGGGGATGGATTTCGCGCGGCCTTTCCTCCGGCAGGTGAAAGATCTTTGGACGCAGGTCCCGGATGTCGCTCTCTTGAACATCAACCCGGTGAACAGCGATTATTGCAGTATCACCGAGGGCAACAAGAACTGCTACCTGGTCTTCGGTGGCGACTTTAACGAGAACACTGCCTACTCCACCTACATCTTCAATTCCAAGGAGTGCCTGGACAACTACTGGGTATCGAAGAGTGAGCATGCCTACGAGACGGTGGACTGCATTTCCTGCTCCCGGCTCTCATGGAGCCGGTACTGCGAAAGTTGCTACAACAGCGCCTTTCTTTTCAACTGCCGGAACTGCCATGACTGCTTCGGCTGCACCAATCTGGTGAACGGCGCCTACCAAATATTCAACGTCCAGTATTCCAAGGAAGAATACGAAGCGGAACTCGCCAAGCTGAACGCCGGCAGCTCCATGGCCCTGGAAGGAATCAAGAAAAGGTTCGAGGAGCATGCGATGCGGTATCCGCGCCGCTACGCTCACATCATCCACTCGGTGAATTCCACGGGCGACAACCTGGAGAATGCCAAAAACTGCAGGCATTGCTTCGATATCTTCGGCGGGGGAGAGGACTGCACCCGCACCTGGCTCGCGTATTCCAATATCAAGGATCTCTACGACTGCGACCGGGTGGGGTTGAACACGGAGCTGGCCGTGGATTCCTCGACCATCTATCCGGGCAGCAGGGTATTCTATTCGCGCTTTACCCTGGATTCGCATGATATCTATTATTCTTACAACTCACACGGGTCTTCTTATTTGTTCGGCTGCGTCGGCCTGCGCAACAAGCAATACTGCATCCTGAACAAGCAGTACTCAAAAGAGGAGTACGAGACCCTGGTCCCGAAGATCATCGAGCACATGAACGCAATGCCTTATATGGATAAGCAGGGTAAATCCTACCCCTACGGCGAGTTCTTCCCATCCGAGCTATCTCCATTCGCGTACAACGAAACCATAGCCCAAGAGATCGCCACCCTGACCCCAGACGAGGCCAGGGTGAAAGGTTATGTGTGGAAGGACCCGGCAGGCAAAAACTATGCCGTCACGATGCTCCAGGAAGAGATACCGGATACCATCACGGAAACGGACGATTCTATCTTGCAGGCCACAATCGAATGCGCGCACAAGGGCTCCTGCGCGGAGCAATGCACCAAGGCCTTCCGGCTCATATCCTCGGAACTCCAGTTCTACCGGAGTATGAATATTCCCGTGCCGCGGCTCTGCCCCAGCTGTCGCCATTACCAGCGGCTGGTCCAGCGGAACCCCCTGCGCCTTTGGTCCCGGCAGTGCCAATGCGCCGGCAGTGGGTCCGAGCGCGGCGGCTATAAGAACAACAGCGCCCATTTCCACGATGCCGGACCCTGCCCGAGTGCCTTCCAGACGACGTACGCTTCCGAGCGCCCCGAGATAATCTACTGCGAAACCTGCTATCAAAGCGAAGTGGCATGAAGCCTATCTGTCATCCTGAAGTACCCCGACCGCGTGCCGCCTTAGCTTCAGCGGTGGCGCAAGGCCCTTCGCCCGCTGCAGAGCCTGCCCCGCGTATGCTCGCGGGGGGCTCAGGATGACAGATAATATGAAGCAATGAGCTCTCAAACGAAAAACTGCCAGAACTGCAAACAAGCGTTCACCGTTGAACCGGCCGATTTCGACTTTTATGCCAAACTTCGGGTCCCGCCTCCCACCTTCTGTCCGTCTTGCCGCCTACAGAGACGCCTGACCTGGCGGAACGAAAGGAACCTTTACAAACGCAAGTGCGATGCGCCGGGCCACGACGAGATGATCGTCGCCATGTATCCGCCCGAATTCGCGACGCCGGTCTATGATCCGCAATACCACCTGAGCGATGCCTGGAACGCCGCCGATTACGGACGGGATTACGATTTCTCACGGCCTTTTTTCGAGCAATGGCAGGAACTGGCGCGCAGCGTACCGCTCATGGCGCTCATGAATATTAATGCGGTGCGGAGCGACTACTGCAATTTCACCTACGAGAGCAAGGACTGCTATCTGAACTTCGCGAGCGACTGGAACGAGGATTCGGCATACCTTTATCATTCCATACGCAATAAAGACTGTTTCGACATGCTGGGCGCCCAGAAGAACGAGCATTGCTACGCCCTGGTGGATTCGGAAGGCTGTTACGAGAGCGACCACCTCGTGCTTTGCGAGGGATGCATTGCCGCCAAATACTGCTACGATTGCAGAAACTCCCAGAATTGCATCGGCTGCGTCGGCCTCCGCAACGCGAAGTACTGCATCTGGAACGAGCAGTTCTCGCCCGAGGAATACGCCGAAAAGGTCCGCGCGATGCGGCTGGATACGCGGGAGGGCCGGGCCGCCGTCCGGAAGAAGTTCCTCGGATTTTCCCTGACCCGTCCCAGGAAATACTCGAACTCCCGCCATACGGTGGGCTCGACGGGGGATTACCTGAATAACGTCAAGAACTGCAGGGATTGTTTTGACATGGAAGGTCCCGCGGAAAACTCGCGCTTCCTTATCTACGGCGTCACGGACATGCGCGACGTGTACGATGGCTTCGCGCTCGGCATGGTGGAATCCAGCTACGAGATCATGGCGGCCGGAATCGGCATGCACGACGTCGCTTTCTCCTGCGTGACCTGGGACAGTTATTCCTGCCGCTATTGCTACTTCTCAAAGAATTGCTCTAATTGCTTCGGCTGCGTAAGTCTCGACAACAAGCAGTACTGCATCCTGAACAAGCAATACTCCAAGGAGGAATACGAGGCACTGGTGCCGAAGATCATCGAGCACATGAACGCCACGCCCTACGTGGGCAAACAGGGCCGGGAATATCGCTATGGAGAGTTCTTTCCGTCCGAACTTTCGTTTTTCTCTTATAACGAAACGCTCGCCCAGGAGTATTTCCCCCTTGCGAAAGAAACTGCCGAAAAAGCGGGATATGCCTGGAGGGACGCGGGCGATAAGGCTTATGTGCCGACGAAGCGTATCGTTGATCTTCCCGCATCCATTCTCGCGACCGATGACGGCATCGTGCAGGAAGTCGTGGAATGCGCCCATGGCGGGAACTGCGGCCAGCAATGCACCAAGGCCTTCCGGCTTATCGCCTCCGAGCTTCAACTGTTGAAACGGCTCCATATTCCGGTTCCCGAACTCTGCGTCAACTGCCGACATCACGAGCGCTTGAAGGAGCGGAATCCGTTTAAGCTTTACCATCGTCAATGCACCTGCGACGGCCGGGTTTTTCCGAATTCCAACATCCATCCGCGGCATCCGGAAGGCCGGTGCCCGAACAAGTTCGAGACGACCTATGCTCCGGAGCGGCCGGAGATCGTATATTGCGAAAGCTGTTATCAAATAGAAGTGGCATGAACCTTGATCTGTCATCCTGAGGTATTCCGAAGGACCTTCTGTTTAAACGAAGAAGGTCCTTCGCCCGTTGCTACGGGCTCAGGATGACAGATAATATGAAGCAATGAGCTCTCAGACAAAAACCTGCCAAAACTGTAAGCAGACGTTCGTCATCGAACCGGCCGATTTCGATTTCTAGGCCAGGATACAGGTTCCTCCACCGACCTTTTGCCCGAACTGCCGGATGCAGCGCCGCTTTGCATGGCGGAACGAGCGGGTACTGCATCGGAACGTCTGTGCCAAGACCAACCGCAAGCTCATCTCGGGCTTTGCTCCAGCTTCGGGAGTCACTATATATGATCGCGACGTGTGGTGGTCGGACGACTGGGATCCGCTTGTGTACGGACAGAACTACGATTTCTCGCGGCCTTTTTTCGAGCAATGGAAGGAGCTTTTTCAACAGGTACCCCATCCCGCCGTCTTTAATACCCGGACG
>JANWIW010000029.1 GCA_025449695.1 Minisyncoccota bacterium | reverse complement strand
CACGTCGCAGTACACACATTCCCCTCCGCCCGCTCTGCGGAGCTGCGGGGCCCGACGGCCCCGCGCGAGCCAGAAGAGGCGCGCCACGAGGATGGCAAAGAGGGCGACTAGGCTGCCCGTGCCCACAAAGCCCAGTTCCTGCCCCACGACCGCGAAGATGGAATCGTCGACCACCGCGGGCAGCCGGCTCACCTTGACGGTGGAGCGCCCATACCCGAGCCCGAATACTCCGCCGGAGCCGAGGGCGATCATGCTCTGGTTCACCTGGTAGTTCGCGCCCTGCGTGTCCGAGGAATGGTCAAAATAGCTCACGATCCTCTGGAGGCGGTACGAAGTGGTAGCGATGAGCAGGCCGAGCAGGACTACTCCCCCGCCCATTATCATGCCGAGATGCTTCCAGGAAACGCCGGAAAGAAAAAGGATCACGAGGCCGGCAGCGAGCAAGATCATCACCGTGGATGTCGCTGGCTGAAGGATGAGGAGCACGGTCATGGTGCCCGCCACGAGCAGGAAAGGCAGGAGGCCGGAACGGATGTTCTTGGCGCGGTTCCGGCGGGTATCGGAGAAGAACGCGGCCACGTAGAGGATAAAGGAGAGCTTGAGGAGCTCGGCAGGCTGGAAAGTCACCGGTCCGGCATCGATCCAGCGGCTCGCGCCCCCGGCCGTGTGGCCGAGAGGGGTGAACACGAGCACCAGAAGGACGAGGTTCAGGATCAGGAAAAGGAAAGCCAGGCTCTTATAGGACTTGTACGGAACGTACGCGGCAATGAGAAATCCCAGCCCTCCGACGAGGAATCCGGACACGAGCTGGTGCTTCAGATAGTAATAGCTGTCGTTGAACTTTACCTTGCCGAGATCGGACGAGGCGCTGGTCAGAATGGCGAGGCCCGCCACCACGAGAAGGAACAATGTCGCCAAAAGGAAGTAATCGGGATGATGCCCCCCGTCCTTTCCGAACAATCTGCGCAGCATCCTCATGGCTCGCGACGCAACGGGCGCCCTGCGAGCGCGCCTGTCGGATTGCCTTCGTGGAGGGCGACCTTGCCGTTCACTACCACGGTCCGGACCGCGCCGGATTTGAAGATGACCAGATCGGCGGCATAGCCCTGCGCCACGGCACCCCTCCGCTTGAAGCCGAACTTCTTCGCGGGCATGGCGGTCACCCGCCGGACCCCCTCCTCCAGCATTTTCTTTTCCTCCATGCGGCCCAGGAAGGCGGTGAATGCCCGGCGGGCCCGCTCCTGCAAAAAGGTCTCCCGTTCGTACACCTCGATGCCGGCGGCGGCGTGCGAGCCAATGAGGGCCCGCGGATGCAGCAAGGCTTCCTCCAGGAGCCCCTCGTCCACGTTCTGCCAGGAGACCACCGCCTGCAGGCGGGTGGCGCGCATGAGCTCCAGAAGTCCCGCCCGGGCTCCTTCGACGCCGGCGAACTCCATGAACTCGGCGAGCGTCCGGCCGGCGAGATCGGGATTGCGCGCCGCCTCGATCGTGATCTGCAGGGGGTCGATTTCCGGCAGGCTCGCGGTGATGCGCTTGCCGAGCCATTCATCCGCCACGTTCCTGACCATGAGCTCGAGGTTGCCGTTCTGAGCCCACTCCGGCATGAGACGGTACAGCGCGAACACCGTACCGCCGAAAGGATAGACGTCGAAGTGGAAGTCTGCCTCCGCCGGCAGGGCGTCCATAAGCTCGAGCGCGCGGAGATATTCCTTGCGGAACCTGTGGACCGGCACAAAGTGGCTCACGAGCGCCGGCACGCCCGTCTCCTGATGCAGCCTGACCGCCTCCTCCATGCCGCCGTCCACGGCGCCCGCGGCATGGCGCAGGTGCGTCGCGTAGATTCCATTCGGCCCAACCGCGGCGAGGAGAGCCTTCAATTCCGCGTAAGAGGCGCCCCGGCTGTGTACGTATTCCAAACCGCTCGAGAGCCCCATCGCCCCGTCCGTCATCGCCTTCTCGATGACTCCCTTGAAGACCGCGATCTCGTTCTTGGCAAGATCGCGGATGTCCTCGCCGAGCATCGCCCGGCGGATGGTGGAATGACCGGCGAAGGTCGCAAAATTAACCCCGAGCGGACGGCGTTTCAGCGCCTCAAAGAGCTCGGCAACGGTGTGCCAGTCCACGTTCACCTTCTCCGGATCCCCCCACTTGCGTATGGATTCAAGGCTGCCATAGAGCAAGGGAGCCAGGCTCGCGCCGCAGTGGCCGCCCACGATAGTGGTTACTCCTTGCCTCAGGAAATCCTCCTGCCCGGGACCGGAAAAGAGGGTGAGATAATGGTCCGAAGTCGTATCCACGTCGATGAAGCCTGGCGAGAGATACGCGCCCTGCCCGTCGATCACCTCGTCGGCGCTCTTCTGCGGGAAGTTGCCGATGGCGGAGATTGTGTCGCCATTCACGAACACGTCCGCGCGCTCCGGCAGGTCCTGCGTCGAGCCGAGCACGCTCACGTTGCGGATGAGAAGCGACATACGCTTTATTATAGCACCGGCCCGCTGCTTTACGGGGCGATTCCATTCAATGTGAAGATGCCGCGCGGGCCTCCCCAGGAATCCACCATGCACTGGCCGTTCCCGGCGAAGGGAGTGATGCGGTACGTGTGTCCGGCCGTGAGGACTATCCGGTCCTCTGGCCAGAACTCAAGATACATAGGCCGGAGCTCCACATGGCCGAACATGCCCGGTTTGCTTTCCGCAAGCATGGTCAAGCCGTCTTCGTCGAAGATACGGAAGGTATCCGGGCCGCCGCAGAACCCATTGGCGCAGGCCGCGAAGAAATCGACGGAAGCGATCCGTATATCTTCGGCGGGTACGAGCGTCGCCTTTCCGAAATTGCAGTATTCGTTCGGGAACGAGGCGCGATCAAAGGCTCCACTCGCGGTCCGCGGCTCAGGTGGAATACCGGAATCCGTAGAGGTGGCGGTAGTCGACGCGGTGCCGGGAAAAGGACCGGGCTCGGTGCTCGTCGCGATTGGCGGAGGCTCGGGCAAGATGAGGACTCCTCCCGAGGCGCCTTCGTCCGTGGACGTGGCGGTTGGAATATCCCCACTCTCTTCCTCATTCTCCTCTTGATCTCCTTCTCCTCCCGTTTCCGGAATCGTGCTCGTGGGCGCCGGGGGTGGAGCAGCAGCCTCTTCCAGGCTATCGTACACTTGCTCGATGATCTTCTCTGTAACGGACGGCGAGGTGATTGCGGAAGGTGCGCCACCATAGAAGACAAGCGGCAGAGAGACTACGAGCGTATCCGGGAAAGATGCGGTTTTGACCTTTGCCACAGTCGCGGACGCCATCTGGGAAGGGACAGGTACAGTGATCAAGGAGACTGGAGGAAAAGCTGCAGTCGTAGAGGATGAGATGGGAAGCTTCGGACCGGCTTCCTTGCCGGGAGCGCCGGGCAGGGCCGGTTCCTTCTCTACCGCAGGTCCGGCCTGCAGGGGTTCCGGAGATCCATGCCCCGCCGGCAACGGTGCGAGAACCGCCGGTCCGGCATTACCGTCGAGAACTGCACCGACCGCTCTCCTGACCGCCGTGCCGAAGCGGTCCAACCACGATTCCCGTTCTGTACTTGCAAACAGGGGATTGCGTTTTGCCCGCTCCCCTTCCTTTAAGAAAAGATCTATCACTCCCGCTGAGTATCGGACGGCCCGCGGCGCAAGGCGGAACCAGTACGCTTCCATAACCGTGCCGTTCGGGTCCGCAAGAGACAGGTCCCCTGCCAGGGCCACCGCGAAGTTGAACCGGTTCAATCGCACCTGTTGGACCAGCGGATAGGATCCTTCCTCGTCCTCCCCCATCCGGAACCACAGGCCGTTCCTCCGTTCCAGGACCTCCGACACCGGCGCGGAATAGCCGTTCTGGATGCCGATCGTGTCGTGGCTGTAGAAATGGGAGTTCGTGTAACGCGCAAGATCGTCGAAGTAGGCGTTCAGATCATCCAGGCGAACCGGCGCCATGCCTTGGAGCCTGTCCCGAAGGCCCGGGTCGGGGTGGCCGGGATCGAAGCGCGCCGTCCAATCTTCGTAGGGGCATCCGAGCGGATGAGGATCGTTGCGGGTGTGCTCCGGAACTGCCAGGTCCTCGATGAGATGCAGGATGTGCCCCAGAATAGCCATTGCCTTCCCGTGTTCGCCGCGCGCATAGGCACGGATGCCCGCATCCCAGCTGAAATCGCTTTCCGCCGCGGCCATTGCCGCGCTTAGCTTGTAGAAAGGACGATTCTGAGCGCTGCCATCCTGTGCCCACGCCTTGGAGGAAGGCCAGGTACCAAGAAAATAAAAGGGGTCTATGGCTGGATCGCGGCGCAACCCCCGGTTCCCTACCGGATCATAAAAGTGATTCATATAGCGCGGGTCGGCATCTTCCGCGCGGGAACCTTCGACCATATAATCCCGCCACTCGGCCGGCAAGGGCTCTTGAGCGCTGGCGTTGTAGAGATCAAACGCCACACCGGTCAAATATGCATGGGTCTGCGTCCCATATGCTTGCGCATACTGAGGCGCGAGCACCGCGAGAAGGGCGGTAAAGATGATGGCCATGCGTGCACGCATGGCCTTACCTTACGCGAACGCCATCAATTTTCCTTAAACTGATCCGGCAGAGGATATCCTGATCAAAGACCTTCGATCTTCCATAGCTTGGAGAGAGGTATGTACCGCATAGAAAGCTGCAATCCCACTGAGCCGTCGGCATTTTTGTAGATGAAGAGGGAAGTTGCGGGAGTCAGTTGCTTCAGCTCGTCATACTTCTCGAGCTCCGCGGCCAGGCGTGGAAGGATCGCTTGCTGTGCCGCGAGCTTGGCCCGCCACTCTTCCTGCTTGGCCTCGGGCGGCTCGAAATACTTGCTGGCCAGGGCCGCATCCGATGCCGCCAGCGCTTTTATAAAAAGGCTCAGGGTTTCCTCGGGCGATGCGCCGCCGTATGTATCCGCGCGCAGCGTGTCTTCATATTTTTCGGTTTCGTTCCGGTATTGCCGGTAATCTTCCTCCGTGCCCGTTTCCTGGATAGTTCCTTGGACAGGTCTCCCTGCCCAGTACACATACATCGCGGGCGCGGCGATGATCACCAAGAACACCGTAACAACATGAAAGAAGTGCCGTGAAAAGATGCGCGGGCGCGGTGCTTGATCGGGTTCCATACGTTCACAATAAAAGCTTGTGGCCGGAGGTCAAAACCGGACCCTGGGGATAACGCCTGAAAATTCGTGTGCCGCAGCGGTGAAGCTGCGGCATACGATAATGACCACTCAGGCGGTTGCGGCCGCCGCGGTGGTAGTGCAACGGAACGAACTACTCGTTGCCGCTACGAAACTGGTCGTTTCTTTGGTCGCAACCAGCGCGTCGGCGATTTCGTCGATGACCGATTCCGGGATCGGGCCATCGGCATGCTCCGTGGTGAGGCTTTGGATGTAGAAGATGGTGTGCGGTGCGAGAGAAAGCGTACCCAGCAGGCCTGCAAGAGCCTGGAGGCTCTGGATATCGATACCATACTTCTGGATGCATTCTGCAACCATCGCACGGAAATGAGTTGTATCAAAGGACATGACTTACCTCCTAGGCTCACATTATAACACAATTAGTGCTATAATGTCAATGTCATTTTGCCTTGAAAATCAACCTTTTTCGACGAACAAAATAACAAACTGCTTTAAAAATTGACTGCAACCTAAAATACTCTGTTGTCAAATCACTGCCTGTTGGTAGCACGCCTCGCCCTTCGACGGATTCGGCCTCTTCGATAGGCTGAGGAACAAGCAAGCTCAGGACGAAAGTTGTTATGCCACCTCTGATTGATAACAACTTTCGCAATACACGATCTCCGGGCGGTCCGGCGCATAAGTAGTCTTGATGCTCTTGTCGCACTTGGCACACGCACTGTCGAATATTTCCATCGGTCCCCTTCTCCGGATCCGGGCGCGGTGGCGGCAGTAGAAACACTCTGCAGGGACCGGCAACTTCATCTGGCGATAGAAGGCAAGTTCAACGGGGATGACCTTGTAATTCCGTCCACATCCCGCGCAACGCAGGACGCCGCCCAATATCGAATCCTGCACATCGTCAATGTGGTCCGGAACTTCCTCCGGCCGCAAGGTTTCTTTGCCCGTCGTCATCTGCACGTTTTCTTCCCAACGGTAGCCATGCGCGACGGCCTCCTCGCGGGAAAGCGGAAAATTATCTTCCGCCACGGTCTCGTTGTAGCCGAAGGGGGCCATTCCTATTGGAAAGAACTCTCCATAGGTCCCTTCCGCCTTCATCTTGCCGATGATGTCCTCGCGGAGACGGCGGTATTCCTCCTCCGTGTATCTCTTGTTCAATATCATATGCTCCCCGTTCCGGACCGCATCGCAACCGAAACAGTACTGGCTGGAACGCACAGTATGGGAATATTCGACGTCGTGCGAGCTCTCGACGGAAGAAGAGAACCATATCCGCGAGCTCCAACCTACCCCGACGCACTCGTAGAGAAGTTCGCTCTTCCGGCCATGACCTGCTATGTCGTAGTTATCCTTGCCCCATTTCGTAGAAAAGGAATAGCAAAGGTTCTCGCCGCCGGCCACCTCGAAAGAATGGCGGCAATCCTTGGATTCGATGAGGTAATTGCCAATGCAGTTCACGGATTTGAGGTTGCTGTTCTCGCGGCGAGGTAGATTCCGGGCAAGTTCTTCGAACCGCCGGCGGGCTTCGGCTATCTTCGTGCGGCTGCCCGTGATCTCGTCTACTCGGCGGCGATATTCCTCCGCGGTCAGTTGCTCATTGAAGAAGCAGTTCGTCGCGTGGCGCAGATTCACGCAGCCGAAGCAATCCTTGCAACCGCTGCAGTTGAGAAGAAACGCGGAGTCCAGGCAATCGGACACATCGGTGCTCCAGGCGACCCCTGCGCTCTTTTGGACGTTCACCCCCTCGTACACCCGCTCCAGGCCGTCGCCGTAGTAGGTATCGAACACATTCTGGGTATTGGTCAGGCCCCGGGAATAAGCGCAGTTCTCATTTTTTGGCCCCGAGTTGAAAATCAGGTAACAATCCTTGTTGCCGCCCGCGAAGTTCGTATATTCGCTGTTGATGTTCGGCCCCGAAGCAGGACTGCTGTAGGTTGCCCATTTAGGCACTTTAAGAAGGAGGGCATTGAACTGCTCCAGGAAGGGGCGCTCCGGGTCGTAGTCCATGGCATAAGATCCGGGATCCCACTTGTCTGAAATCCAGCAGGTATTGCAATAGACCACATACGGGGATTTGGGGTTATACATGCTGATAACCGGCGCGTTGCACAGGCCGCAGGCCCGGTTATAGAGAGTGGTCTCGTTTCGCCAGACCGCTCGCCGCTTGAAGCGGCACTCCGGGCAAAGCGTGGGCAGCGGCACGTCTATGCGCGCATAGAACGCCGCGTCGTCCGGCTCGATCGTAAAAGAGCCGGTGCAGTTTCTGCATATCTTCGTCTCTTTGGCCATGGATGATTTAGTGTACCGTGAAAGCGGTAGCTCCAGAAACGCGAAGGACCTTCATGGCCTTATTTCCCTTCCAAATACCCTTCAATGACGGCCAGCATCGCCTCGTACCCCTGGGGCTTCAGGATGTCGATAAAATTGTCGTGGCCAAGGTATTTGATGTTGACTCCCGCGTCCAGAACCCGGTACCGCTTCCTGAATTCATCGATAGAGACCCGATTGCCCTGTTCGTCATGAGCGGCATCGTAGAAACTGCGGAACGCGGATTCCATATTGCCGCCATGCGCGAGAATCCAGTTCTCCACGCCAATGCCGCCCATTCCTCCGTCCGCGGCTTCTCCCTTCTTATACGCATGGCCTTCCTTCAGAAAGGTCTTGGCAAGTATGACGTTGGCAACGGATTCCCGATATGCTTCCTCGCCTTGGTGCTCCCTGATGTGATCCAACTTATCGCGGATCGCGTCATGCGAACCATACACGCTAAGATCCGATTTGCTGGCGAAGCCGATATCGATGTCGAGGGGCTTTTCGAAGACGCGGTCTCCTATCCGAGTGACGCCTTTTGCCCTCAATTGGTAGTATCCTCCTTCCTCCTCGTGATCATTGCTCCCTTCCTTGACCATTAAGCTATTGATTGCCTGCGCGAGCGCCTTCGCTTTCGGGAAATCGTTCGCATCCAGCTTCAGGCTGAAATCGAAGTCGAAATCACCGGGCATGTTGGTGTACCGGCCGGTCGAACCGGTGTCCAGGAGCTCGGCGCCAAGAATGCCCGTGTCGAACTCGGATCTGAGACTCACTCCCAGGCCGCCCAGGGCAACCTGGATCTCGCTCCGGATGGCTCCGGCCGCGGTCCGGACCCGTTCACTGTCCTCCGGGAAGGCCGCGCCGATCTCCCGGATCTGGCCGTAGGAACGGCTATCCGGGGACAATGGCTCGAACCGCAACGGCTCGCCGTCGAACTTCTCCACTCCCGCGAAAGCCCGTCGCCGCTCATCATACATCTCCGGGGTGAAGATGATTTTGCCTTCGATGTCCACGATGGGCACGTAGAATCCGTTCTGCACAATTTCGAAGAACAGCTTTTCCATGCCTTTGGCATCGCGGGTGATTTCTTCTTTCGCCACCATGAAATCGATCTCCGTGGACGCGAATCCGGTCCTGATCCCATAGTGCCGCTCGCCGAGCACGCCCGTCTTGAAGAGCTCCCGCTTGCCGGCCTCCGGCCGCACGTTCACGCCCTCTTCGGTGCGCTGGAACCGGCCATGGTCCTTGAGCACGAAAAGCAACGAGCCGTACGTGCTGTCGTTCGCGTGGGAATTGCGGATAGCTCCCGCATTCCCTTCTTTGAGATCTTCCGGGAGAACAATGCTCACATCGGTGTCGAGCGGGGTCGAGTCAGAGTCGGAATTCGCGCCGAGGAACTCCTTAGCCACCGAGCCGTTCTGGAGGATGTTGCCGATGTACTTGTGGTTCACGGCTTTCAGCAGGTCCCCCTCGTTTATTCCGAGGGTCTGCCCTTCCGTCCGGAGGACTTCCGCGATCATGGCGCGGCCCCTCGAATCGGCGGAGGTCTTCGCGGCGCGCATGACCTCCAGAAGTTCTTCCGGCCGCGTGAGCCCTGCGGGACGCAGATACATCTCCGCTACGCGCTCCAGGACGGTCTGTCCGGTCACCACTTTCAACCCTTCCCGCACATGCCGGATGCGTTCTCCGAGCTCGGACGCGCTCACCGCGAATGCTTCCCCGGCAGTCTCGAGCGCGGACCTGGACAGAAGCGTTTCCAGCTTTCCTACGAAGTAACGAAGGCGCTCCTGCTCTCTCTCTTCGAGAGAAGCTAATCCTTCCTGCTCGAAACGATCCAGGAGGTCACCGCCGCTTTGGAGGACCTCCACGTATTCTTTGAGCGACCTGTTACCCGATTCTATGTGGACGCTCAGCAAGTCCTGATAGATCGTGTAATAACGGCGGCCGGAACCTGATGCTTCCAGCACCGGGCTCAACCTGGTATTGCCCTTCAGTATCTGGTCCACGCGGCCGGAGTCGTAGAGCACCTGGAACACGTTGAACACCTTGCCGACGGTAGGAACATTGTTCTTGATGAAAATGGATTCTATCTTCTGATAGTCTTCGACCGGATGTTCTGACCGGAGGAGCTGGGAGAGGAGCTGGTCCTTCAGCCGCTGCACCTCTTGCGAGGGAGAGTCGGCGACCTTCTGGAAGATCTCCATATACGTCTCGACCTTGTCGGGATAGAGGGACCTCAGTTCCGCCATGGCCTCCATGTTCTGCCAGATCATCTGCAAAGTGCCGGGTGACCCGGCATAGCGCTCAAAAAGAGCAACGAGATCCAGATCGGCCGCTTTGCGAAGTTCCGGGGCCCAATGCATCGGATTCTTCTCCAAGCCGGCCTGTTTCAGCCTGCCTTGAACCTCGAGAATAGTGGGATCGTCGCGCAGGCGCTTCAATGTCCCTTCTTCGTAAAGGGTGTAGCTCGGATTTCCCTGTTCGTCCTCATGATCCAGCACCAGAGGCGAATAATGGAACTCTGTGACCATCCTCCTAAGGAGCGGGCGGAGCGACGGATCGCATTGCGCCAATCCAATGATATCCTTCAGACTCGTGCTCGATCCCAATATTTCCTTCGCGAAACCTATGGCTTCGGCGTCCTCCAGGACGGCTTTCGTCGAAGGTTTTTCAAGGAGGGCGACCTGGCGCTTCGCGTCGAGCATGGAGAACTTGATGTCGAAGCCTGCCTGACCGCTCAAGATGCGCACCATGGACGGGTCGACGAGCTTCCGGCACAGTTCCTGGTCCTTCAAGGCCTCGGTAAGCTTATACGCCTCGCCTATCTGATCGCTCGCCGCGGCGTAGCGGTAGCCGTATGCTTTCTCCAGTTTCTGCATGGTGGCCAGTGCGTCCGGGATCGCAAGCATCTCCACTACGATCTCGCCGTACCACCGCAGCGAGGGCATCTCGAACACCTTGAGGTAGGCGCTAAGAGCCTGACCTTCTTCGGATCCGAGAGCGGATCGGAACGCCTCGTTCTGATAATTTTGAACAACCCCGTTGAACCGGGCATCATTGCGATAAGACGGGAGAAAGTCATCCTCTCCGAACCTGTAGCCGAGTTGCTGGCACTGGGTCATAAAAGCCTCGAAGTCCGGTTCGGCCATGGCATCAAACGTCTTGCGGATGTCCTGACGCGCAGATGGCTCGAGAAGGTATCTATTGTCTTCAGGACGGGTCTTGATACCTCGTCGCGCAAGGAGCGACAGTGCGGCGGGGGCTGATGGCACGTCATTCAGGAACTCCTTGCATTGCGCGAGCGTTCTCGAATCTACAACATCCCTCATGCCGAACACGTCCACCATACCGCGCATCAGCTCCTGCAAACCCGGCGTTTCCGCAAATGCCTCAACCGCCCGCTTGATGTTCCTCGTTGCGGTCGAATGCGCGTTGCCGTCCATGTAGCCAAGGGCGTTCGCCGGAAAACCGGCCTTGATCAGAGCCGCGAACTCCCCCGCCACATTGGCGTCCTTAAGCGTCGCGACTTCTTTGATAATCGTCTTTTCCTGCAATTCATGGCCGTAGCCGGAACGGCCGGTCTCGCCCACAGCCTTTCCGTATTTGTCCACGAGGCTTGGCAGTATCTCCAAGACCGCCTCATCTTCCGCGAGGCGCGCCCAGGTCTCGAGATTGCTGAGCTCCAAAGGATGGCCGAAGGCTTCCGCGACCCGGGCCAACGCAGGTCCGGATTCGGCAAGGAAGGGATGTTCTGCCTCTTTCTTCGCAAGCTGGGCGAGCCGCCGAAATGTCTCGTCCTTTCCCAAGTGACCGGTGAACTCGCGCGTCACGGTTTCGGGACCCAAAGCGCTCAACCGCTCCAGGAAGGCGGCGGCATTCGGTTCCCTGACCAGCTCTTTTAACCCCTGGGCACCGTTCAGGACAGCGCCGCTTGAGGCGCCGAAACCCTGAAGCTCGAGGCGGAAACCGAAGCCCTGGAGCGCTTCGAATACCCGTATCGCATTGGGTGATGCCGCGGCCATATCGGCAAGATGCTGTACCAGGACCTGGGATTCCTTTGGCCTGAAGACGTATGGCGTTTCTTTGGTCGCGATATAATCTTTCGTTGCTCCATACGGTATTGCCGAAACGGAGTAACCCTCCGAGCGCAGCTTGGCGGCTTGCGCTTCGGCTCGTTGCTGACCTTGTTCCCGATCGGAGAATGTCTCGGAGTGCTTCTCGACCGCCTGCCGTTCCAAATAACGCCCAAGCTCGGCAACGCGCTGAGGGTTTTCTACCCTCTGCGATTTGACCTCCGATATGAGCCTCCCTTCCTCCCTATTCTTCGCGATCGCCGCGATCTTGTCTTTGGTCGCTTGAACGAGACCGGAAATCATATCCCGGAGCCCCTGAATCCGGCTTCCGAAACCGCCTTCTTCGCGGATCGCTTCCACCTTGGAGGGATCCAGGACTATCGAGGACGGCGGCGCGGCGCGGCGCTCGGCTTCATCCAGCACCCTCGCTCCCTCGCTCTCCACTTCCACACCGGCACGCTCTAGTGCTTCCTGCAGCGTTCGCTCGTCGAGTTTTCGCTCCGAAGCGCCTTCGACGGTTCCGGCCGGAATTTCGCCGATGGAATCCAGAGGCTTTTTTGTTTCGTTCGTCACGAGCCGGGCGTAAGGTCTTTTTTTAGCTCGCGCAACCGCTCTTCTTTGAGAGCGGCGTGGTATTCACTGATAACCGCGAGGAGATCTTTCTCCAGGCCGCCCAGACTGCTCCGATATTGGACGAGCAGGCTCTGAAGCTCAGCCATCTTTTCTTCGATCGTCGTTCTGTCCATGAGAGGTCCTGTCGTGCGCGATCCCGCGTGCATAGCACTACCTCCCTGCGATAAGGAGCTTTTGATACGCCGTGCCAGCGCCTGCATAAGATATATTAAGGCACGTTTTCATGTCTTTAGGAAGGTTGCTAGCCCGGCTCAGATTAATGGTTCCGGAGCCTTTTCCACCTCGCCGGGCTTCTTGCCCTCGATGATGGCCTTCTCCTGGGCGCTCCGCAGGATGGTGGATTCCTCTTCCTGGATGAGCTTCTTCGCCGAGTCGGCTGGAATCGCGTACTTGCGGCGGGAGGCGGCCAGGATCTCCTCCTTGAAGGAGCGATGCGGCGGGGGCATGATCTTCAGCGTTTCCGCCGAGAACGGATCGTAGGACTCGCCGTCGATGGTCATCTTGATGAAGAACTCCCTGACGCCAAGGTTGATCATATCCTTCACCTCGAAGACCGGTGCCATCTCCGGCTTCAGCTTGACCGCGTCCTCGCCGCCCACGCGGAAGATGACGATGGAGCCGACGTTCCCGAGCACGGCCGCCTGCACGCGCGGGATGAGCTGGCCCACATACTGGTGGGCCACGGTGAGGCAGAGGCCGTATTTGCGGGCCTCGGACAGGATGTTCTCGAAGGTCTCGGTCACGATGTTCTGGAACTCGTCCACGTAGAGGTAGAAGTCGTGGCGGTCCTTCTCCGGCATGGTGGCGCGGGCCATGCCGGCCTGCTTGATCTTCGTGAGGAACATGGCGCCGAAGAAGCTGGAGTTCTCCTCGCCCAGCCTGCCTTTGGAGAGGTTGATGAGGATGATCTTCTTCTGGTTGATGAGGCTCTCCAGGTCGATCTTGTTCTCCTTCTGGCCGAAGATATTCCGGAGCATCGGGTCGGACAGGAACTGGCCGAGCTTGTTGACAAGCGGGATGATGGCGTCGGTGTCGAACTTCTCCGACCAGTCCGCGAACTCGATCGCCCAGAAGCGCTTGACCATGTCGTCCGTGATGTACTCCACCACCTTCTGGCGGTAGTTCCTGTCGGTGAGCATAGAGATCATGCCGCGCATAGTGGCATGCGGATAGTCGAGGAGGGCCAACGTAGTGAAGCGGAACACGTGCTCCAGGCGCGGCGTCCAGTTCGCGCCGAACTGTTTCTCGAGCACTTCGATGAGGCCCTGGGTCAGCTGGTGCTTGAAGTTGGGATCCACGTTCGCGAGCGGGTTGAACGAGGAAGGATATTTGAAATCGGTGGGGTCGATGAGTACCACGTCCTCGATGCGGTCTTCCGGAACGAACTCCAGGGTCGCCTCGATGATGTCGCCGTGCGGGTCGATGAGGCAGAGGCCGTGGCCGTAGGCGACGTCCTGCCGGATCATGAGCTCGAGGAGCTTCGTCTTGCCGACGCCGGATTTGCCGATGATGTAAAGGTGCCGGCGGCGGTCGACGCGCTTGATGCCGAAGATGAACTTCTTTTCCTCCAGCGCCGCCACGTAGTTGGTGCGGCCGAAATAGGAAATGTCCTTCGGGTCGTCCTTGCCGTACACCGGAAGTTCCGGCGGGGGCGGGGCATACTGGATGATCTGTATCCTTGATCGGGCCATGGAATGGTCTGCTGGTTAGATTAAAAATCGGGTTCTTTGAGGCTCTCCGAATTCTCCTCGTCGTCATCTTTCTCTTCGACCTTCTTTTCCTCGTGGTAGATGCCGGACTTAGCCGGAGCGGACAGGGCTCCCAGTTCGTGCAGGAAGGCCTCATAGTTGTTGAGGGCAATGCGCGCGGTATCCGCGGGCACCTGGAAGCCAGGCGTATGAACGATGTCGTTCCGGATGCGGTGGGCGTCCCAGAGCCGGTCCAGGGTTTCCATGCTGTGCGGCTTGATCTGGGCCAGGCGGTCGGCGAAGGTCTCGCCGCTGTAATGGCGCTGCCTTAGAACACTGTCCACAAATCCGTCCGCCTCGATGATCGCGATATGGATGCCCTCCTGGGTGCCGGTTTCCGCCTTGGCGCGAATGACTTGCCAGGATTCCCAAGGCGAGGGGCCCGCGGCTTTTTTGCGCTTATGGCCCGGGGCGGGCTTGCGCGGGTCATACACGAAGCGCGGGCGATAATGCCATAGTTCCACTCCGGCAAAAATGCTTGCAAAAAACAAGGCCATGCTGAGCGCGATGAGGAGCACGCGCGCGGCACTATAAAGAGGCCAGACCGGTTCGAGGAACTCTGCCATAGGATCGGATATCTACTGGAATTTGGTTATTTGATCCTCGGCGCCGTAAATCTCCACGCCGGCAGGCGGGCCCATCTTCTTGCTCTCGATGCGCCGGATATGCGGCCCGGTCAGGATGGCGTGTGTGGGCGGGTGCCACACCGTGGCCAGGGAACGGGGACTGAGATGCATCGTTTTACTGCCGAAGTGCCAGCTGAAGATGTAGGACATAAACAGGCGGCCGATTGTATTGTGCGGCGGCAGTTCGCGGTTGCGAAAATCATACCAAATACGCTGGCGGCGGTATTCTTTGCGGATGTCCGGAAAAATGAACGGCCATTCCCACATCTTGCCGCGGGTTTGGGTCTTGCTATTGCGCTTGAAGGCATTGATGTTGGTCGCGCCATAGGCGTTGAAGGCGCCGAAAATAGCGCGGCGGGGAAGGTGCTCCGAGTAGAACTCGAAGGGCGATGCGTAGATGTAGCGGATGATCGTGTTAAACATGGGCTGGGCCAGGCTCTCTTCCATGGCTTCCAGGATGTTCGTCTCGCCCGGGGTGCGGGTCATGATGGCCTTCTTGAGGGTGCTGCCGAGGCCGGCCTCTTCTTCCGGTGAAGGAGGTTCAAGGGTAGGCAGGATGCCGCCATGAAACTTCAGTTTCAGCTTGGGAGCGGCCGCATGCGCGGCTTCCCCTTTTCTTTCACGAACTTTCACCACCTCCTGCTTATATTCCTCGATCTCGTGCTTGTCATGGGGGGATGCGGCCGGCTGGACCAGGATCTGGATCGCAGCCATTTGTCCCACCTTCAGCTTGCTGAACAACTCGATGATGCCGGAGATCGGATCGTATTCCTTGTTCTCGTCCGGAGATTCGAACTGGGTGTAATCGCGAATGGGATAGGCCGCGCTCTTCTCGAGCCGCAGTTCCGTTCCCCACATGCGATAGCTCTCGCCGTAGAGGGCCTGGATGGTCTTGGGAAACCGTTTCATGTAATCCTCCGCTTCCTCGATCTCGATGTCGGGATAGTACGCAAAGAGCGCGGCCTCCACGATATCGCGGTAATCCATAGGCGTGCGGATATAGAAATGGACCTCGCCGTCGATGCCTACTATCTCGAAGGAGTGCCACCGGGTGACCTCGCCTAGCAAGTATTTCTCCTTGACGTTGGCGGGATAGTTCTTGAAGGAATGGAGTTGGAGGAGCACTTGTTCCATGGCCTTGGGGCTCGTGACGATCTCCCGAGGGATTAACATCTCGAGCATGGCCCATTTTATGTTGTGTTCGAAGTGCTTCTGCCGCCACGCGGTCCAGATACTCTCGGTGAACGGAAGAAGGACCGCGAAGACCCATATGAACCAGGTATGGCTCCAAAAATCCCAGATGAACTCAAGCATATCCGTTGATTATATTACTTTCCAGCCTTCCTTCCAAGTAAAAACACCCCGCCCCGCACCATATGGTGCGGGGCGGGGCAAAAGATCGTGTCCTCGGTTCGGCTTAAGCCTCGCGCATCTTGTAAGTGCCGTCGGTCTGCCGCTCGAAGAGCTGCTTGTTCTGCAGGTTCACCAGGATGGTGTTGTGCTTGAAAAGGCGCTCCTTCTGGACGGCCTGCACGATCTCGCCGGATTTCATCGGGCCGTTGCGCTTCAGGATGCGGGAGATCACTTCCTGTGCGGTGCCCGGCTCGTAGCCATGTTCGGCCAGGCCGTAGAAGCCGCGGCCTACCAGTACGAAACGGGGGTCCTTGATGAGCTCGTTATGGACGGTGGAGGCAAGGGCGGTGCGGTGGTCAAGCCTGGCCTCGTTGATGAGCTTCGCGATATCGGTGAAATGGACCGGTTCCTTCTTCTTGCGCAAAACGAGGTGGATGCGGTCGCGGATCGTCTTGGGATTGACTTCCGACCATTCCGTGAGGCCCACATCGCTGAAGGAGTTCATATGAATCAGTTTGGACACCGCCATGTAGTTCTCGGCGTGCTCGATGGGCAGGCTCTTGCCTTTCACGAAGTCCTTGAACTCCGCGTGGTAAGTGCCGTTCAGGATGGCCGTCTTCTTGGTACGAAGCTGTTTCACCCACTGGGAGATGAAGCCTTCGGCTTTCTTCAGAGCCTCCTTGTCCGCGAAATAAAACGCCCGGAACTGGTCGTCCTCGGGATGGACCTCGAACGCATGCGAGGCGGCCAAGAGCAAGGCGATGTAGTTTTCCGTGATGCCCTCGTAGGCCTTCGACAGCATATCAATGAGAGCATCTTTGCGCATGACGCCGCCCGCATCCTTCAATATCTTCTTTGCGTCCCGGATCAGGTTCTGGGCCAGGGAGTTCTCCTTGACGTTTTCGGCGATGGTCCGAAGAGACGCAGCCTCGATCTGGCGTACCCGCTCGCGGGTGATGCTAAACAACCTCCCGATCGCCTCGAGGGTCTGCTTTATTGATTTGCCCTTATTTTCCAGGCCAAAACGGCCCATGACTACCTTGCGCTGCCGGTCGGCCAGGCCCTGAAGGAGATTTTCCAAGGTTTTGGGGGTAAATTGGTTCATTGGTTCAACGTCGGTATTATACTATGGTTTATATTAATATGTCAAATCTGGGGTGAGGTGTCAATGGGGATATCTCAACAAGGGGTCTAGGGGTCAGGGTATAGGGTTTCGGGTATGGGGTATCGAAACTCTATACCCTATTTCCTTTTGCCCTTCTCCGACCAGTTCTGCCAGATGATGAGCAAAGGACTGGCTACGAAGATGGACGAGTAGATGCCCGTGGTCACGCCCACGAGCAGGGTCAGGATAAAGTAGTGCAACGAGGCCGGTCCGGCAAAGTAGAGCGCGAGGAGAACCAGGATCAGGGTCAGTGACGTATTTATAGAGCGGCCCAGGGTCTGGTTCACGCTGCGGTTCACAAGCTCTTCGAACGAATACTTCGACCTTTCCTTCAGGAGGTTTTCCCGGATGCGGTCGAAAACCACGATCGTGTCGTGTACGGAAAAACCCATCACTACGAGGAGGGCGACCAGGAAGTTGGTATCGATTTCGATCGCCTGGTAACGGCCGAGGATGGCGAGCACGCCGGCGGGGATGATGACATCATGGACCAGGGTGATCAGGGTGATCCAACCGTACTTCCAGGAGCTTACGGGACGGAACACCTTGCGAAAGGCGAAGGCGATGTAAAGGGAGATGCCGACCAGGACCAGTATGAGCGCGATGATTGCCCGGCGGCGGACTGCGGCGCCGACGGTCGGACCGATGGATTGGTAGGAAAGCTCGTCGAAGCCCGCATAGGCCGTGCTGAGCATCGTGCGGAGTTCCGCGTGCCTGGTCTCGTCGATAGGAGGCATGCGCACGATGATCGCGCCGGAGCCGTCCTGGGTCACCCGCACGTCCTGGTTATCGATCGTATCCGCGATCATGGAGCGGACGGCGGCCATATCGGGATTATCGGCCCGGAACGTCCAGCTCACTCCCCCCTTGAAGTCGATGCCCTCGCGGAACCGGAAGACGCCGACGGCAGCCGCCGCCGCGACCACGAGGATGATAGAGAGCACCATGAACTTCCTGCGATGGCCGATGATGTTAAGCATGAGGATAGTAGTTAGAATCTGGAATCTGGAATCTGATGTTGGATATCGAGGTTTGCATGTAGATTCTAGATTCTCGATTCTAGATTCTGCTTGCGGTCCCTTGCGAACACGTCGAGCATTAGCCGGGTGGCGGTGATGGCGGTGAACATGGAGATGACCACGCCGAGGAAAAGAGTCAGCGCGAAGCCCCGCACGAAGCTCGTAGTGAAGAAGTAGAGGATGATGGCAGTGATGATCGTGGAACTGTTGGAGTCGCGAATGGACGGCCAGGCCTGTCGGAAACCCTCGTGCATGGCGGCACTCCGGGTAAGGCCCCGCTTCATCTCTTCTTTGACGCGCTCGAAAACCAGGATATTCGCATCCACGGCCATGCCTATGGTCAGAATGAAGCCCGCCACGCCCGCGAGAGTCAGGGTAATAGGCACCAGCTTGAACACGGCCAGAGTCAGGGCAATATAGATAAGGAGGGCGACTGCGGCGAAGACGCCGAGCGAACGGTAGTAGATGAGCATGAAAAGAATGACGAGCAGGGTGCCGATGATGCCCGCGATGATGGCGGCGCGCAGGGAATCCTTGCCGAGCGTAGCGCTCGTCGTGGACTGGTCGACAAGGGTCACCGGCGCGGGCAGCGCGCCCGCGTTGAAGCGCTCCACGAGCTCCCGGGCCGCATCGAGGGTGAACCGGCCGGTGATCTGCGCCTTGCCGCCGGCGATCTTGCCTTGCACGGTCGGCATCTCAATCAGCTCGTTATCCAAGAAAATAGCCAAAGGCTTCCCGATGTTCTTCTCGGTCAGCGCCTCGAATATCTTCGCGCCCTCGTCGTTGAAAGATATGTCCACCTGCGGCGAATTAGTGGTCGGGTCGAAGGACATCGCCGCCCCGGTCACGTAGCGGCCGGTCAGGTCGGTCGGAGTGAAGGTATAATCGACGGCGCCCGGCGTGGAGGTGCTCGTGCTCACCCCGCTGCTCACTTCGCGGAAGTCGAGGAATGGCGTCGCGCCGATCTCTTTCACCGCATCGGAGACATTCTTGATGCCGGCGAGTTCTACCACAAGGTTGTTCTCATTGCCTGACTTCGCGATGTAAACGTACGGCTCGGCCACGCCGAAGTTGTTGATCCTCTTCTCGATCACGTCCCGGAGGCCGTTCAGGACGGAATCCTGGTCGGAAGCGGGCACGTTGGAGAGATCCACCTTATAGACCAGGTGGCTGCCGCCGACGAGGTCGAGGCCGAGCCGCCAGGGACGATACTTCGCGCCGAAGCCCTTGGGATACACAAAAACCCCCGCAGCGATGGCGAGGAGCACGATAAGCGCGAACAGGAGTCCCTTGTTCCCTCGCATCCCGGTTAGAGGCACGAAACGCAGAGCGTTCCGGCAAGCTGACGGCCTTTTACCGCAAAAAGAATCTTGAGGATCATGGTTGGTCTGGATCGCGCCTCCCACGGGACGCGTAAGTGTTGTCTATTTAAACACGAAGCTCGTAAAAAGTAAATGAACCCCATTCGAGACAGGCAGCGCTTGTAATTCGATAGTTATCAGGGGTTCGTGCCTAGTACAGCGCTTCCGCGAACGAAAGCATAGCTACTGATATATCTTATGATCTTCAAATACTTAGACTATCCACAGAAACACCTCGCTTGGCTGTCTCGAACGGGGCGAATTTGTATGAAAGCGGCATTTATGTTTGAAAAATGGCCCTTGCCGAACTATACTTCTCCTGTTTATAAGCTCAATTCCTCCCGTTCATCTCCCTGTAGCGCTCATTGTCCGCCGCGTGCCCCTATAGCTCAGTTGGTAGAGCAGCTCCCTTTGCCCTTTGGGCTCGCAGGTTCGCTCGTTGTCATATGAATAAGCTTCGATTTTTTCCTCTTTGTGCCCCTATAGCTCAGTTGGTAGAGCAGCTCCCTTTTAAGGAGATGGTCCCAGGTTCGAATCCTGGTGGGGGCACAAAGAGGAAAATAAGGATATGCTTATTCATATGGCACTTCGCTGCCTGCGATAAGGAGATGGTCCCAGTTCTGACTTCAATAGTTGCAGTTGCCGAAGGCAACGGATATTCAGGGAATGCCTAGCGAAGCGCCCAGGCGGATCCCTGGTGGGGGCACGCGGCGGAGGATGACCTACGCATATCGTGAGGACCCTCCCGAGGCAGCGATGCTTCCCTCCTCTTCTTCCCGTCTTCTTTATCCTCGTGTATCCTACGAATCCTATGTCCACCCGCATCGTTATCCTTGCCGGCGGCAAGAGCACGCGCATGCAAGGTGCCATCAAAGTACTCCTCGAGATCGAGGAGAAACCCATGATCCTGCACCTCCTCCAGGCCGTGCGGGAGTCCGGCCTTGATTCCCGGCCGGTGATTGTCGTTGGTCCGCATAACGAACAAGAACTCCGCGCAGCTTTGGGTTCCGGCTACGAGTACGCCGTGCAGATGGAACAGCATGGTACCGGCCATGCGGTGCGAGCCGCCGAAGCCGCGCTCGCCGGCAAAGCGGACACCGTGATCGTCCTCTACGGCGATCAGCCGTTCGTGACGGCCGCGACCATCCGCAAGCTCCATGATGCACATGCAAGGAGCGGTGCGGTGCTGACCATGATGACCACGGAAGTCCCCGCCTACGAAGGGTGGCATGCGATCCTCTACGACTTCGGCAGAGTGATACGAGATGAGGACGGTACCATCGTAGACATCATCGAACGCAAGGATGCCTCGCCCGAGGAGCTGGATATAAAAGAGGTCAATCCTTCCTTCTTTTGCTTCAACGCTGAATGGCTTTGGGCAAGCCTGCCACAGCTCAAGAATCGGAATGCTCAGGGCGAATACTATCTGACCGATCTGGTCCGTCTTGCCGTCGAGGAGGGCCATCCCGTAGGCTCGGTAGCTATAGAGCCGCGGGAATGCATCGGTGTGAATACGCCAGAACAGCTTCGCATTGCCCAGGGATTATTTTCATAGTATGGTTCATCCGGGCAAGGAAATTTGAAGGAGGAGTTGAAAAAACCATGAGAATCTTAGTAACGGGAGGGGCGGGTTTCATCGGAAGCCACGTCGTAGATGCCTACATGGAGCTCGGCCATCACGTCGCTGTGGTCGACAATCTTCACAGCGGCGTTCGCCGCAACGTGAACCGCAAGGCTATATTCTACGGTGCGGACATAGAAGACCCCGGGGCCCGGGCCCGGATCTTTGAGAGGGAACGTCCGCAGGTGGTCAGCCATCACGCCGCGATCGCCGAAGTGGCGAATTCCGTGGTGAACCCGACGCCTACCTTCGCGGTCAACGTGGTCGGCACCGTGAATGTATTGCAAGCCTTCGGCAAAGTGACCGGCGTGCGCAATAAGAGGTTCATCTTCGCCTCGACGGCGGCGGCTTACGGCGTCCGGAAAAGGAATCCGACTCCGGAATCGGCTCCGCTCGAGCCGCTGTCGGCGTACGGCCTTTCGAAGGTGATGGATGAGGCTGCCATCCGCTATTACGCGGATCTCTTCGGCATGCGATTCGTCATTTTCCGTTACGGCAACGTCTACGGTCCTCGCCAGAACCCGCAAGGCGAAGGAGGGGTGGTGGCGATCTTCGGCGGCCTTCTGCAGCACGGCGAACAACCAGTCATCTTCGGCGATGGCAGGAAGACCCGCGACTATATCTCCGTGGAGGACATAGCTCGCGCGAACGTCCTCGCCCTGACCAAGGGCCATGGCGCCACCATGAACCTTGCCTCGGGCAGGCAGGTCACCGACCGGCAGGTGTTCGACACCATCGCCAGGTTCTTCGGTTACGAAGGAGAGCCGCGTTACCTGCCCCACCGGCCGGGCGAGATCATGCGCATCTCGCTCGACCCCCAGAGGGCCGCGCGCGTGCTCGGCTGGAAACCGCGCGTCATGTTCGAGGCAGGGGTCGCGAAGACCTTGCAGGCTCTCTGGTCATTACCAAGCAGGTAAGTACACGGGGGCCCTCTCATTACAATGAGGGAGGTGCATGCGCTCACGCATGCACCTCTTGTTTTCTATCGGGTATACTTCAGGTGCAACTGATCCATGAACAGGTATTTCATTTTCGATCTCGACCATACTCTCTTCGATACCGTTGGGCTTCGGAAAGATATGATCGCCACGTTCGAAGCGTGCGGCCTTGACGAAGCAGCCATCGTTTCGTCGACCAGTGCTTTCATGAAGGCTCATGAAGGAAATTACGACATGCTCTGGCACGCTGAGGACCTCATGCATGAAAAAAAGATTGCCTCGCTTGAGAAGATACATGCGTTCCTCTCATCTTCATTTGAGAAACACCTCGTGACGGATGCGAAAGAGGTTCTCGGGGAATTCCGGGCAAGAGGGTTCCGGATCACGCTCCTCACGAAGGGTATTGAGCGTTTTCAACGCACAAAACTTAGCCAAACGGGTCTTGCGCCCTTTTTCGATGAAATTCGCGTCGTTCCCACGTCGGACGGGAAGATCCAAGAGCTGAGAAGGATGGCCGTCCCCGAAGGAAGCTATTTCGTGAACGACCTCATTTCCGAAACGGAAGCGGTCCAGAATTCCTTCCCAAACCTGCACTGCATTCTTTTTTCTCCTTTTTCCCCTCTGGACGCCGGTCATCTGTCCCTTTCCAGTATCGCCACGCTTTCCGAGCTCAAGCGCATTATTTCGCAAAATTGAAAAGAGGACGGCGATCGCCGTCCTCTCTCATTGAATCACCGCTTGAATCTCAGACTTCCTCGAGCGTCGGACCATTCGCGGCGCCCGGCATGGTGACCTTTTTGGCGGCGACCTTCGCCGCAAATGCAAGGTAGCTCTCCAGCATGGAGACATCGATGTTTCCTACGTGGCGTTCATGCTCCAGGAAGGAGTGAACGAGCGCGCCGAGAAACCAATCGCCTGCCCCCACGGAGGAGATTGCCTTGTCGGGACACTGTGCCGCGTGGAACTCCCCCGGCCTGCCGCGGAGCGAATACATCCCACCGCTCTCACCCTGAGTGACGATGATGAGCTTCGGCCCAAAGCAGTGGAAATCGCTGAGCACTGCTCCGCCTCCGATCCACTTCCATTCCTGTTCGTTGAGGACGAACAGGTCGGCGCTGCGAAGGAGCTCATCGAAGCCGTGGAGCTTGCTTGCACACGCGGTGTGGTGAGGGCTCAGTACTCGCTTCCCGGGCTCAGCGTCCGTGTACAGCGAGCTCGCAAATTCCACGTCAGAAACGCGCACCCCTGTGGCGACTCGCCATGCGCCCTTGTGCCCATTGGCAATTCCCGTAACAATCGGGGTTGCCGCATGACTGGTCACCGTTCCTGTACGGCCGGCAACCCGAGGCCTGGACGTCTTGTCCACGGGGAGAAAGGCGATGCTCGTGCGATCGAGAACGCGCACGGGAGTGAACGACAACCGCGCCTTCTCAAGTGCTATTTGGAACAGGGCGTCCTCATCGCTGTGGTCGGTTCCCGTCAGACCCATAAGGTGCGGCATACGCCCCAGCTTCTGGAGCGCGGTGGCGACGTCCGCCGCAGCCCCCGACAGGTCCACCCGAAACTCGAGCAGTGGGAGTTTCTCGCGATCGCACGCCGAGTCGTACACCCCCACGACTTCAGGATTCGCCGAGAATCCAATGAGCGCATCGAAATTCATTCCGATCCTCCTTCCGCACGCCGTTCGTCGAGCCCCTGCGCAAGGGTCAGCTCATCAAACGTGTTGATGCCGATCGCGTCGATGGGAGGGACATCCACCGTTTCGACGGGCCGCCCTCGTTCGATCGCGATACCCACGAGGTCCGGCAGGTACCGCTCACCTTGCGCATTGCCCTGCCCGATCCTCGGAAGGGTCTCCCACAACCATTCTGCGTCGAAGCAGAAGAATGAGGGGCTCACCTCCTTGATTTCGAGCTCGGCCGGCGCGGCGTCTTTCATCTCAACGATCTTCTGCACGATGCCCTCGTGACTGCGCACCACTCTGCCGTAGGTGGAGAGGCAGTGCCGCCAGTCTTCGAAGTCCGGGACGGTCACTGTTCCCATCGTTATGACAGGCAGCGCACGCACGTGCGCCTCCCAGATGCTGCGGATCGTCGATGCCGCGACGAAGGGCATGTCGGCGTAAAAGACCATCACCGTGTCGGCCCGGCCCCTGAGAATCGGTTCCGCACACGCGACGGCATGCGCCGTCCCGAGCCGCTCCTGTTGAACCGCATACTCGCACGATTCGCCAAGAACAGCTCTGACCTCCGCTCCCGTTTCCTCGCTCACGACGACGACCGGTTTCGGATCGACCCGCGCCTCGAGGATTGTCTCGAGAAGCGTGACAATCATCGGCCGGCCGCTCACTTCACAAAGCGCCTTTGCCGTCTCCTCCCTGATACGACCGGGAAGGGATGCTCTCATGCGCGTGCCTTTCCCGGCTGCGGGAATGATCACCCGTGTTCTCATCTCACTCGTCCTTTCCGGTTTTCGGTTGTAAATCGAGGAGAGGGGCATATACCCCACTCCTCCCGCTCCTAGTTCCTACCCCGGAGAGTATATATTGAAGCAAATAAAGTCAACGCTTTCTTTGACATGATTTATGACAAAAAAATGGATATATTTGAAGCAGAAATTCAAACCTGTCAATAAATGCTTTGACAAATTTCTACCTTTGCGGTAACAATCATTACCATGAGCAATGAAAAAGATGTTCACGCTGGCCTCGAGGGGCTGGGCCTGAACCCGAAGGAAGTGGCGGTGTATCTTGCCCTGCTCACGCTCGGACCTTCAGCCATCCGGAAGATCGCCGAACAGGCGGGCGTGAATCGCGGAACGACGCATGATGCGTTAAAAGAACTCCAAAAAAAAGGACTGGTTTCCTACTACCATAAAGAGACCCGTCAACACTTTGTTGCTGAAGAACCCAAGGCGCTTTTGAATCTTCTTGCGCGGAAGAAGCAGGATATCGAACGCGCCGAAGCGGACATACGAGACCTTCTCCCTTACCTCCATGCGCTCACCCGGCCGGCAGGAAACAGCCCGGCCGTAAAGTACTATAAAGGATACACCGGTCTCCGCACGATCCTCGAGGACGTGCTCGATGCGACGGAACAACTGCCGCAGAAGGAGTATGCCGCATATTCATCGTCCGCGATCCGGCCATATCTTTACCAGAAGAACGCCTTTCCGAGCTTCACTGAAGAGCGCATTCGGCGGAAGATTGCAGTGCGCGCGATAGCCATTGGCTCCGGCGGCGAGATGCAAGGCCGAGACAAACGCAAATGGCTCACGAAAGATGAGCGTACGCCGATCTACACGCTCATCTACGCCGGAAAGGTAGCGATGATATCGGTGAATCAGGACGGCGTCCCGCACGGCCTCATCATCGAAGACGACGGCATATACGCCACGCAGCTTCTTATCTTCGATTCGCTCTGGAATTCGCTGAAGTAGAAGCGCAGGATCGTTAGATGGAATATGCGGGACGCCGGTGGAATAGAGCAATCCACTAATCCCCCTCTTCCAGCACTTTTCTTTCCTTTTCGGCGAGCTTCTTCGGCGCTTTGATGATGAAGTCCACCAGAAGGTCGCCGCGGCTGCCTGCCCGGCCAGGGCGCGACCCGAAGCGCGGCATGCCCTTGCCCGGGATGCGGTAGGGCTGCTTCAAGTCGAAACCGGCCGGCACTTCGAACTCCGCCTGTCCGCCCTCTATAGTGGGCACGAGGACAGGCTTCCCGAGAAGAATGTCCTTCACTTTCAGTTCATGCCGGACGACCAGATCGTCAGCCTGCCGAGCGAACTTCGCGTGTGGTTTGACCCGCACCCGGACATAAAGATCGCCTGCCTGCGTGCCCCGCTCTCCCGCCTCGCCGAAGCCCTTCAGCTGGATCAACTGGCCGTCCTGGATGCCGGGAAGTATCTCGAGGGTGGTGGAACGCTCGCCCTGCACCCGGCCCTTGCCTTTGCAGTTCTCGCAGGGCTTCTTCGGCAGGCTGCCCCGGCCCTGGCAGCGGGCACAGGTCTTCACCTGGGCGAAACTGCCAAAAAATGTCCTACGCTCCTCCCGCACCTGGCCTTGCCCGCCGCAAACGGAACAAGTTTCGGTGCCCGCGCCAGGATCCCCGCCTTCACCCTTGCACACGCCACAGCCGATCCAGGTCGCGATGGTCACCGGCTTAGTGACGCCGCGGAAGGCATCCTCCAGAGTGATTTCCTCCAAGAGCTCGAGGTCCGAGCCGTGCGACACCGTCCGGGTCCCGCGCCCGCCGCCGGTGAAAAGATCGAAGATATCTCCCAGATCGCCCATATCTACGCCGCCCGGGAAACCTGCCCCGGCCCACGAGCCGGGGTCCTCCCAGTTCATATTCTGCCACCCACCCGCTGGTCCGCCTCCGGCGGAGGAGCCAAACGGATCCGCGGTACCGAAACGGTCGTACTGTGCCCGCTTCTCTTTATTGGAGAGGACTTGGTAGGCCTCGTTCGCTTCCTTGAACTTGGCCTCGTCCCCTCCACCCTTGTCGGGATGATGCTGGTGGGCAAGCTTGCGGAACGCCTTCTTGATGTCCTCGTCGGAGGCGTTTTTATCTACGCCCAGGATTTTGTAGTAGTCTTTCATATGTGTGCTAATCGTTGTAATCGTTCTATGCGTTCTAGACGACTGGACCTGCGACTACGACGTTTAGAACGGCTAGAACGATTATAACGCTTGGGGCATCTACGTCAGCATCAGCTTCTCCCGGACGGCCGACTCTCCCGCCACTGACGCGTAGCCGAACGCGATCATGATCCCGTAACAGAGGCCCCCTGCCAGGGCCGCAGCCCAAACGAGGAGGGTCCCCAAGCCACGCAAGAATATGAAAACGCACATGGCCCAGATCAGCGTAAAGCTGCCGCCCAGACGGGATTTCCACGTAGCCATGCTCTTCGCGAGATACACGTAGAACACGTCGGCCAAGCGCATGCTGTGCTCGATTGGTATATCCAGGTTCTTGGAGGCGTCCCTGATCATGGTCTCTGCCGCCTGCCGGATCTGCGCGTCCCGGACGTCCCCCGGCAACGCCTCAAAACCGCCATTGCCCTGGACCTGCTTCCTGATCACGCTTTCCGCGAAAGCTCCCACCGTAGCATCAAGCTTCACCCCCGGGAAGAGCACGCCCGCCATCCTCACCGAACTCTCGTAGAAAGAGCGGAACTGCGATTCGGGGATGGGCAGGGGTTGGTCCTGCCAGGCGGGCATGGAAAGGATGATGCCCGCCAGAAGATAGCCGGTGAGCGCGCGGGCGATCTTACGATGGGCCAGTGAGATAAAGGAAAGGCGCAACCGGTTCTGAAGTTCCGCCCAGAGAGCCTCGTCCCCCCACACGGAAAAGACGAGCACGGCAGCCGCGGCCCAGCTGGCCAGGCTGAGAGGCACGCCGCCGAGACTGAGGTACGCGAGGAGGAAGACGATGATCTGAAGAAGGGCGACGATGATCCGCCGCGGGCGCAAAGGATTGAACACGCTCGCGAAAGCATGGGCAATAAACGTGGCTCCGGCGACGGGCAGAAGCCAGGCAAGCGCTATGCCGCCGTGAAGATAGCCCGCGAGCCAGCGGCCCATCCAGGCCGTGAGGCCGAGCGCGATGAGCTCGAGCGCGATGAGCTTCCAGAAGCCGCGCGGCAAGGCCGTTTTCTGCGGCTCAACCTGCGCCAGCAGGTCCTTCGTCGGGACCGGGCTCCGGTTCAGAAGGCTGGGGATTTTGTCCATTGTCAGTGGAAGGACCGGGTCCTTCGGTCTTATTGTACATGGCCTGTCCGATCTTTTGTATCTCGGCGGAGAGGTCTTTGACCGCCTGGTCGATGACGGCTTTGTCGTCGCCGTCCTTCACCTTCTTCACCGCGTCGAGTTTGGACTGGATGGAGTCCTTCACGTCCGCAGGCACTTTGTCGCCCGCGTCGGCGAGCGCCTTCTCCGCGGTATAGACGAGCGTCTCGGCGTGGTTCTTCGCCTCGATCACCTCTTTCTTGCGCGCGTCCTCTTCGGCGAATTTTGCGGCCTCCTGCTTCAGGCGCTCGACCTCCTCTTTGGAGAGCGAAGTGGACGCTTCGATCTTGACCGACTGGGACTTGCCGGAAGCCTTGTCCATAGCCTTCACGGACAGGATGCCGTTCGCGTCGATGTCGCAGGAGACCTCCACCTGGGGCATGCCGCGCGGGGAGGGCGGGATGCCGTCCAGGAGGAACCGGGCCAGGACCTTGTTGTCCGCCGCCATGGGCCGCTCGCCCTGAGTCACCACCACCTCCACCGAGGTCTGATTGTCCGCCGCGGTCGAGAAGACCTGGGTCTTCGAGGTCGGGACGGTGGTGTTCTTCTGGATCATCGGCGTAGCTACGCCGCCCAGGGTCTCGATGGCGAGAGTGAGCGGGGTCACGTCGAGGAGTAAGATGTCCTTCACGTCGCCCTGGAGTATCCCCGCCTGGACGGCGGCGCCGATCGCCACCACTTCGTCCGGGTTGATGCTCTTGTTCGGCTCCTTGCCGAAGAGCTTCTTCACCGCCTCCTGGATCGCCGGCATGCGGGTCTGGCCGCCGACCAGGATGATCTCGTTGATCTCGGAGAGCTGGAACCCGGCACCCTTCGGCGAGGCCGCGGTCACCGCCTCGCGGGTGAGCTCGACGGAGCGATCGATCATGTCCTGCACCAGGCTCTCCAGCTTGGCACGGGTCATCTTCATGAGGAAGTGCTTGGGACCGTTCGCGTCCGAGGAGATGTAGGGTATGTTGATCTCCGTCTCCGCGGCGCTCGAGAGCTCGTGCTTGGCGCGCTCCGCGGCCTCCTTGAGGCGCTGGACCGCGAGCGGGTCCTTGGACACATCGATACGCTCCTGTTTCTTGTATTCTACGACCAGATACTCCTGGATGCGCTTGTCGAAGTCGTCGCCGCCGAGATGGGTGTCACCGCCGGTGGCCTTCACCTCCACGGTGTCGTCCCCCACCTCCAGCACGGAGATGTCGAATGTGCCGCCGCCGAAGTCGTAGACGACGATTTTTTCGTTCTTTCCCGACGCTTCGGTCGGGACTCCGACCCCTCCAGGGCGTCGGAGCTGCTTCCCTGCTCCAAGGCCATAGGCGAGGGCGGCCGCGGTTGGTTCGTTCAGAATGCGGCGCACTTTGAGCCCGGCGATCTCGCCGGCGTTCTTCGTGGCCTGGCGCTCGGAATCGTCGAAGTAGGCGGGCACCGTGATCACGGCCTCTTCCACCTTCTCGCCGAGCTTCGCCTCGGCGTCGGCCTTCAGTTTGGCGAGGACGAAGGAGGATATCTCCTCGGGAGTGAGCCACTGCTCGCCCATTTTTACTTCCACGCCGCCGTTCTGCGCCGCGCGCAGCTCATAGGACAGCCAGGCCTTGTCCCGCTGGACCTCGGGATCGGAGAACTTGCGTCCGATGAGCCGCTTCACCGAGAAGATGGTGTTCGCGGGATTGGTGAGGGCCTGGCGCTTGGCCAGGAGCCCGACCAGGCGCTCGTTCGCCTTGGAGAGCGCGACGATGGAGGGCGTGGTGCGGTTGCCCTCGGTGTTTTCAAGAATGCGCGGCTCGCCTCCTTCCATGACGGCGATCGCGGAATTGGTGGTGCCGAGGTCTATGCCGATTATCTTAGACATGGTTCTTAGTTCTTAGTTGTTAGTTGTTAGTTGTTAGTCAGGTTTTTTCTCTTTGGATAGCTTGACGCGGACGGGACGCAGGATTTTGTCGTATAGCTTATAGCCCGGCTCGATTTCCTCGGCCACCGTCCCCGGAGGATGCTCGGATTCCCCTTCCGCGAGCGCCTCGGCGATACTGGGATCGAAAGGGTCGCCTGGCTGCACGTGGACCTTCTCCAACCCGCGGCGCCTGGCGATGTCCTCTATCTGCGCGCGGATCATATACACGCCCTTTTCCACCGCACCAGCCTTCTCGAGCGCGCGCAAGCCCAGGTCGAAGTTGTCCAGGATGATCACCAGCTCGCGAATAAGGTCTTCCCCGGAGTACATTGCGATCTGCTACAAGCGCCCGATCGCTTCCTTCTTATAGTTCAAATAATCGGCCTTGGCCCTCTGCCAGCCTTGGAGGTATTCGTCCCGTTGCTTTTCCGCTTCCGCGAGCTTCGCGGCTAACTCTTCAGCGATGGGGTTATTGTTTTTCTGATCTTCCATATTAATGTGACGCTAATATGCGAATCTTATACCAATCCGCGAATTGCGAATCCGCACATTGGCAATTTGTAGATTGGCATGAGATTGGTGGATTGGCATCATGCGCTTAAGTCTTTCAGGCCTTTGAGGATAGCCGCCGCCTTCTCGTAGTCCATTCGTTTCGGCCCGATGGCGAAGAGCAGCACGCGATCGTCGCCTTTGCCGTAACTCGCGCCCATCACCGCCAGCTCATCGCTCTGGGTGACCGGGCTCTTGCGGCCGATGAACACGTCCAGGAACTCCTGCAGGAAGAAGTCCCGCTTCAGCGCCGCCAGGCGCCGCTCGATGGACTCGAAATCGCGGATGATCTGCATGATCTCCTCCCGCGGCCCCCACTCCACACGCCCGATGAGCTCGTCCAGGCCGTCCTTTCGCACTTCCCCGCGTGCGGTGCTCGCCACTGCAGCGATGCCGAGATGGTTCGAAAGCAGCTCCAGGAAATCGGCAAGATCGCCGTGGCTGAACGGCGCAGCGAGTTCCTGCCGCACCGCCTGCGGCCGCTCTTCTTCGAGGACGCGGGTTGCGAAGAACTCGTAGCCGCGGTTGGTCGGCACCCGGCCGGCAGAATGGTAAGGCTGCTCGAGGTAGCCCTCGTCGGTGAGCCAGGCGAGCTCCGCGCGGATCATGGCCGGACGAATACCGAACTCGTACTCATGAAACAGCGAGCCGGAGGAGACGGGCTCCCCGGTCTCGATAAAATCCCGCACGGCGGCCTCTAATATCTGAAAGCTGCGGTCATGCATACGGCCCCATTATATAGGGGTTGGCAATCCCTAGTCAAGATTGCCAATGACTTCAATGCATATTGAAATGGGTACGGCCGAGACTAGCTCGGCCGTTCGCTCAATGAGGCAGATTGCGGGGGCGCGACGGGTCGACATCCCTGTCTTTCGTCGCTTCCCATCGTTGTTGTTGGGCTCTTCCTGCCAGAGTCGAACCCTTCACATCGCTCGTATCCGCCGGTGTGAAGACCGGCACTTCTCTTTTTTTCGGCATGGGGTCCTCCAAAGCCCATAAGGGCTATTTTAAGATATGCCGTACTCAGCAGTAAGGAAAGATGAAGGGCCGCGCCATGCACAGGACAAGCGGCGCGCCGGAACCTATAATTGAATCATGGCCACGGCGCTCGACCTCAATCGAAAAGTCCAAACGGTTCCAGAGAAAGCCCTTTGGATCGACCTGCAGAACCCGGCTCAAGAGGACCTCGCCGCGCTGAAGACGAAGTTCGGCTTCCATAACGTGATCCTCCGCGAGCTGGAGGTCCCTTCCGTACGCGCCCGGCTCGAGATCTACGAGAACTATCTTTTCTTCATCTATAACTTCCCTCTTTATAATCCGTTCGAGCAGACCTGCCGGCGGGCGGAGATAGATTTCCTGATCACCCCTACTGCGCTCATCACCGTCCATTACGAGCCCCTGCCTCCCCTCGCGGACATGCAGAACTTCAGCGCCGCCACCCCGTTCGACCTGCTTTACTCCATACTGCTCGGCATCTTCCGCTTCGAGGAACGGCAGCTGCATCATATCCGGGAAAAAGTGGAGAGCGTGGGCGACGGCCTCTTCACGGATAAGGAAAAGGAAGTGCTGCGGCAGATATCCTTCGTGAAGCGGGATAGTTCCGAGTATCGCGTCATCGTGCGGGCGGGTGAAAATGTGCTCCATTCCCTGCGCGAGCGCGGCCCGGCGGTCTGGGGAGAGGGCTCGCGGGTCTATCTGAACGATCTCGTGGCCGAGCATTCCAAGATCGTGAGCCAGATCGAGGATTATCGGGAGACGCTGAACGACTTCGAGCGCACCAACAGCCAGCTCATGTACTCAAAGACGACGGAGGTGATGAAGCGGCTAACCGCGTTCTCCTTCCTGACCTTTCCCTTTATGCTCATCGCCGCCATCTTCGCCATGCAGGTGGAAGGCAATCCCCTCTCCGGCCGGCCGGAAGGGTTCTGGATAATAGTCGGCGCCATCGTGATCGGCATCATCACCCTGAGCATCTTCTTCAAGCGCCGCGACTGGCTGTGATTGAGTAAAGTAATTAGTAAAGAGGCATTGGTAATTGGGATCGGTCACAGCTCTCCTTAAGATCTGCCTATCTCCTAATTACTGATTACCAGTTACTGATCACTGCTTATGAAAAACTGAAAGCGGGAGGGTTGAATCTCCCGCTTCCTGATGCACGGCTTACGCCGGCGTGAACCCGAAATTCACCTTGCAGATGCTGATTCCCCCGGGCTCGAGCCACGGGCCGGCAGCGGTCCCATAGGTCCGCGGCGTACCGAACGCGGGCTCGACACAGACGTACGCGGACGGGCGATCCGACCAGATGACGATGTGCGTGCAGTCGTCATCCAGGCCGAGCTCGACGATGCCCACATCAATCAGGTCGACAACGACGGCCCCGGTACGCGGGAGAACGATGGCTTTGCTGCCGACACCCTGCGCTCCGCCCCGGATGGACTTGGCGACAGGACGCCCGTCCATGGACACGACGAGTCCGGCTGCGGGTACGGCGAAGTACGGATGGAACGCGGGCAAAATCGGGATGCGCGCGTCGCCGAGGTTACGCACCTCAAGCGCCGCCGTCACTCCGCCTGGAGTCAGGACCGCCATGGCGGAGAGATCGATGAGTGAGCCTTCCCGCACTTGATCCGCCATCGCGGACGGCCGGGAGAAACGCACCATTCCCTCCGAACTCGCCACGACATCCAGCACGGCATTTCGGAAGAACCCGTGCTGGGGGAACTGATGCCATCCTGCTTCCGGATCAATCGCGCCGAAGTTCGGATAGCACCAGTGCGCTTCCCCGCGCACTTTCAGGTTGCCGTCGATGTCGACGGTGCGAGCCGGTCCAAGGATGAAATCCTGGCCGTACTGCCACTGCAGGATTGAGCCCCCCTGGGGTGTTGTCAAAACTCGATGTTTACCGTTCTGAAGCCACATGGTCAGAACCCTCCTTCTTGCATCATTATATATTATTTTATATAAATCGTCAATGTCACGCGAGCGTTGCCCGGAGCTTGTCGTCCCGGCCTTGCCGCCCTTTAGCACGGCTTCGCCAAGGGTGAGTCGCCGAAGATGAACCTCGCCAAGAGCGGGCCTCGCCTCCGGCGGGATGCGGGATCCAGGCTTGTCATCCCGGCCTTGAGCCGGGATCCAGGATCACCGACACATACTGGATCCCGGATAGCCCCACTGGGCTTCCGGGATGACACGACAAACTTGGTTTTCTGAACGGCACTACTTTGCGCAGTCGAAGCCAGCAAGCGAGTCATTTGTAACTGCAAGCTGTAAGCTATAAGCTGTAAGTTATGTTCCGCATCTACAGCACGCTTTCCGATAAAAAAGAGCTTTTGCCGGAAAGCCGGCCGCTCAAGTTCTTCGTCTGCGGCCCCACGGTCTACGACGATATCCATATCGGCAACGGGCGCACCTCCATAGCCTTCGACATCATCGCCCGGTACCTCCGCAGCCGGGACGTGGAGGTGTTTTACCTCCAAAACATCACCGACGTGGACGACAAGATCATCGCCCGGGCGAAGGAAGAAGGGGTCGCCTGGGACAAGATCGCCAGGGACTACGAGGAAGCCTACTACGCGGTCTTGAAGGCGCTTGGCGCGGACGCGGTCACGGAGTTCGCCCGCGCGACCGGTCACATTCCCGAGATCGTGAAACAGGTAGAGACTCTTATCGCCAAAGGGAACGTCTACAAGATCGAAGGCGACGGCTGGTACTTCGACCTCACTACTTTCCCGGAGTACGGTAAACTGGCGCGCCGCACGGTGGAACAGGCCGAGGACGGGGTGAGCCGCATCGATGAGAGCGACAAAAAACGCAACCGCGGGGATTTTTGCGTATGGAAGTTCTCGAAGCCCGGCGAGCCCGTTTGGGAGACCGCGCTCGGCGCGGGGCGCCCCGGCTGGCATATCGAGGACACCGCCATCACCGAGCACTATTTCGGTCCCCAGTACGACATCCATGGCGGCGGTATCGACATCAAGTTCCCCCACCATGAGGCGGAGATAGCCCAGCAGGAATCCGCGTCCGGGCTTAAACCTTTCGTGAAAATATGGATGCACGCGGGGCTGATCCTCATGGACGGCGCGAAGATGTCCAAGAGCAAGGGAAACTTCATCACTATGAAAGACCTTTTAGGCAAATACCCGGCGGAGACCTTCCGTATGGCCGTCCTCCAGCAGCACTATCGCTCCCCCATGGACTGGACGGACGATCTGGCCCTCCAAGCAAGGAAAAACCTGCAGTCTATGGCCGCCTTCACAAGCAAGTTGGTCCTCCTGAACGGCAAGGGCGGCGCGAAAGCATTGGATGCCGGCGCGTACCGGGCCCGGTTCCATGCTGCCATGGAGGACGACTTCAATACGCCGCAGGCCCTCGCCGTCCTCTTCGAGCTCATGAATGACGCCAATCAGGACATCTGGGGCCTTTCCGCAGCCAGCGCGACCGAGGCCATCCTCTTCATGAACGAGTCCCTGGCGAGCCTGGGCCTGGTCCTGCAGGAGCCGGAAATACCGGAAGAGGTGCGGGCTATAGCCGAGGCACGCGAAGAGGCCAGGAGAAATAAACAGTTTGTCCACGCCGATGAGCTGAGGGGAAAAATCCTTGGGTTAGGATATAGCCTGGAGGATACGCCGGTAGGCCCGCTCCTTCTCCCGAAAGAATCTGGAATCTAGTATCTAGAAACTAAACTAACACTCCACGTCAACATTCTCATCAGATTCCAGATTCCAACTACCAGATTCTATCCCCCTTATGCCCACTAAACCTTCCCCATCCGGCAAGATACCGCCGCACAATATGGACGCCGAGCAAGCCGTCCTCGGCGGGCTTTTGATCGATTCGAACGGCATCATTAAAGTGGCGGACATTCTCGTTCCGGAAGATTTCTACACGCCCGCGCATCAGAAGATCTATGATGTGGTGCTTGAGCTCTTCGGCAAGCATCAGCCCATCGATATCCTATCGGTCACGAACCGGCTGAAGGAACGGGATCTCCTCGCCACGGTGGGCGGCGCGGGCTACATCGCCGACCTCACGAACCAGGTTACGACCGCCTCCCATGCCGATCATTATGCGGAGATCGTGAAGGACAAGAAGGTCCTGCGGGAACTGATCCATGCTTCTGCCGAGATCACCGAGGACGCCTTCAAGACTCCGGATGACGTGGGAGATTTATTGAATGCCATTGAACACAAGATCCTGGCGATCTCCCAGAAGACGTACGGCCAGAACTTCGTGCACATCCGTGACGAGCTGAAGGCAGCCTACGAACGCATTGAGAAGCTTAACCAGTTCAAGGGCACCCTGCGCGGCGTTCCTACTGGCTTCAAGCAGCTGGACAACATTCTCTCCGGGCTCCAGAAGTCCGACCTCGTCGTGATCGGCGCGCGGCCGTCCGTCGGTAAAACCACCTTCGCCCTGGATATCGCAAGGAACGCCGCCAAGGCCTCGGAAAAACCGGTGGCCTTCTTCTCCATCGAGATGGCCAAGGATCAGGTCGTGGACCGCATCATCGCGGCGGAGTCGGGCGTCTCTCTCTGGAAGCTCCGCACCGGCAGGGTGAACGAGGACGCGGAGTGGCAGATGATCCAGACCGCCCTGGACCGTCTCCAGAACACCCACATCTTCGTGGACGACACTGCCTCCCCCACCCTGCTCCAGATGCACTCCCGGGCGCGGCGGCTGCAGGTGGAGCACGGCCTCGGGCTCATCGTCATCGACTATCTCCAGCTCATCGTGCCGCGCACCAAGTCCGATAACGTGGTCCAGCAGGTCACGGAGATCTCCCGCGGCATCAAGGCCCTGGCGCGCGAGCTGGACGTGCCGGTCATCGCGCTTTCCCAGCTCTCCCGCGAGGTGGACAAGCGCGACAATCACACGCCGCGCCTTTCCGACCTCCGGGAATCCGGCTCCATCGAGCAGGACGCGGACGTGGTCATACTCCTCTCCCGGGCGCGCGAGCGACGGGACCCGAACTCGATCGACATGCAGGGCGGTGCGGACGAGAACCTTATCCACGTGAATGTCGCCAAGCACCGCAACGGCCCCCTGGGCGGCCTCGATCTTATGATGGACGTGGACGCCGTCACCTTCAGGACAGTGGATCGGCGCGAGAGCGAGATGGAACAGGGCGCAGAGGTATTTTAAGGACAGAATCTGGTAACTGGAATCTAGAATCTGGTAGACTGCTGTCGTGGTTCGCTCCAGATTCCAGATTCCAAATTCCAGATACCTCTTATGATTTCCATCCCCTCCTCCCTCCGCCGCCTTATAAAAGAACTCGCGGAGATACCTTCCATCGGTCCGCGCCAGGCGACGCGCATCGCCTTTTTCCTGGTGTCGGAAGGCAGGACCCTCGCCAAGGCCCTCTCCTTTGGGATACATGGCATCGAGGACATCGCGACCTGCACGCGGTGTTATTTCATCTTTGAATCTTCCGGCGCTTCGGATAAACCAGAAAAAACTACGGAGAACGGCTCTCGGTCCGCCAAGGCTTCGCGAGACAAGGAAGGCCTGTGCGACATCTGCGGCGATCCAAACCGCGATCCATCGATCGTCATGATCGTGGAAAAAGAAACCGATCTCATCTCTCTCGAGAACACGGGCAAGTATAAGGGGCGCTACCTTATCCTCGGCCAGATGCCGAAGACCGGACTCCTGGAGGACTGGCAGAAAGAACGCCTGCGAGGACTGAAGGCGTTCATAGGCGAGAAATTGGACGGGCAGGCCAAGGAGATCATTCTGGGCCTCAATCCGACGAGCCTTGGCGACTTTCACGCCGGACTCCTCATGAAAGAGCTTGCCGGCGCCGCAGCAAAAATGAGCCGCCTCGGGCGGGGCCTGCCGCAAGGCGGCGAGATCGAGTTCGCGGACGGTGAGACGCTCGGCTCGGCGCTCGAAGGCAGAAGTTAAGCATGCTTACTGTTGTCTCTTTATTTATAAAGCGCCTGTCATCCCGGCCTTGAGCCGGGATCCAGATTGCTAGAGTTCTTCGTACAAGTCTTTCCAATGCGGATTCCTGCTTTCAATAAGATCTAATTTCCATTCACGTTTCCAGTTCTTAAACTGCTTTTCCCTCTGGATGGCTGCACGTACATCTGACGTTTCTTCAGTATAAACAAGAAGATGCACTGCGTGGCGCTTCGTAAAACCATCTTGAATGTCGTGCTTGTGTTCCCAGACCCTTCTCTTCAGGTCGTTGGTGACGCCTATGTAGAGCGTGCCGTTCCTCTGACTCGCCAGAATGTAAACGTAATAGCACCTTATATTGGCAGTGTACTGGATTCCGGCTCAAGGCCGGAATGACAGGTGGTTGTTGATAACTTTGAGTGATCTGTAGAGTTGTCAGATGATTATTCCCCCTCTATTGCGCGACTTGCTCCTGAGGTGTATTCCATCCTTCTGTGAGGCTGATCATGAAAAGGATATGCCCGCAGGCCGAGATGGCCTGCGGGCTATACGGGCGTTCTTCGAGGATTGGCTCCCCAGCCCACCGCAAAGGTTTGCCCGTACGCCCACTCTGCCCGAAACAGCCGTCTTTTGCAATCTCAATTAGCGACAGCGTCGTCTATCCGTGGCGGATCACCATAACATCACCATCTTTCACCACATACTCTTTCCCCTCCAAACGTATCCAGCCTTTTTGTTTTGCGGCCGTCCAGCCTCCCGCTTCCAATAGCTTGTCCGTACCCACCACCTCCGCGCGGATGAAGCTCTTTTCGAAATCGGTGTGGATCGTCCCCGCAGCCTGCGGCGCCTTGTCGCCGTTCTGTACCGTCCAGGCGCGAGTCTCGTCTTCTCCGGTCGTGAAGAAACTAATGAGGTCCAGTATCGCATACGCCTTGCGGACCAGTTTCTCGATGGCATCCGCCTCGGGCATGGATAGATCGGTACTCAGATGGTCGCCGCCCAATTCCGCGATCCTCTTTTTCAGCTCGTTCGATACTGCTTCTTCCGGGCCGTTCAGTAGATAAAGCTGTTTCTTGGCGGTGAGGAGCTGGAGATCCTTCACGATGGGCTCGTTCCGGTACGACAGAGCCAGTTTCCCCGCCTTGAGGTCCGCTGAAAGGCTCCTCATGGTTTCCAGGTCCTTCTGCGCAGCCTTGTCTCCGGTTCGCGACTCCGCTTCCAGTTTCTTCAGGCGCTTCTCGACGATATCGAGATCCTTCAACATCAGCTCCGTGTTGATGATCTCCAGGTCGCGCAGCGCGTCCGGCGCGCCTTCCACGTGGATGACGTTCGGGTCCTCGAAGACCCGGAGCACCAGCACGATGGCCTGGGTCTCGCGGATGTGCGACAGGAACTGGTTGCCGAGCCCCTGGCCTTCGCTCGCTCCCTTCACGAGGCCCGCGATATCGTAGAACTCCACCACAGCCGGCACGATCTTCTTGGATTTGCTGAGAACCGCCATCTTCTGCAGGCGCTCGTCGGGCACCTCCACCACCCCTACGTTGGGGTCGATGGTCGCGAAAGGGTAGTTCGCGATATGGATATCCTGCGCCGTCAGTATCTTGAAAAGAGTGGACTTGCCGACGTTCGGCAGGCCCACGATGCCGAGGGAAAGCTTCATGGCGAAGATTGTAACATGCCCTGACCCCCGGGTCTTCAGGGTTTGAACCTGGCGAAATCGGCGGCGGGATATCCCATGGCCTCGACGACCCGGACATAGTCCGGGACGTCGGGGTATTCGCCGCTCTCCATGGCTTGGATCTGCTCCACGGAAAGGTTTGCCCTCTCGGCGACGGTGCTTTCCGCGACCGCTCCCTCCTCGCGCCTGCGCCTCAACGCCATGCCCATGAGCCGCCGCTGTCCTTCGGTTCCCTCCTGAATGATCTCCCTGATGGTCGCAGCCGAAACTTCCTGATCAAGAACATGTCCCGGAACATCATCTTTCCCTTCTATGATCATATTGATCTTCAACGCCTGCTCTCCATGCGGTCCCGTAAGGATCTCCATGCCGAATCCTTTGTTGAAATCAAATCCCTGCTTGCTGAACGCCTCGATGAACCTGGCCCTGCTCTCAAGGCCCTGTGTCTTTTCAATAACCTTCGCAAGGAATGACTCGCTCATGCCCTGATGGGTGCCGAAATATCGTTCGAGGGTATCGGTATATTGGCCGCTCTTTTCTGCCACTAGTTGGTCCCATCTCGGGGCGACCTTCATGTACTTTTCGATGACACTCGCGATTCCTGCGGCCTTGAAGGAATAGTTGGCTCCCGACGCATCGCCGATTTCCTCGGCCATCTTGTCGCTATCTTCGATTATGGCTTTCGCGTACTCGCCGCGATCCATCGCCGCGTAGAGCATCCTTGCTACCGGGCTTCCGGTCCTGCTCTCATGGAAATCGAGGCGGTGATCGACGCCGATCTTCGAGCCGTATTTAAGTTCGGCATCGAGCTTCTCCTTTAGGCTCTCCAGCGTATCGTCTTCGGTGATGTCATCCCTATGGCCGGCCATCATGAACCCTGCCGCCTCCTGGGCACGGTCTCGCGGGCTGCCAAAGGCGACCGCCTGGTCGAGGTTCACGTTACTGAAGGTATCCTGCTTCAGCAGCCGCTTGCCCTCCCTTGATGTCCTTACTCCATGGTCGGTTTCGCTCACGACATCGCTTTCCTTGATGGAATGCCGGAAGAAGTGAAGCTCGATCCTGGAACTATATGGCTTTTCCGCCTCAATGCTTGGTGAGTATTCTCCCATTTGCTATTTGCTTAGTATCGTAATCTTACCCCTATCCGCATCGATTTCAACCAGGTCACCGTTTTTCAGGATGTGGGTCGCTTTACCGGTACCAATGATGCAGGGTATCCCCAATTCCCGGCTGATAATAGCCGCGTGCGACAGCATACCTCCCTGATCGGTAATTATGGCTGCAGCCTTCTTGCAAAGCATCATAAGATCGGGGGTCGTGCTTTCCGCGACCAGGATGTCCCCTTGCTGCATCTCCGAGTCGATCTTCAATATCTCTTTCATATCCACCAGCATAGGAGCTATAACGACCCGCCCGGAAGCGATGCCACGGCTTGCCACGGTCCCGCTGATCGATCGCGGACCGGCCTGAGCACCGCAAAAATCGTCCCACACGCTTACGCTCTTCTCGTAGGTAAAAAACTCCGTTGCACCTTCCGTGACGGCACAGCCGTAGACCTGCCTGCGTTTCTTCAGTTCTTCCCCAGAAATAGCGACTCCTTCGAATAGCTCTTTAATTTCGTGCTTGAAGAGAAAAGATGCATCGCTTGGATCTTTCAGAAATCGGTTTCCCACGTTAAGAAGCAATGCATGGAAGACACCTCCTTCGAATAGATATGCATTCATTAATTCTCTTCCACTGAATTTCAATTTACCCAAATCATCCAGGTTGCTCTTAAGTACGCTGTTATTTGTTTCTAAAGATTTTTCATATGCAAGGTCGTGGTATGAAAATTCGGTCATGCCATAAAAATGCCAAAACTTTCCAAGGAAAGATAATATTTCGTTGAGTTCTTCCCAAGTGATGTTTTCTTGCTCATTTTTAAAGCGTGGAATGATCTTCTCTTTAGCTGTCTCAATATACTTTCTGAAACCTTGACTATACTGTTGATATGCAATCTCATCCGAAAATACTTCTAAGCCTTTCTGAAGACAGCGCTTTTCTCCTTCAATAGACATGAAAGAACGCCAGTCATCGCCCTTGCAGATTACCAAGGCGTTGCCGAACCCCAACGAACCATGAACGAAAAAATCGCTGTGTAAGCATGTGAGGCGACCCCTCATCTTGAAGAGACCTCTGTATTTTTCTGGTTGTAGGGTCATGTAGACATCCACTTATTAACACTAAGCAGCAATGTCATCTACCGTTTTGTCACGGAAACTACCACTAACCTTGCCCTCAGGAGACAGCTCGACATGGAGAACTTCGCAGTTATTGATACCCTGTTCCTCAAAATATTTATTGAGGGCGACGAGCACTTGGTTTTCATGACCGAAGGCTACAATCCTGATTGGTTTCTCTTGCTCTCCAGTCGGCCGTTTCGTTTCAGCGAACCTGAGAAGTCTGATCAGGTGCTTGAAGTTGCGATTATAAAGATCCTCGGCCGTTTCGAAGCCAGGCACATACGTTTTCACCAAATCTCCGTACTGCAAGAAGTTCGCCGCAAAAGAGCCTTTATTATCCGCGTCGATGGCCCGTTCCAATCCCTTATACATCTCGACATCCTCACGGTTTAATCCTTCAAAGTTTACAGGGTAGCGAGAAGCGGGTGGGTTGAACAGGTTGAGGATAACCGTGTTTTTGAGATTCAAAGACAGCGCCCGTATCACCCGGACATCTCCATCGATATGGTTCTCCGAGATGGAGCTTCTGGCATTTTCCGGCTTAACTATATCGAAGTTCTTTACCTTAGCGATGTCGCGATATAGCGCGGCGGTCTCCAAGGCTCTCGCTTCGTTACTGGACACGAAGAACAGGGCATCTTTCGCCGGATCAAGCCCTGCAAAAAACTTTTCGGCCTCCCCTCTCGCAAGCTCCCGGCCTTCCGGGGAAAGGTCCGGGAGAACCTGATCTTCCGGGTCGAATGCCTGGGCAGGGTTCTCCCCCGCACCCAATTTGCGATAGGTGGCATAAGTCGATTTGCTGTGGCGGATGTAATCAGCCTGCAGGTTTTCTGGAGGATTTTCAGAGCTCGGTTCCGAATTATGGCTTCGTATTTCCATGTGGGCTTATTCCAAAATGGTCACTTTGCTTTCCATTACGTCAATCTTCACCATCATACCATTCTGGATACCATGAGTCGCATCATGAACCCTCTACGAAATGATCCTGATTAAGCCCCTATCCGCATCGATTTCAACCAGGTCGCCGTTTTTCAGCACCCTGGTCGCGGACTCGGTTCCGATGACGCAGGGCTTCTTCAATTCGCGGGCGGTGATGGCCGCGTGGGACAGGATGCCGCCCGCATCGGTGATGAAACCTGCCGACCGCTGGACCAGCGACAGGTATTCCGGCCGGGTCATGCCGGTCACGAGGATCTCGCCGTCCCTGAAATCGGTGACCTTCGAGGGATCGAGGACGATCCTGACGCTTCCCCTGGCCTTGCCGGGATACGCGGTCTGCCCCGACAATTCCTTGGTTTCCCCGCGATCTGACAGCAGCCGCTCGATCTCCGTTACGTCTTTTTCTCCGGAGAATGCGAGCTCGCTGCCGCCGCTCACATAGAACGCGGAGTTCCCGCATTGTTCCTTTAAGACTGGAGTGGAAGGCAGAATGCCGGCCTTCAGATAGTCCTCGAATTGAGTCCGGTTCATCGCAAGGACCAATTCCGGTTCCAGCCCATGCCGGTCGCCGATCTTGCCGGCGATGTGCCGGTAGTATTTCTCCATTTCCTCGTACACCGGCTCCGCATACACCCGGGCTTCGGCAAGCGTGTCCAGGGACCGGTCCAGAATATCCGCCGGCAGGTAGTCGACGGTGACCTTCACGATCCGATGCGGCACGCCATAGGCGTATATCGCCTCCAAGAAACTGCCGAACCGCTCCGGAGAAAAATCCTCCTTGAGATATGCCTCGATAAGGGAACGGGCTGCATTGGTCTTTTCTTTGAGCGTTGCGGCCCATGCTGAAACCGCCCCCGGGTCTTTGATCGCCTGGCCGGCGAAGTGCGTTCCGAACTTCTTTTTATGTGCGTCGATGAAATAACAAGCGGTAAGGCTGCCGTGGCTGATCAAGAGGGCCTCTTCCAGGCAGACGCCCAGCACGTCTTTCAGCTGCTTCGTGTATTGATAGGCGAGATATGCGGAGCTGAGCGCCGCCCAGCCGCCAGCCCAGTTCTTCTTCCAGTCCCTGTTCACAAAGGAAAAGCCTTCATTTTCAGCCAGTGCTAGCCTTTTCACCACGCCCAGGTTGGCGTCCACCTCGATGAGGTCGCCGTTCCTGAACACTTTGGTCGCCTTGCGTGTATTGAGGATGCAGGGCTTGCCGAATTCCCTGGCGACGATGGCCGCGTGGGAGATGATCCCGCCCTCATCGGTCACGATCGCGGCGCATTTGCGGATGCCGGATAAGAACTCGACCTGCGTCATGGGAGTAACGATGATCTCTCCTTGCTCTACCGCGTTCGCGTCCGCCTGGGTGAAGACGAGACGCGCTTTGCCCTTAACGTGTCCTTTAAAAGCGATGGAGCCTTCCAGAGAATCCTCGTTACCGGCTTTATCCTCCCAGAAGCGCATTATGTCCTGATCCAGTATCAGCTGTTTTACTTCTTCCTCGCCGGTGTACTCCCGATACGAGCCATTCTCAAAATAAAGGGCAAATGCTTCTTTGCGCTTTCCGAGCAGATCGGGAGGGATCATGCTTCCCTTGCCGGACGCGAATGCCGCCACTTCCTTATCGGTCATATAAAGGAGGGCGTCGGGGTCCGTCCCAAGGGCCTTCGCGGTTTCCTTGATCGCCCACATGCAGCGGACCATGGCATTGCGGCCTTCCTCGTACATGTAGATCACCTTCTTGAAGATCGTGATGAGCCACTGCTCGTACGGGTCCAGGCGGCTGATATCATGGGCATCATCCATATGCGACTGCAGCGCGGGGTCCTTAAGGGCCTGCTCATAATCCCCGGGCGACCAGGATTGGCCGAGATAGTCCTGGTGAAGATAGCCGAAATCGGCGGAGAGCTTCTCCGTGACCGCAACGCGGACATCAGAGTTCTTCTTTGCGGCTTCTTTCGCTTCCGCGATCCCCGCCGTCTCCCTTCCGATGGCCGTTTGCTTCCAGGGCGTCAAAAGATAGGATTCGAATTCCGGACCCCTTTCCTTTACGACCTCGTCGATCCGGTTCCTGATGTCGATTGCGACATCAAAACCCACGAGCATGAGGCCGTACATCCATCTATGCAAATCCACCAATTCAGCCAAGTCCTTAAGAGTTTTGCCCGGTTCTTTACGGACGGCCTCGTGGATCTCGCCGTTATATTCATCCATTTTTTCCTCAAATAACGGATTGATCTCCCTGATGACGTCATTGATGTTCGAGATATAATAGGCGGCCGGGTCCTGGATCATGTAGGACTGTTGCGATTTGTAACGGATGTGCATCTCCCGGTCCCGTTTCCACTTCATCGGGCCGATGCTCAGGCCATTGAACTCGTAATGGCCGCTCGCGGTCCAGGCAAACGGCGGGAAATTGCGCTGGAGGACCTTCTCCCAGCGCGGGGCCTCTTCGATGGATCCGTGGCCGTTCTCTTTCTTAAAAAGCGTCGTTATCGGGCGGCTTTGGGTGATGTAAAACTTCCCGCCTTCGAGCGCCCACTCGATATCACAAGGAAAGCCGTAATGCCTTTCGATGCGCAGGATCACACTGGCCAGCTCAAGGATCCGCTGGTCGGAGAGAGCTTGCTTCTCGCCCCGTTCTTTCTCCACTTCCCGCCATATACTGCCTCCCTCGGCTCCGCGCACCATAGCTTTCTCCTGCACCGATACGTTCTTGTCGAGGATCCGGAACGGCTCCTTCTCGACCACGTAGCTGTCGGGCGTAATGGAGCCCGACACGATCGCCTCGCCGAGGCCGAGACCGGCCTCGATGATCATCTGGTTGTAGTCCTGGGTGACCGGATGGACGGAAAAGGCGATGCCGGAAACCTCGCTTTCGACCATATTTTGCACCACGACCGCCACCGAGATCTTCGTATGGTGCAATCCTTTCTCGAAGCGATAGAAGATGGCGCGGGGCGTAAAGAGCGAGGCCCAGCAGCGCTTCACGTTCTCCAGGAGCTGGTCCTCGGTGGTATTGAGATAGGTGTCCAACTGCCCCGCCCAGGCCGCGTCGGCGCTATCCTCGGAAGTGGCGCTGGAACGGACTGCCACGAACTTGGCGTCCAATTCCTTGAATTGGCCGAGGATCGCTTTGCCGATGTCCGGGGGCATCCCGGCATTGTGAATCAGGGCCTGGATCCTCTTTGAAGCGTTTTCCACGGTATGCATCTCTTCGTGGTTCACAAGATCGAGGGCCGCTTCGATCTCCGCGTTCAGGTGCGTCTCATCAATGAACCCGTCAAAGGCGCCCGAAAGGACCACGAAACCGGGCGGCACGGGGATGCCCGCCTGGGTCATCTCGCCGAGCGAAGCCCCTTTTCCACCGGCTATATCCGCATCTTGAGCCTTGAGCTTTTGAAAAGGCAGGATCAGCATTTTAAGTGCTTAAAGTCTAGCACAATCCCAAGAATTGCAGCCTCTCAGCTTGATGTTCGCATTACGATTGTATTGACACTTATATTGCTTAATTTTATAATGAAATAAGTCTAGGAGGACTGGTATGCTTGCGAACGTGACCGAAACGGTCGATCCTCATGTCAAAGCCGCGGATGTAGCCCGATACATCGCGGATTCGCTGACGCTCGGCTATGCGCTAGCCAATGTCAGCGGCGAAGCTCTGAAGAACCTCGATGCGCTCGAGCGCGAGGAAGGCGTTTTCGGACTTTTGCGGGGCCCTCGCCGGAAGTGGTTCGGCATCTTCCCGAGACGGCGGCAGGTGGTGGCCCAGTTGTGGATGCACGGCTGGAAAGCTGCCCGGGCTAGAACCTGGGTGCTCGAGGTCTACGGCCGCGCACAACTGCTGGAGATCCGCCATCTGGCCGAGGAGCTGAGCGACGCGTTCGGCGGTCGAAAGATCGCCATTCAACTCGGCAGCGAGAAGCACGAATGGGAAGTCTTCTCTTGGGAGGGAGACTGATTCGATCGGGAACGACAACCAAAACGAGAGGGACGGCAGCCGCCGTCCCTTTTGCTATCAAACCAAATTTTTAAGCTTCTGCGGCGTAGTAGAAGGGCTTGTTATCTTTGTCCCCTTCGAGATGCACCGGCGTATAGTTGCGCGGGCGCCGCTTTATGTCGATGAGATACTCTATCGAGAAGCTGTCCGCGGCACGGTCGTGGACCGGCACCCCATGGTACGGCAAGCGGACGGAGTGTTCGTTCACGGGAATGACGCCCAGGCGGCCGGGCTTGGGAGAAACAGTCAGATGCAAAGCATGGGGCACCTCGGTGTCTATAAAGTTCAGGTCATCACGCAGGCCAAGGTAGGCGTGGTACAGGAAGGTGGCCTCTTGGGCGCGGGCCTTGATGTCTTCCCGTACTGCTCGTGCATCGTTATTGAGCGCGCTGTCCGGCAAGCCGTCGTTATACACGTCCATGAGCATGCCTTCCGGCACGTCCTTCGTGGAAACCAAACGGGACACGGAAGGATAGGTGCCCTGGTACTTTTCCATGAAGCCGGGATCTCCCGCGCCATAGAGTGCCTTCAGCTCTTCCACCTTGCGGGCATACCGCTCCTCAAAGTCCGGCACCATGCTTTCCATACCGGAGAGTTCCTTCAGGTTCACGGTACCCTCGAGCCCCATTCGGCGATTAAGGTCCTCGAGGTAATGGAAGTATGCGTTGGCGTCGGCTCCCGGCACCCCGGCCGTCTTCGCGAAGGCACCCTCCCCGAACACGGTGATCACGCCGCCGGGCGGGTAGGTTTTTTTGATCTCGGCGGCGATGTTTTCAAGCCTGCGCAGGGACAACATCTCGCCCAAGTCCGGCAAAACGCGGTCGGTCTTCAGGGGCACGGCCATTTTGAACGGGAACCCGAGCAGGACGAACTGGAGAGGCTGGTCCTCACGGACGAACTGATTCATCTTCCCCAGCCAGGAATCGCGCTCGTCCTCTATGAAGCTCACGGGCCCGAAGCGCACGTGCTCGTTTTCGAAAAGCGACAATATCCTTTCGCTCGGCGCGTCGCCAGTCAGGGGAATATCCGGCAGGATCTCTTTCGAAACGAGGCTCCGCATAGTCTCGAACGACTCCTCGCGGGCCTCGTTGAAATTGCTGCGCACATCTTTGTCGGCAAGGTTCTCGAAAGGCACGTACGGGTAAACGTACCTGTTCGATTCCACGCCGCCTGCCAACGCATCTTTATGTTCGTTGGATCCCATCCGGCAATTATACATTCCTTTATGAAAACAGGAAGGGGCCGCCGGCGGTTATAGAACAGCGCCGACAGCCCCCCTTGTGCATTACATGATTCGAACCACGATCAACCATTGGAGCCGTACTGCTTTCCTACTCGACGCTCTCCTCGCGGTAGTAGAAGGTCATCTCGCCCGGCGAGTCGATGCCGAACTCGCTGAGGGCGATGCGAACCGGATGCATGTTCCTCCGGCCGGTGAAGCGGTACTCGGGGACGATCTTCATCGAGTAGGCACCCGCGACGTTCCGCCGGACGAGCGGCATCCCGTGATTGGGAAGCGCGTTGGCGGTCATGTCGAGGACGATCCGCTCTTCCTTCTCCGTGACGCAGGCGTCGACGAAGTCGGAGCCGCCGAGAAGCGTGCTGAAGAGGCGCGCGTTCTTGCGATAGGTGAGATAGCGGCTAATGATGGCCGAGTTCTGCTCGGCCACCGCCCAGAGGGGTCCGGCCAGGCGACGCGCGGCGTCGTAATCGCGGTCGCGCTTGTGATAGAGATCGTGCATGATGTCGGGGTCCTGCATCTCCGGCAGAGAGCAAAGGATGGCGTACGTCCGCTCCCTGTCGGGAAGCACGCTGACCTTGCCCACCTCTTTCTCCGGGAACTGGTCCCGGGAAAGCGGAATGATCTCGATCGGGGTGTCCATGCGGCGGAAGAGCTCCCGCGTCATGTCGAGAAACTTCTCGACACCCTCGAGGCTGAACCCCGGCAGCATGGATGCGAAGAGCGTCGCCTCGTCGAAGACGACGATGCGCAGGCCCGGCGCGTAGACCCTTTTCACCTTCTCGTTCAGCAGTTTGAAGAACCAACCGGTGTGCACCCAGGCGAGGGTCGGCACCTGCGCGTCTTCGAAGAACTTGAGGCGATTGGGGATCCTCACGCCGATCGCGTAAGAGATCGTGACCGGCACCGGCTTCCGCAATTTCACGAACTGGCCGATGATGTTGGTCAGCCGGGTCCGTTCCGTGCCCGACAGCGGCGGGAGTCCCTCCTTGGTGTGACTCACGAGGATGCTCAACACCGCATCGGGCACCGATCCCGCGGGAACGGTGTACCCGTCGAGCCGCCATTTCAACTGGGAATCGAAGAAGGCCAGCTCCGCGGCGAGGGTCGTGACGTCGCCGTCCAGGCTGGGCAGCTCGATGACCGGGCCTTTCGGTCCGGCCAGGGCGCGGGTGATCGTCTTCATGAGATCGAGCGCGAACCGCGGGCTCATGCCCACGGAAGTCTCCACGCCGTCCACCTCCACGATTGCGCCGTCGCCGTCGGTGTAGTAGTCGGCCTTCACGAGACGAGCGAAGCTCCCCTGACTGTTCGGAGCCTCGTGTCCCGCGACAAGCCACTCCGCCGGAGCGTTTTCGCCGATGCTGTCCACTGCCGTGCCATAGACGTAGATGCGCGAAGAGGCGAAAGAGCGGATTTCCGGCTCGCTGTTGAGCCGCAATCCTTCCGTGGCCTGTCCGTTCAGTCGCACGCCCAGTTCTTCCATAACCGCCGCCACCGCCGGGTTGACCGTGAGCGGGATGGCCCTCGACAGATCGGCGACCAGCTTCCACAGGCTCTCGTTCGTGTCGAGGAGAGCCAGAGCGGCTTCCGTCGGATCTTCAGCGGACGAAACAACACCGAGAGCGTTGGTGTCCAGGATAATATCCATCGTCGTGTCCTACCTTTCGTGATTGGGGTTGGATACCGTTCAGCCGGGCCAAAGCCAGGCTGGCTTCTTTGATAATCGAGTCGGTGTGTCGCCGGCGCTACTTGATGATCGCGCCGAGACAGCCGCCATGCTCCAGGCGCGATACCGTGATCTCCTCGGCTTGGAGGAGTGGTATCACCTGGGCGCAGTACAGCTCCCGAACACGGGACAGGTACGCGTCCGCGCTCAGCGTCAACGAACCGCCAAGAACGATCACGTGCGGGTTGTAGAAGAAGGTCGCGTGCGCCAGCAGTCTTGCCAGCTCACGGCAGAACACCTCTACGACTTCCCTCTGTGACGACTGCTTCGCGCGCCGGAAGATCTCCGCGGGATCCATCACCTCTCCGGTCAAGAGCCGGTGGAGGTTCGAAATCCCTTTGCCGGAGAGCAAGTCGGAAAGCGCGATGCTTCCTTCTGCCACTTCCGGGATGAAGATCGATCCGAGCGACACTTCGCCCGCGCCGCCTTTCTTACCGCCGAGCTGCCTGCCGTGGTCGAAGAACGAGAGCCGAAGCCCCGTTCCCAGATTCACGAAAAGCATGCTCTCGTCGGGCGCGCGGCCGCCGAATCGCAGTTCGGCGACGGCCTGCGCGCTCACGTCGTTCCTGACGGTTACGGGAAGACCGAGCTCGCGCGAGAGGTTTCCCGCGAGAGGCTGGTTCACCTCACCGCCCAAGAGCGAACTGTAGGCGACATTGCCGTCCACCACGAGGCCTCTCATCGCGACTCCCACCCTTTTCACCGTCGGCGTGAGGTTTTCGCGAAAGATGGCCCTGATGGCTGGCACAAGATCCAACGAACCGCGAGGCAGCTCCGACGTGGAGATTGCCTGCGAAACGATGAACCGGTGACTGGCCGTGAAAGCGCACAATTCGGTTTTCGTGCCTCCGATATCGAGGCCGAGAAACGCCGCCCGTGCCTTTCCGAGATGCAGCTTAATGACATTCATCGCCATTCTCCTCCTCGCTCCCTTATGGTCACTGCACTCAGTCCAGTGCGAAACCGGTCTGAATTTAATGGTTGATTTCTTATTTGCGTTCACGACCTTCCAGGCACAGGTCGTCTTTTCAATGATCCTTCTCGGCCTGGAGCATAGGCTGTCTTCCCATGCTTCAACCCGCGAGACCCCCCAAAACCCCCTCTTACTGGAGAGGGGACCTTGAGATCGCTGGACCGTCTTCTCAGGGCGTACCGCCTCTCCTTGTATACCCAAAAAGGTATACGAAGTAAATCATGACGAAGAGGCCCCAAATCAGAAGGCTCGCGTGCTCCAACCCATTGACATATAAGGCCGTCATGCTCGCATTCTAATGAATTATTCTTTTTACGTCAAGTCTTGGCATTGAAATGCTTGTTTTCCGGGGTTTATAGCCCCAAATGCGGGCATTCAGCCCATTATCACGGCTCGATGGCATATTTCGCCATCAGCTTGTCTTGCTGTTCCAAAAGTATGCCGTATCCCCTGTCGGTACGGAACAACATGTCTCCTTTGAAACCTCCGTCGTCCGGGTAGAGCGTCTTTTCCTCCCGATACCTTTTCAAAACGTGATCGAGGAGGTCCTTCGGAGTGGTTCCTTCCTTTTTCTTTTGCAGTCGCCTCAGATCGTCTCCGAACCCGTACTCTTCGGTCATCCAAAGCCGGTCCGCTTCTCGATGGGCATAGAGCAGACCGTCGGCGAGGTCCAAAGGCAATCCTTTCCGTCCGTCGTCCTGGGCGGTGGAGGGAAGGTCGTGCACGGCGATGATTCCCGCCGCGCGCTCGCGCTCGGCTGGCGCGAACATGGCGCTGAGCGGAGGCTCGGCCATTATCTTCAGCGCATATTCCGCTCCCGCGGCCATATGGGCCTTGCGGATCTCTTTCTTCTGGAAATCATCGAAGATGTTCTGAAAGCGGTCGCGAATCAGGAGATACCCTATGTCGTGGAGGAAAGCAGTCGCCACTCCGATCTTGAGGTCGTCTTTGGAGCGGTCCTCATGGATCAGGATATCCTGGGTGGTACCGGCTACATAGAACGCATGAATAAGGTATCGCAGAAGGTCGCCATCTTCCTTGCCTCCGAAATCGGCGAGGAGGATATCCGCGATGCGCTGCAAAAAATCGAAAGGCTCGTCTTCCGGCCTCTTCAACTGGTTGTATTTTTCCTTAAAAGCGCCGAATCCGGTCTCGAACGTGAAACCGGCCGGCAGCATCTGGGAGTCGAACATCATGTAAAAATAACAGTCTTCCTTTTCCCTGTAAATGCGTAGCCTCCGGGGTTGGGACCCGGAGGCCGATCTGCATTGCATCACGCGAGGAGCGGCGCGAGAGCCGCCGCCAGGAGCGACTCATCATGGATCAACTGTCCGTTGTTGCTCATGTTCTGGCTGGCCATCGGCGCGCGGCGGAGGGTGAAGCGCCCATAGGCATCTCCGTCGACGTCGTCCGTGAGCGGATCCTCGACGGTCAGCGGGCCCCTGTGGACCAGAACGGTCACCGGCTTGCCCGAGGGCAGCCAGCGGTCGTAGAGGCTCAGGAAGTCCGACAACTTGAAGCCGGGGATATCGATGGGACGGGCGGTCAGGTTGGTGATGAGCACGAGGTTCGGAACCTCGGCCAGCGCCTTCCGGAAGCCCGAAACCGCGAAGTGGAACAGGACCGAGAAGTGGACGTCGCCGGGGCCGACGATCGCCATGCGCGCGTCGCGCAGGGTCACCGCCGCCAGCTCGTCCAGCCGAGTCATCATCGGCTCGATGAACATGTCATCCGCGATCTGGGACCCGGGCGGGCGGTAGGCGTACTCGTTGAAGTCCATCCGCTGCCCGCCAACCTGGAAGAACAGGTCGCAGGGCGACCCCACGGACGGGAGGACGCGGTAGCGGTTGCCCATAACCCCGTTCCAGAAATCGATCGCGTCCTGCAGTCCCCACTCGAGGCGCGCGGCTTCGAAGAGCACGTAGGCCGTCCTCATGTAGGGATCGTCCTTAGTGAGCTTCGCGTCCAGGAAACGGTGCCAGGGGCCGCGGGCGGCGAGCGGTGTCCCGTGGATCGACTGCTTCACGATGTCGATCCAGTCGAGAGTCCCGAGCTCCTTCCGCAGGTATCCCGCACCCATCGGCCGGCCGTCCTTCGTCTGCAACTCGCCGGTGTTGGCAAGCATGACGAACGGCTCGTCGGTGATCATCTGTACCGCGCGGGCGACCGTCGGGATCCCGCTCCCTCCCCCGACCAGGACGAGCGGCCGTTCGATCTTGCGAGGAAACCTGCGAGGGGCTTCTTCCAGGATGCGGCGGGCGCTGTTCAGGGCGGTTTGTACGTCGTTGAAATCGAGCTGCTCGAGTCTGGCAAGCAAGGTGTCGTCGTTCATTCGCTCTCCTCATACGCGTCATTGGGGTATTCGATTGTTCTCGTAGCCCGTCACTTGTCGTGCTGGGCCTATATCGGACGAAACTGAGGGGAAAATAGGGGCTATGATGGCTTTCTAGATCATAACATGAAAATGTAAAACAGTCAATGCTCGGGCAGAACTGTTCGGAAAGGTTGATCTCCATATCCGCTTGTCATCCCGGAAGTCCCAGCGGTTACCCGAGGTCAAATGCACACTCGTTGTCATCCCGGATAGCCCAGCCCCAGTTTGGAAAACTGGGGCTGGGCTATCCGGGATCCAGGAGAAATAAACCCTGGATTCCGGCTCAAGGCCGGAATGACAAGACGTTTGGATTACAACGCAGATGGCACGGCAAATGCGGGATGACAGATTTCGAACAACGCCACACATTCGGGCAAAAAAAATCGGCGGGGCAGAACAGAGGTGATATCACCCCCTGTCCTGTCCCGCCGGGAGCCCTTGCCCTAGAGCAGGAGCGCGATGCCGCCAGATGGGCGGGTATATCCGTTCATACGGCCTCCTAATCAATGTGCTTGGTCTTTCGACCGCAGGCCTTGCGCTTTCGCGCAGTGCCTGGATGCTGAACACCTTTCCTATCAAGCCGTGCAGCATCCAAGCCGCAAAAGCCCCCTTGCGGGGGCTTTTGTTTTTTACTCATAAAACGTCCTCCCGTGGGGTTAAGGGTTGAAGAGGCTAAGGGCGAGGAGATTTAATTGCGTACGGGACATACCTTTATATTACATGGGTAATAGGGAATGTCAAATGAAAAGCGGGCCGGAGGCCCGCTAGATCATGATCCAATCGCCCATGCCGCCATAGGCGCGGTGGAATTCCTTGCGCATAGGACGCCTCCTTTTCAACGAGCTTCAGGCTCCGTATCGGCCTGAAATCCAGTCGTCGGAGGCGGGATTTCAAACAAAAACGAGGCCGGGAAGCCTCGTCAGAAACCGCAGAAAGGCCTCCCGTTGCTAGGAACCTTTCCGCCACCAGGACCGCGTGGAGCAATGCAGTGCCATATCCAAAGGATAGGCCTTGCCGGCCGGAGTGTCAATGAAGGAAAAAATGAGGGGGCGGAATTGATCCGCCCCGTTCTCGACCTCGCCCATGCCGCCATAGGCGCGGTGGAATTCCTTGCGCATAGGACGCCTCCTTTTCAACGAGCTGGGTCCAGGCCTCCCTCTACCCCCGTTTCCGGCCTGGTTTCCGCACGGGCGGCATATCAGGCAAGAAACGAAAACGCCTCCGGATTGGAGGCGCTTGGTGACTTTTTTTCGAACGGCTAAGCGCCTCCGGGGGTTCTGGAGTTAACGACGACGACGACCACAGCAACGGTAGAGGCGAAATGCATATGCATATCATATCCTACCCTCTTAATTAGTCAATAATAATGGAAACGGGCGGCTTGGAGCCGCCCGGGGCCTTTAGGGCCCGATAGCGAGGACGCCGGTCGCTGCGGTATAGTTCCTGATCTTCAAACCGGGCCTCCTTTCGATTGAGAATCAATGAGCTGGTAGATCGCGCCTCTCGCGATCT
>JANWIW010000028.1 GCA_025449695.1 Minisyncoccota bacterium | reverse complement strand
GTAATCCTGTCATCCTGAGCGGCAGCGAAGGATCCCCATAAAAAACTCAAGAGCGTCGCTTGGGAGCGACGCTTGAGGTTATGCCTCGTGAGAGGCGGGTTCTGGTTAAAGTAGAAAGAAGAGAATTGGCCACGCGCCGCATCCGGATGCAGATCAGGCGGCGTGAGAGAGGGTCGAGAACTCCTGCCCGCCCTCGCCGTCCGGTCCTGCCGGCCGCCTCCGCTCTTTGTAGGGGAACGGGTAGAGCGCTGGCGCGTAGACCTTGTGCGGGTTTTTGTCGCGGAAAAGCGACGTGATGATCTGGCTGAGCGGCGAGAAGTGGGCAATGCGTCCGGCGCAGCGGATACCAGGAGGAACAAGCACCGGTTGGTTCTGCTGAAACTCGTACGTGACCACGCGATCGAAGAGCGCGCCGGCACGCTCCGCCTCGGCGATAGCCGCGACCTCCGAGCACCGCTTGTGGCGCTTGCGGGGCTTGGAGCCGCCCTCGCGCACCTTGGCGGCGTCGATGCGCAGGCCTTCGAATTCGTTGAGGTTTCCGTCGAAGGCAAGGGTCAGGATGCGACCGTGCCCGCGACGGACGTGGAACCCCAAGCTCGAACATGCGCGCTCCATCAGGAGCCCGTCGAGTTCATCGGAGGGCAAGGAGAACTTGCCGATGTACTCTCTCACTGCCGGCAGTTCGGACGAGCGGTCGTCGATGAGGAGGGGCGAGCCCACGACCATGGCGAGCCGCGTCAGCTCGTCCTTGTGGACGATGAGCACGTCCATGTTCGGGAAGAGGATGATACCGTCCCGCCTGCAGTTCGAACAGGGTGGTACGATGTGCGACCGCTTCACTTCCCTGTCGTACCGCGCCGTGACGATGAAGGCCAGTTCGCGTCTGGCCCTTATCACCTGGTCGTACACATCTTGTTCGGCGCAGGAGTTATTCTCACCCTCGGTGACGTCGAGCTGGATGCCGTAATAGAGGGTGCCTTTGGTGTCGATGCCCACGGAGAATAGTTGGCGATAGCCGTGCTGATGACGGCGCTCGATCTCCAAGCACGCCGTATCCGCGGCATGATTATGTTCCGGCAACACCTCCTTGCGTGTGGATAAAATGAGGTGGTGGGTAGCGTCGCGGTTCTTGGACCGCAGGTCGCTCACCGCGCTCTCATAATTGATGACGGTCACTGACTGCCTCCTTTTGGTCCGTAGGCTTTCGGTGTGCCGGACTGTCGATGGGGAAGTATTACGGTGGTAAGGATAGCACCCTTGCGAATGGCGTATCCAATGAGGTTGAGTTCCGCACACGGCGACCGCCCCTCATGGATGTGTCCTCGGGGGATGATGCTTGCATTCTTTCTTTCACTCATGTTCCTAGTCCCTTTCTGTCGAGAGGCCGTGAGGTGGCGTGCACCGCGTAGCCTTGCCGTGTCCAGCGTAGCTTTAGTGAAGTTGGAGCGAAGTGGTGCGTGCACCGCGTAGCTTGAGCGGAGTGGTGGTCTCCCGGCAGAAAGGGACTAGCTTTCTCAAAGTACAGGGATTACATTATACTCCAAATTAATGAAATAGTCAAATAAAGTCGCGCCGGCGCTTCCGGCCGCAAGCCCTTGTCCCGCTTGGGCAGAGAGCGGAGGAGTGCTACAATCACCGCGTTGCAGTTCCGGCCCGCCGGGCCCATAGTTAAGTGGTAGAACGCCTCGTTTGCAACGAGGAGATGGGAGTTCGATTCTCCCTGGGTCCACTGCTTCGCTCCTGCGGAGCTTCGCAGTGCGCGGCACTACTTCGACAAGCTCGGGGCAAGCCGGTTTAAAATCCGATCCGTGTCATAGAATGATTCACTAGCCAGTCTTAGATTGAATACGTATCGCATGATGATCAACAGCACGCTTCGACACTTCTTGGAATTTCATAAAGGGACAGTCAACATCGCTGCGCATGCGATCGGTTTCCTGGGGCTTTTTTATGGTATTTACAAATTCGACTGGGTGTTGTTCGCCGTGTTCCTGGCTATCCTGGAAATCGGGCACGTTTACAATCACTTTACCGGCATTAAGCCTTATGACTTCCGTCCAAAAGTGCTGTTCTGGCGGGTTGCCATTTTTGCTGTGGTGGTCGCACTTTTCTATTTTGTCAGCCGCTACTTCTTGAATGCTTAAATAAAGCCCGATGGACAAGGTCTCCCGGTACGGAACGGCTTTCATACTGCTCCATGGCCTGGTGTCACTCCTGCATGAAATCGCGCATCGAATCCTTCCCGTAGATCTATCCTTCCTCACGTATGCGATCGCTTATGTGTTCGTGGGCGTTTTGCCTCTCGTCGCGATGGTCCTCCTCTGGACCTCGTTCCGGCGGCTGGGCGTATGGCTTCTTCTTCTCTCGATGGCCGGCGCCCTGGCTTATGCCGGAGCTCTTCATTTCGTCTTGAACAATCCGGACCACATCCACGCAGTGCCCGAAGGCCCCTGGCTTCCCGTCTTTCAGGGTACGGCCGCGCTGATGCTGATGCTTGAAGCCTTCGGCTGCTGGCTCGGTTACCGGTTATTGAATCGGCTGAAGAGCGGATGAGGCGGGGAGTAAGGTGAGCCCCCCTGCTTCGTCATATATGCTGATAAAGGTCTTTTTAACTCAGCAATATCTTTACGCATGCAAACAAAAATCGTTCTGTCGCTCTTGCTCATTCTCATTGTCGGAGGCATCGCCTTCAGCTTGGCGTATGCGGCTCAGCCGCCTGCAGTGGCGATAGGCGTACCTACGTATGTCTATCCCGCCCCGGTTATCGAGTACCCGAGCCCGATCATAGTTGATCCTTCGCCTCAATATCCGCCCCTTCAAGATCCTTCTCCGAACCCCATTCCTCCGGAGCCGGTCTTCTGCACCATGGATGCCAAGATGTGTCCCGACGGCAGTTACGTGGGACGCGTGCCGCCGAGCTGCCAGTTCGCAGCCTGTCCCGGGCAATAAATAGGCTTGAAACGACCCGCCAAACGCGGGTCGTTTCGTATTCACAAGCCGCCTCCGGATGCGTTACTATATACGTATCCCATGAAGATGTCCGGACCCATTACGAAGAGTCTTCTTCACATCATCGCGCTGAGCGCGGTTTAGCATCCCGGCCATGAGAGTGATCCTGTATATGGCGATGACCGCGAACGGCTATGTCGCCACCACTGAAGGCGGCACGGAATGGGTGAGTCCGGGCGATTGGGAGCGGTTCAAGGAACTGGCCAGGGAAACGGGCAATGTCGTCGTCGGCCGGGCCACTTACGATGCCATGGTGGACGAGAAGACCTTTCCCGTTCCCGGCGCGCTGAACGTGGTCATGACGCGGGAGGCGCCTACGGCGGACCCTCTGAAAGAGGTTGTTTTCTCCGACGCGTCGCCGGAAGAGGTGATCGCGATGATGCGCGAGAAAGGCTTCGAGAGCGTCCTTGTCGCCGGCGGCGGCAGCCTGAACGGGAGCTTCATGACCGACGGCCTGATAGACGAGCTCTACCTCACCGTGGAGCCGGTCGTACTGGGCGACGGTATCCGTCTCTTCGAGCACGGGGATTTCGCGCGGGAGCTCGAGCTTGTGGACACCGCGAAGCTTTCGGAGCATGAGGTTCAGTTGCACTACCGGGTGAAAAAATATACGGTGGAGGATGTGACCGGCGGCTCATCAGCGGAAGCAGAACTGGAGCCGGAAGAGGAATAAGGAGGAGGCGTGCCAGAGTGACTGGATTTGTACGAATCTTCGATTCGTCAACAAATCCAGTCCTGTGCAAAGCGGAGGGGTGGCCGAATGGTTCCCGCCTTCGCTGAAGCTACGGACGGGCAGGGAAGGCGGCGGTCTTGTGCCTGGATTTCTTTGCCGAAGGCATGAGAAATCCCAGTCCCGCACATTCCAATGATGTATCGAGGGCGGAGGCGTGCCAGAGCGGTCGAATGGGACTGTCTTGAAAACAGTTAGGCCTGAAAGGGTCTCGTAGGTTCGAATCCTACCGCCTCCGCCCTCGATAGGTCGTATGTGCGGGGGAAACAGGTATGCCGGAAACGGCATCGAAGGTTCGAATCCTTCACCCTCCGCAGTGACAACTTTTTATCGGAGCTGACCCAAATGCCTATAGCTGCAGGGCGACCCGCAGCACTCTTCCTTAGCTCACAATCCTTCGAGGTATAATCATAGTATGAGCTTCGACCCCGAGAATCCCGTCTCGAATGAAATACTGCCGCCCATCGAGCGCGAAGTCTCAATAAGGGAGCGCATTGGTGATCTGGAAATCCAGTTTCAGGGACACATGTTGTCGCCAGATGACGCCTATCAAGGCGCTACTGCGGACCACTTCTTTATCGATACCAGGGATCCAGAGATATTCGGCTTGTTCAACGAGGCTTGTCAGGCACTCAGTAATACCGCAAAACTTGAGGGCATGAAGAAGCCTTTATATTTTTTCCATCAAATTGGTCCGCACGACACGATAGGCATGACTGGTTTTGAATTGACGGAAGAAGATCTCCCTGCGCATACTCTCGCTCCTATGGTTATAACAATGATTCGGGAGAAAATGCTGGAACTTGCAGAAAAGAAATCGGCATCTTTGACTCCCGACCCACAAGCCTCAAAATGACCCAGCCCGCCGATCCCAACGGGGCCTTGTGGGGCCTCCATGTCCTGGGTACTTAACCCACGTGGCCCGCTTTGCACATGGGAAAACAGTTAGGCCTGAATGCCTGAAGCTCTTTGCCGAAGGCATTAGTTCGGGTGACCGGCATATTTATGGTAAAATCTCAAAATGCCAGGTGAACGAAGGGAACCATCTCCGCCCTTTTTACCTGAAGGCAGCGAGCTTGAGCCCGTATTCGACGCGCCTCACGTGGCAGAGTTGAAAGAGGTGCCGGATACCGAGGCGTTCAAGAAATTCAATCAAGAATTCCCTGAAGGAGTTTTCATTAAACGAACGAAGCCTTGTGAATCGTCCCGGATAGAAAATCTCATCGGAGGCTCGATTGCGGAATCTGCGGTTTTTACAGACTCTGAAAAGCTCGTTTGGGCCGCTAAGACTGAACTGGAGATGGATGAACCCACTTCTCTATTGTGGTATCGGCATCGAGAGCTTCCACCTCCCGCCTCATACGAGCAGTTGAAGGCTATTTTGGAGGGGGAAAATACAACAATTAGCCCGAACTTGCGCGAAACTCTGAAAGGCAAGGTACAACCCGGCATTTACCCGATGGAAACTTTGCGCGAACTTTACCCTCCCATGCTGCACAAGGTTGCCACGCGCTTGCAGGAACGATATGAAATGCAGCGCACGTTTTTCAAGGACGAGCTGCCCAATTTTGTTCCAAGGACGCAATATCTCATTGCCGCCCCGGGCGAAACGTCTCTACCGCAAATATACAACATCCAAGAGAAGGTCGACACTTATTTCAATCTAAGCGACTATATTTGGAAGCAAGTGGAAGTGCCAGATTTCGAGAGAGAAGGTTTTGCGAGGGTCAGAGTTCACGATATCGACGAGGCGTCGCTTGTCGATGCCTTAAAAAAGGCATTCTCTCCCGAGAAATTAGAAGTCGTTTACAAACAGATCCGAACATTGCAGGAAAAGATGCGGCAATTTTCAGAACAGAAAGGAGGGGTCATTGATTTAGTAGGCTCTCATAACCTTTCCTTATCGGCCGAGGGAGAACTGCATTTCATAGACGTAGAAACGATATTCAACCTATACGACAAACAGGAATCCGAAGGTGAGTCTCGGGAACGAAAAGAGTCCGTCGCCAAAGAGATCTTGGACCATACGCTATCTCTTTTTGATCGCGTGGTTGGAGCGTTAGAGCGATCAGATGACAAAATGACTTAAAGCGGAAAGGGCCCGACCGACCCACCTCGATCAGCCAAATCCCGCCGATCCCAAATGACGCTTATGGCAGTAAGGCCCGGAAAGTTCTAGACCGACCCTCACCGCTTTGAGCGGGAAAACTGTTGTACCAGGAATGGTATCGTGAGTTCGAATCTGACCTTTCTTGATCTGATCTACGCAGTAAATCAAAGAGGGAATGCCGCTCAGAAAGCGGCCTACCGCCCCCGCCGTCACCGTGACACACAACTATCTATATTGAAAAGACTGTAGCCGCCCACGATGGACGGCTACGATGAACCCGATCTCTTCGCCGACGTTACTCGCCCGGCGGGGACAGGATGATGCGGTGCGGCATGAATGCGACCTTGCGCTCGCCTTGTTCCACGTGCCCGAGTTCGTAGAGCTCGACGCCGGCGTCGGTTGCGGCTTCCATTGCGTTGCTCAGCTCGGACGGCGGCACGAAGACGTAGTAGCCAACGCCCCAGTTGAAGGTGGTGAGGAGATCCTTGAGGGGTACGCCGAGTTCCCGCATGAAGTGGAAAATCGGCGGGATCTCCGGCACCCAGTGGTTGATCCAGTAGGTCAGAGGGTCGGGCCGGAAGGCGATCTTGGAGACGCCGCTCCCCGTCGCCGGAAGGAACATGCTCACCTTCACCCGCGCGTCGAGAAGCGCCTGGACGAGCTTGTGGTAGGAGCGGGTCGGGATGAGCGCTTCCTCGCCGAGCGTGCGGCCGTTCGGGAGCTTGGTGAGGAACTGGTCCGGCAGCTCCAGCGCCTTCTTGATGACGAGGGAGATGCCGTTCGCGTGGATGCCTGATGACGGCGCGCCGAGGATGAGGTCGCCCGGGCATGGCCGCGAGCCGGGAATCCGGCCGGGCTTATGGGGAGCGATGATCCCGGTCGCGCATCCGCTCAGGGACGGTGCACTCTTCACTGGCGGTTCAGCCCGCACCAGATAGCGAAGCGCGGGCGACTCGCCTGCGGGAAGCGCCATCTGGAGCATCTTGCAGGCCTCGAAAAAGCTGTTGGCCAGATCGGCAGCTCGCTTCTCGTCCTGGAACCAATCGCTGTCTCCGGCCGCGACCTCGTCGGTGTAGAGAACGGGCATCGCGCCCTGGGCGATGAGGTCATTCGTTGCCATGAGCACGGTGTCTATGCCGATGCCGTCATAGTAGGTCCGGTCAGTCCCGGCGTACTGGCGCATCCACTCCGCGATCCAGTTCTTGTTGCCGAGACCTTCCGTGACCTGGCACCAGGAATGGGGCTCATTACCGGTGTAGCGGTAGAGCGCGCCGTGGTCACCGGAAGCGACCTCGACGTTGCGGACCGTGCGCGGGAAGTCCAGAGTGCGGCGGCCGACCCTTTGCATCTCCCGCTTGAACGGCTCGATCTTCGTGTAATCCACGCCTGCGGCGGCGTATTCCGTTGATGGCATTGCTGCCTCCTTCTGCCTTAAGGCAAGTTCAATCGATTGAGGAATGAGGGTTTCTGCCCCTAGTTCTAGCAGGATTACAAGGAAAAGCAATGCTAGACCTCGACACAGGTTCGAACACATACTAAGAGCTCCCGCCGTCAGGCACCGCGACACTTATTCAGGTAAGTCCATTGGCGTTGCGCGCGCTCCAAGTCATGTATATTATAATCAAATGGCGGGGCTGATTCTTCTTGTGATCTTTGGGTTTCCCATGTGGGTTTACATAGACGCAAGGCGCTTTAACAAAAAGGGAGTGTTGAACCATCCGGCCCTTATCGGGATTGTCTTCGGTCTTAATCCCGCATTATTTCTGTTGGCTTTCTTTTCAAACTTCGCTTGTTGGGATACGTGTTCAGATTTCGTTAACGATCTTTTTCTAGCACCCTTCATCATTTTCGCAATCGAATTGATCGCATACGTGATATTGCGCCTGCGCTGGAACTCCGCTCTTCAAAAGCCCGGATCGTCAGAAGGCTAGGTTTTCTGCCTTTGAATCACGCTCTTTCATCAAGATTCGAACCTCCTCCAGGAGCCCTCGCAGTCAGGCACCGTGACATTTGAAAAATGCAGCCGCTATGCAGGTTTTCTTCTAGGTGTTTCCAAGGTCCTGATACATTACGAATCTATTGCCGGGAACGGTCATTTTGATGTATAATGTAGCCATGACCATCGCGGAAGTCAGGCAATCTATCGTTCCGATCCTAGAGCATTATGGAGTGCGCTACGCCGGAGTGTTCGGTTCGGTCGCCCGCGGTGAAGACCGGCCGGGCAGTGATGTGGACATTCTTATATCCCTGAAACAGCCGGTGGGTTTGCTGAAGTTCTTTGCTTTGAACGATGAATTGGAAGAGGCACTGCACCGCAAAGTGGATCTGGTGACGGAGAACAGTTTGGATCAGCACGTAAAGCCATTCGCTTTGAAGGACCTCCAAACCGTATATGAAATCCGATAGCGTCTATCTTCAACAGATCCTGGATGCGATAGCGAAGATCAATCGGTTTTCCGTTGGACTCACGAAAGAGCAATTCCTGGAGAATGAGATGGCGCAAAGCGCCGTCATCATGCAGCTTGCGACCATCGGCGAACTGTCCAAGCATCTTTCGGAAGAGTTCAAGTCCAAAGTGGACCTGCCCTGGAAGCAGATTGCAGGCTTTCGCGATCGTGCCGTGCATGACTACTATCGCCTTGAGCTGGAATTCGTATGGCTCACGATCAAGGACGACCTGCCGCCGCTCGAAGCCGCGCTCAAGGAGGCTCCGTGAAGTCTTTCACAGGTTCGAACATCCTCCAAGAACCCCCGCCGTCAGGCACCGTGACATTCCAACTATCCATATTAAAAGATCGTAGCCGCCACGATGGACGGCTACAATGCAGGATTCGGACCTGCTCCGGTGATTGGCCCGGCGAGATTGCTGAGAATTGTAAAAACATACACGTAGGCGTGCTCGACCATGAAGATTCCGAGCACCTACCATTGACCTTACTCGCCCGTTTTTTCGCCGAAGTTGAAGGTTGCTGCCTCCGCTTCCGCCGCGATACGGACTGGATCCACCGTCGGACTTGCGACCGCGCTGAAGAGCTGCATACCGTTCCAGTTGGCCATTACGCCGAAGGCCATGGAACCGAGCAGCGCCTTCCCGAAGTCGGAGAAGTCGACCTCCGTGTCGTGCCTTTTCGCCATGGTCTCCAGAAAGACCGCGAGCTTGTGGCAACGGCTCGCGTCATCCCGCACCCAAGACTTCACGGCTCCGTCGATGCTGGCCATGTCGGTCTTACTGATGGTCGTAGCGAGTCCCATCATGAACCACTGTCGGCTGGCCACTATCTCGGCGGCCACCCAGATCGAGCGGGTTTCGAATTCGGCAACGGCCGCATCGAGCTGTTCGCGATTGAACTCCACCAGATTCCTCGCCATCGTGGGCCGGAACTCCCGCACGCTCTCGAAGAGGCCGAGGATCGTTCCAGCGAGCCCGCAGGCGATCATGTTCTCCGGTCTGCGGGTGCCGACGAAGACGTGCGTCAGAGCGTCCAGAGCTTTGTCGCGATCCGCGAGAATTGCGGCGGTCGTGATCTTCGAGGACATGTCAGGATTCATCGATCCGAGCGTCAGATCGAAAACCCGATTCCAGTCGTCCCGCTCTAATGCTAGCAGGGCCTGGAGAGTAATGCTCTCGGGTTGGCGGAAAAGAATACTGCCTACGAGGGTTTCCTGTTGCGTGTTCAACACAGCCTGTTCTCCTTTCGGGTCAGAGCAGTTTCCCTTTCGGGATGTAAGTCTCCTTTCGGAGACGTTTCCTTACTCACCTTTGTGAATAAGCTAAGGGCATACTAGTCAAGGGCAACAGCCTTGTCAATCAGTGCTTTTTGTGTCAAAAACGATTCCTCGTGGCCGCTTTGAAATTTCAAGAGGTTCGAACGTCCTCCAGGAGTCCCCGCCGTCAGGCACCGTGACATCTGCGAGGTAGTGCTACCAGGCTTGAATAAGCCAGCGCTTTATTCTTGACTAATTCACATTTATATGTTACTGTATAGTCTGACTCGTTCACAATTTTAGGAAGGCTGTACGGCTCTTCCATTCGTTCAATACTTTGAAGCAAGGAGGCTGCTGTGGCTATTCGTGAAGGTCGTTGGGATTGTTCGTGCGGGCATTGCGGCAACCGAGGTCCGGTAAGAAACTGTGCAGGGTGCGGCCGTCCGCGCGGCAAGGACGTCAAGTTCTATTTGCCGGAAGACGCGCCTGCCGTGACCGACCCGGAGGCATTGCGCAAGGCAAAAGCCGGAGCGGATCGCACCTGCGAGCACTGCCAGAGCGACAATCCGGCAGACGCGCAGAACTGCATCGGCTGCGGCGCAAGTCTCGTCGACGGAGACCCCGAACGCGAAGTGATCGACTACGGGCTGGGGGACACTCCTCGCAGTGGCACTCCCATCTTGCCTCTTAGGCGAGACAGTGCGGCACGTCGTGAGAGTCTCCAGCGCGCGCCGTGGTGGCAGTATCCGCTCATCGGCGGCGGTATCATTTTCTTCGTCCTCATCGCGATCTTCGTCTTCAAGACCCATGAGGAGCCTGTCACCGCCGTCGGATTCTTGTGGGAGCGATCGGTGGCCATCGAGGCCTATCGCACCGTTCATGAGGAGGACTGGGATGTTCCGACCGGAGGAAGGCTGACCGGAGAACACCGGGCCATCCACCACTATGACAAGGTCATCGACCACTACCGGGATGTGCCGAAGCAGGTGCAAACCGGTACCAAGCGGGTCAAGTGCGGGACACGCGACCTCGGCAACGGCCACTTCGAGGATAAGATGTGCGATGAGCCCGTGTACACCAAGGTGACCGAGAAGGAGGCGGTGTATCGGGACGAGCCCGTCCATCGCACGAAATACGAATACGACATCGAGCGATGGGTTGCCGCCCGAACCGACCGCAGCCGGGGCAGCGACCAGAAGCCGTACTGGCCGGAGAGCGACCTCGCATCGAACGAGCGGCAAGCAGGTCGCGGCGAGAAGTACTCCGTGCTCTTCCAGGACCAGAAGGGACAGACGTACAACTTCGACTATCCGGAGCCGCAGTGGAAGAACTTCGGCCGGGGGAAGCAGTACGCAGGGACTTTCAGCGTCTTCGGATCGCTCCGAGACGTCAAGATGTAATGGGATGGGGTTGCCGCAAGGCAACCCCTGAACAGTTTTTACAAGAGGTTCGAACCTCCTCCAGGAGCCCTCGCGTAACAACTTTTTACCGGACCTGACCCCGCGTGCCCATGAGCGAGCTGCGTTCGATGTGCTAAGCTAGATTCATCATGAAAGTGAAACATGTGCTTTTTCTTGCTGTTTGCTTTCTCGCCTACGGATCTTTCTTTGTCCGTACTGTCGGATCTGAAGTTCCCATGACCGAGCTTGACCGGTGGATCATCATTGGAGGCATGCTCGCGTTATTCGCTTTGTTCTTCGGGACTTTTATCGCTACACAAAGCATCCTCCCCCGACGCCGGGCCGGGATTGCTCTCAGGGCATTTGCAGCGAAAAAGAACCTCTCGATAAACAAGAACCCGACGCCGGTCTTTACGGATGCTTTTGATCATCTCTTCCCTTACATACTCCATAATCGAAAGGCGTTCAGAGGCGCTACCGATCTGGTTGTGCATGATGGGATACAAATTTTCTTAAATGCCAACAAGAACTTTCAGCGCACGCCCGGATTTGGACCAGGATTGTTCTTTCTCTTTGAAACTCCTGCGCTCGCAGGCGACAATTCTCTCGCACGCATCGCTCCCGTTGAGCAAGGAATGATGCGGTTTATCACCGGCAACGCAATAAAAAGGCTCCTCACTATGACCTCTGTGAAGAGCGGCTTACCGGAAATTGATGCTCATTACGTTCTTTTCACTGCAAATGAAGCGGAAATGCAAGAGATAGTCCGCCGTATCCATGGCCAATTGGAGAGCATTGCAGCGCTCGTTCCTGCGTATCCCATCCGGTATAACTTTGGAATGATGGTGAGTCATGGATGGACAATGATCCATGTCGATCTACGTCTAGTTCCTCAGATAGAGATATTCTATCCACTGATTGAGTCGACCTATTCTGCGCTGAAATAGCCGGTCTACGTGGAGCAAGACAACTCCGGCAAGCACTACACTTCCTTGCCTGAACTCCAAGCAAGCTCGAACAATGAACGTAAGGAGCCGGCAATATCCTCGCTCTCGATTACGAGGGTAAAGTGCTTTTTAAACGAAAAGACAGCAATTTTGTTCCCATAAATGACAGTGTCACTGAAGAATTTATGCTCTAACGGAGCAAGTCGTGCCGTGTAGTTCGGCAATCTTTTCACTCGATCCAAATACTCCGGACGTGAAGCTCCGAAGGAAATAAGCTCTCGTCCTTTGATGCCACGCTCTTTAAAGAGATTAAGAAAAAGTCCGTAGTTTTCATTGAATTCTTTTGGGATTTCTTCAAATGAAAAAAATGTGAGCACTTCTTTTACGTCGGGATCGTTGCTTATTTCCCGGTAGACGCTCAACATGCCCTCCTGAGTCTCGAAGAATTTGACAGCGGGCCTGGACGATTCCGATTTCCATAAGGCCATCAGTTCGGGTAAAGCCTTCTGGAGTGAGGCGACTTTCCTGGTCGCATCTTCGGTCACCTTCTGCGGAGAGAGAGCAATAAACACCTTTTTCTTTTCTCCGGGCACCGTGGCTACAGCTCCTTTTTCGATCAGTTCATCAATGATGAGGTAAACTGTCGGTCGCTTGAGGCCGGTTCTGCGGGCGATGGTTAAGATGGGGGAGGGACCTAGTTGTAGAAGACTGGTATATACCAAGGCTTCATTTTGCGTAAATCCAACGTCTTTCAGTGCTTTGTGCGATTCCATGGCTAGAATAGTATTCTCAGTCTATTAAATAGTCAAGTTTTATGACAACTTTATAAAATAGCTATTTTCACCATATCTATCAATGATTAATGATGTACTCAGATGACAGTTATTTTGACTATAACTGGAAAACCTGTTAGAATCATGCTAGAACCCAATAAAACCTACCGGCGGGGTTAAGCTCCGGAGAATTGGAGTTTGCATGGATAGCAACGCAATCGAGAACTACCTCTTGGGGAACTCGTGTGTCGACCTGGCGTTCGGGGAGAAAAGCATCCCACAGGTCATCGCTGAGTGTCTCACGGACGGAGCAGCCAAACTCGTCGAGCATTTCAGGCCCCGAGCCGAAGGAATCGATGCGGTTGTCGGGTACGAGCCGCTCGGATGCGTGCTGGCATGGGAAATTGCCCGACAGATGGGCAAGCTGCCCATTCTTGCGTGCGATCCCGGCGGCGGCGGAGTGAGTATCATCCGGCCCGCGCTCCGTGATGTCCTGGCAGGCAAGAAAGTGCTCGCCGTAACCTATCTCCTCCAACCGGACAACACTCTCCACCGGAGCGGTTTCGGCTATTTCGTGCAGGAAATCCGCATGCATGGTGCCGAGATCGCTGGCTCTGCCGCCTTCTGCAGGATGCATCCCTCGGAGCTGTCGCTTCGCGCGTTCCCAGAACTCACGTGGCGCAACGACGGCGAGGTCGATATCTGCCTCTGCGAAGTCCGTGAGCGGGAACCGGCCACGGCGGCGTAACGGGCCGTCAAGACGAAATGGAACCGGGTAGCTCGCTACTGTGCAGCTACTCGGCCCACCCCATATTCTTTAGTTATCCCCACTCTTGCTTACAGAAAGCGTCAAAAATGGTATTCTTAGAACATTCAAAGGTTTAAAACTAAATACTAATCATGAATAAAAATATAATCATCGGAGCGGTAATCGTAATCGTGGTTGTCGCTGTTGCCGCAGCGTTCTGGAGTGGAGGCCAGAAAGCAGAGGCCGGGAAGGTGAAAATAGGGGTGCTCACGTCATGGATCCTCGAGGGTCCATTTTACGTTGCCGAGGAGAAAGGATTCTTTGCCGAAGAAGGCATCGATGCGGAGATAGTTCCATTCGGCGATGTGGACAACTTCGTTCCTGCACTGATGGCCAAAGAAATCCTAGTGGGGGAATCCATCGCGGACATGTTTACGGTCCAGGCCTCCCGGCAGTCGAACATCCGGCAGATCCTGAGGAAGGCAAGAATATTCGGAGTCGACGGGATCATAGCCGATAAGAGCATCGCAACTTTGGCGGACCTGAAGGGAAAGCAGGTCGCAGTGCAGACAGTTTCCCCCTCCCACTATTTCCTGCTTAACATGCTTGAGCGTGCAGGCCTGTCCCACGAGGATGTGACGGTGCTTCCTACGGAGGCGTCTCAAGCCGGTGCGACTTTCATCGCGAAGAAGATCGATGTTGCGGTCACATGGGAACCCTGGCTGACGAGAGCGGTCAAAGAGAGGGCTGACTCGCATCTTTTGGCATCCACCGCCAATGATCCGGAACTGATCTACGACATCTTGATGACCCGCGGTGATCTGACGGCGCAAGAAAGAGAACAGGTCAAAGCAGTGCTCCGCGCATGGTTCAAAGCGCTCTCCTGGATGGAACAGAACCCGGATGAGACCGTAAAGATATTCTCGAAGAGCCTGTCGCTTTCCGAGGAAGAGGTAAAGTTCTTCCTGGAGAAGGTGGATTTCCTGACCCGTGAGGAGAACGTGGCTTTCTACGGGAAATCAGGCGCTCTTGGTCCTGCCAAATCTTACCTTGAGAACGCCACGCGAGTATGGCAGAACGCCGAAGTTCTGGATAACGCACCGGATGCGAATAAGGTGATCGATCCTTCGTTTTTGCAGGAGATCGCCGGTTAATCCTGTCGCTTTCGCGGTTGCATGGATCAGCATCAGAATGAAAGTCGGAAATTATACGAGCGAGTAAATTTCCGGGCGCTTTTCTCGTTCGCAGTATTGATCGGACTTTGGTCGATTTTGACCTACGGCGGGTTTGTGGACCCGCTGTTTCTGCCAAGTCCCGGAGGCGTAGCAGAGGCTGCAATACGGTTGTTCAGTAGCGGCTTCTGGGGCGACATCGGGATAAGCCTGTACCGCATCACCATCGGATTTCTTGTCGGTGCGGTTTTCGCGATACCGTTGGGTATATTGATAGGCGTTTCGGAAAGGGTCCGTGCTTTCTTCGAGCCGGTGGTAGGCTTCCTGCGTTATTTGCCTGCTTCCGCGTTCATTCCGCTCGCGATCCTTTGGCTCGGCGTCGGCGAGATACAGAAGATGTTCATCATCTTCGTCGGTACGTTCCCGTACCTGGCGCTTCTCGTGGCGGGAGTGGTCATCGATACCGACAAGCACCTGATCAACTTCGCACGTTCTCTTGGCGCATCGGAGGGGACTGTGGTGCGAAAAGTTATTATCCCTGCATCCCTGCCTGGCATCTGGGATGCGCTCCGCGTCATGGCGGGAATAGGGTGGACCTATATCATCGTCGCCGAGCTGGTCGCCGCCCGATCCGGGATCGGCCACGTTATCATCGAGGCTCAACGCTATCTTCTGACGGCTAACATCATCACGGGACTTATTGTTATCGGGATTCTCGGTATCCTTACCGACTTTATGTTCCAATATGGACGCAAGAAGCTCTTTCCTTACCTGACACAATGACGAATCCGCAACCAGCCGAAGAAAAGTTGAAGGCAGAAAAGCTCGGAAAGGTCTTTCCCTCAACGGGCAAGGAAAAGATATCTGCATTATCCGATGTTAGCTTTTCCATAAAAGAGGGCGAGTTCGTTTCCATCGTCGGTCCTTCCGGATGCGGAAAATCTACGCTGATCAATATCGTTGCCGGTTTTTATAAAGCGAGCGAGGGAGCGATCATCCTGGATGGCGAGGAAATTGATGGCATCAGTAAGAATATCGGAGTGGTGTTCCAGCGATACGCGTTGTTTCCCTGGCTCACCGTACTTGAGAACGTCAAGTTTGGCCTTGAGCTTAAAGGCTTTCCTGAGAATGAGAGAGAATCCCGTGCCCGCGAGTACATCGCCAAGGTGGGACTCTCCGGGTCCGAGCACGAATATCCGAAAAGCCTGTCGGGGGGCATGCAACAACGGGGAGCGATCGCCACAGTTCTCGCGACTAGTCCAAAGCTGCTCCTCATGGATGAGCCATTTTCAGCCCTCGATACGCAGACAAAAGGCCTGATGCAGGAATTCCTGGTATCCATCTGGAACGAGGTAAAGACCACCGTGCTTTTCGTGACCCACGACATCGATGAGGCGATATTCCTTTCCGATAAAGTGTACGTGATGAGCGCAAAGCCCGGCTCGATCAAAACAATGGTTGACATAGATCTTCCCCGTCCCCGTACTACCTCCACGAGGCTTTCGGAGGATTTCCTGAAGATTAAAAGATATGTGAGCTATGTCATCCGCGGCGAATCTATCAAGGCCGCTCATGTCAACATAGAACAGATCCACCCTCACGCGTTACGGGTCGGAGTTCACACCTGGCCCGGGGTAGGCCCCCTCTATCTCGCCAATGAAATCGGGCTCTTTAGGAAGCACGGCGTTGAGGTGGAGCTCGTGAGCCAGGAGAAGGAGGACGAGCGTATCGGGGCCCTCGAGAATAACGAGGTGGATGTACTCCATCTTACCGCGGACTCGGCATGGCTTGCGCGCGCCCGCAACCTGCCCATAGAAGAGATTTTCCTGGTTTTGAATCAGTCGTGTGGCGCGGATGCTCTTATTGCCCGCGACCATATCGCTACCATTAAGGATCTGGTCGGGAAAAGAGTCGCGATCGAAGGTGATTGGATAACCCATTTCTTCCTTCTCTATATTCTGAATAGCGTTGGCCTATCCGGTGATGACGTGCAAACCGTATTCATGAAAGCCAGTGACGTCGGTGCCGCGCTCATAAAAGGCGATGTGGATGCAGCAGTGCTTTATGAGCCATGGCTGAGCCATGCCAAAGAACTTTCGGGCGCAAAAACACTTGCCTCGTCCGAAAGCGAAGATATTATCTACGACGTGCTCGCGAGCACCAGGAATATCGAAGCAAAGAAATTACCACAGATAGCAGGGCTCGTCCGGGCCTGGTGTGATGCGGTGGCCTATATCCATGATCACCCTGGGGATGCATATAAACGCATGGCGGTTCCCTTGGGGATTTCTACTGATGAGCTTATAGCGGAACTGAATAAGGTGAAGCTGATGGGGCTTCGGGAGAACTCCATACTACTCGGAGAAGGATCCCGTCAGGGGACATTGCACGATAAGCTCGAGATCGTCAGAAAGATATGGACGAATAGTGGTAGTGTCAAGAACGAATTCCCCATCGGTGAGCTGGTCAATGCCACTTTTCTGAAAAGTGGAGAGATGCCGCCGGGAAAGCCTTAGGAGTTCTACCCTGGAGACGTTCCCGCAGCGGCTTGACAGGCGTGGTGGTTGGAGTAATTTGAATATGTATTGAAAAGTTCATACAGCGTTGAGGGAAAGAGTAGGCGGGGAATGAGATCAGAGCGACCCGGGACAGCTGCAAGCCCGGGATCCCATCCCTTCCGAAACGCATTCCCGAGCTGCCAACCGAAGAAAGCCGCAAGGCAAGTAGGATTGGCTGGATGGCTTCCAGAAAAGAAACAGCCAAGAGTGCCCGATGTCACATCGGGAAATAGGGTGGTACCGCGGGATAGAATTCTCGCCCCTTACAAAGAACCAGTGTTCTTTATTGGAGGCGAGGATTTTTTGTTATGAGAAAACTTTGGCAAAAAAACTGGGAGCTGGACAAGAGGATCGAAGCCTTTGAGACGAAGGATGACTTGATTTTAGACGCCAAGCTCCTGCCCTACGACATCCTGGGTTCGAGCGCGCACGCGGCGATGCTCTTCAAGATAGGCCTTCTCACCAAGAAGGAGCTTCTGGCCTTGCGGAAGGGCTTTGGCGAGATCATCCAGCTGGCCCGGAAGGGCAAGTTTAAGCTGCGGCCCGGCGACGAGGACGTGCATACCAAAATAGAGGCCTACCTCTCCGCGAAGTACGGGTCCGTCGGCAAGAAGATACACGCCGGGCGATCCAGGAACGACCAGGTGCTGACAGCCATGCGCCTCCTGCTGAAGGATAATATCCTCAGGATAGAGTCGGGTGTGCTCGCCCTCGCGGACGACTTCCTTGCGTTCGCTCAAAGACATGAGTTCGTTCCCATGCCCGGATATACCCATATGCAGCGGGCCATGCCTTCTTCGCTCGGCATGTGGGCGGGAAGCTTTGCCGAAGCATTGCTCGACGACCTCGAAGCGCTGAAGGCCGCGGAGGCCATGAGCGACCAATCGCCGCTCGGTTCCGCCGCGGGCTACGGCGTTCCGCTTGGGCTGGACCGGGAGCTTTCGGCAAAGCTCATGGGATTCGGCAGGGTGCAGGCGAACAGCCTGTATTGCCAGAACTCCCGCGGCAAGCTGGAGGGGGTGGCGCTCGCGTCCCTGGTCGCGGTCCTTTCGGACGTCAACCGGTTCGCGAGCGATATGCTGCTTTTCACCACCAAGGAGTTCCGGTTCTTCACGCTCGCGGACAAATTCTATTCGGGAAGCAGCATCATGCCCCAAAAGAAGAATCTGGACCTCGCCGAACTCCTGAGGAGCAAGGTGAAGAAGGTGCTGGGCAACTACGTGCAGGTGGCTTCGCTGCCTCTGGATCTCATCTCCGGATATAACCGGGACCTCCAGGACGCGAAACGGCCGGTCATGGAGAGTCTGGAGACGGCCATCGACTCGCTCGAAATGACGGGCCTCATCGTCCGCAATCTGGTCCCCGCGAAGGACGAGCTGAGGCGGGCCTGTTCCGCGGAGATCTTCGCCACCCACGAGGCGATGAAGATCGTCGCGGGAGGAGGATCCTTCCGCGAGGCCTATCAAAAGGTGGGGACGGATATTTCCGGCATCAAAGCCAGGGACGCGAGCGCCGTCCTCCGCCTTTCCCGCCACAAAGGCGGGACCGGCAATCTCGGCCTTGGTCGCCTCCGGTCCACGGTTCGCAAAGAGCGGGCCGGTACGGATCGCAGGCATTCGCATCTCAAAGTCGCCTGGAAAAAACTCAACCCAACCATCACCACCCCATGAACAGCGGCACTACCTACAAGAAAATATCCTCCTACGAACCGGAGATCGGCGAGGTGGCTGCGGTCGTCCTCCTGTACTCGGGCGGCCTGGATACTTCGGTCATGCTCACCTGGATACAGGACCACTACAAGGCTAAGGTGGTTGCGCTGACTCTCGACATCGGCCAGCAGAAGGACGACCTGAACGCGATCCGCGAGAAGGCGCTGAAGCTCGGCGCGGTCAAGGCGCTCGCGCTCGATGTCAAGAAGGAATTCGCGGAACAGTACATTTCGAAAGGCATCAAAGCCAATGCTTCCTATCAGGGCGAATACCATCTCTCCACCCCGATCGGCCGGGCCATCCTCGCGACCAAGGCGGTCGAGGTCGCCAGGCAGGAAGGGATCTCCTGCATCGCGCACGGTTGCACCGGCAAGGGCAACGACCAAGTGCGCCTCGAAGGATACATTCTCGCCAAAGACCCTGCGATGAAGGTCATCGCTCCCGTCCGCGAGTGGAACATGGACCGGGATGACGAGATCGCCTATGCGGAAGAGCGCGGCATCCCCGTGCCCGCGCGCAAGGATTTCCCGTATTCCGTGGACGACAATATGTGGGGGATGACCTGGGAAGGCGGGGAGATCGAGGACCCCGCGCTCGTACCGCAGGTGGAGAAATTCCTTACCGCTTACACGCTCGCCGAGAAATCGGAAAAGCCCGCCGAACTCGTCAAGCTGGACTTCAAGGCGGGCGTACCCGTCGCCCTGAACGGGGAAAAGATGGAGCTGCATCGTCTCATTGCCGCGCTGAACGGGATCGGCGGCGCGCACGGGGTCGGGGTCGCCTACATGATCGAGGACCGGCTGGTCGGCGTAAAAGACCGGGGCGTGTATGAGCAGCCCGGCGCGCACATCATCATCGAAGCGCACCGGACGCTCGAGCGGTACGTATCCACCCGGGATCTGAACGAGATAAAATCGGCGCTCGACATCAAGTGGGGTTACCTTTGCTACGGCGCCAAATGGTTCGATCCCGCGATGGACGCCCTGAACGCCCTGAACGACGAGGTCAACTTAAGGGTCGAGGGCGTCATCACGGCGAAGCTTTACAAGGGCAACATGGCTATAGTGGCGATGGAATCGCCCTACGGGCTGCAGCACGCGTCCTTCAACAATAAAGGCTACGCCTTCAACGTCAACGCCAGTCCTGGGTTTACGGAGATCTACACCCTCCAGATGAAGCTCGCGAACGAACTGAAGAAAAAATATTCGCCTCGTCCCGCCGCCAACCCCGAGATTCTAGGCGGTCCTATTCGCCCGGCTTAAGAGGGAGGGCTACTGTTGAGAAGCGCGGCAGCTTTCCCGGCAGCTCTTTCCAGGCCATCCTTCAACGTGTTCGCGGTGAGGATCAAGCGGTCGCTCATGGTCTGGTCGACATGGAGAAGGAGGCTTCTCTCAATGATGATGTTCTTGTCTTGAGGTTGGCTCATGTCCACGAAGAACGAAGACAGGGAATCACCTCCTTTTTCCACCAGAAGCTCCTCGAGATCGCGTGATTTCGGGGTGGTTTGGAAATACAGGAAGGGAGTTCCGGAATTCGTGGCAAGGATTGCCGGGTGAAGGCGCTCCGTGAAAACGAACCGGCTGGACTGTATCGCGGAGGTAAAATCCTCCGGAGAGGATACCGCGCGAACCTCATCGAACCGACCGTCCCGTACGAGCTGTTCCATGTCCAGATAGCTGCGCGTGCTGAGGCAAAGCACCTTCTTGTAGCCGGCCATGCGGGCGTCCTTGGCGATGCTCGTATACAGATCGAGCATGTCCTTATAGCTGCTGTCCTGCCTTCGGTGAGGGATTGCGTTTTCGATGATGACGAAGACCACTTCGTCTGTCTTCTCCGAGACCGGCCGGGGATGGGCGAAAGCAAACACGAGATCGCCGATATGATCGACATCTTTGCCGAAGAAATACTTGTAGTCCCGCGCACTCTGCGGGCCTCGCACGCCGATCACATGCGCGTCTTTGTAGGGCGACCTGTCGAACGCCGCCAGGTTGCGAACCTCCATCTCCGCCGGGCTCAGTACGCCGGAACCGAAGATCATTATCGTTCGCGCGGCCGTAAGTCCCGGTGCCTGAATGAACACGGTGGGCAGCACCGTACCCCCTCCGATGATAAGATCTCCCTCCCAGGGAGCGATGCGCTTTTCTATGGACGATCGCACATCCACGACCCGTATCCCTTGCCGCCCCAGGAGGCGTTCCGCCGCCTTGAGACACAGCAGATCCCCCGGATTCCTTATCAGAGGATCATGCCCCCACCCGGTATACAGTCCAACGGACCGTTGCATTCCAAGGAATGTATAGGAAATCCCATGCGTTCGCAATAGCGGCTATCCTCTCGCTATACTCAGATCATGGCCCTGCGATGGATCAACATCCACTTCGCGCTTCGCGTCGCGGGCGCGACGCTCGCCACCGTCTTCGAGATGGTGTATCTCTATGAGCTCAAGATCCCGCTTCCGCACATATTCCTGATCTTCGGCGGGATACAGCTGCTCCGGCTCTTCGCGCGTCCCTTGATCGTCGGGCTGGCCGCGCGATTGGGATTAAAGAAAAGCATTATCCTGAGCACCCTGCTTTACGCGGGCAATTACGCGATCCTGGCCCAGGTGCAGGGAATATCGTGGTGGCTGGCTCTCTTCGTCCTTTGGTCCGCGGTGAACCATGCTATGTATTGGACCTCTTACCATGCCTGCTTCGCCGCCCTGAGCGCGAAGGGCACGCGCGGAGAGGACATCGGCGCGAAAGAAGCCCTCGTGGCCCTGGCCAGGGCGCTCGCTCCGGCCGCAAGCGGGTTCGCGATCGCGTACGTAGGATTTACCACGTCGTTCTTCCTCGCCGGCTCGCTCGTCATCCTTTCCGCCATCCCGCTCTTTTTTCTGCCGCCTGTCCCGGCGGTGCCGCTCGTGTCGTGGCGCGAGACTTGGAGAACTTCCGACCGGCGCGGTTTCCTGGTCCATTTCGGCCACGGCTGGTACGAGGCGGGCATCCTCACCTGGTCGCTCATCGTCTTCCTGCTGGTGGCGGATTACGCCGTTGCCGGAGGCCTCGCCTCCCTCGTCGTCATCTTCCAGATGATCGCGTTCCTTTTCGTGGGGAAGTTCATCGACCGGGGCCATGGCTACCTCATCGCCCATATAGCGATCGGGCTGCTCGCGGTCGTCATGCTCGGCCGGGCGGGTTTCGTGAGGGACATTCCCACGACCATCTTGTTCGACGCCATCTATGCGATCGCGAACTGTTTCTATGGTCCCGCGCTCGATACAATTCTTTACAACGCCGCCGGCGATGCGAAAAACGCCTGGGGCTTCCAGGTGCTCTCCGAGACGAGCGTGGACGCGGGCTACGTGCTGAGCTGGACGTTCGGAGCGATCGTCACCTATTTCGGGCTCGGCCTCCAGTGGATGCTCGTGTGGAGCCTGGGAGGGATGCTCATCATGCTGTTCGTCTTCCGCAATTACTACGCGAGAACTTGAGGCAGGGCCTTGCGTTATATTGAACCAGCCATGCAGCCGCGCGCCGCAACCGGAGTCGTCCGGAAAGCCCGGCCGGGCGTGGTATGATATCTCAAAAGGTCATCATGACGTTCTACTATCTCGTTGGAGCGGTTCTCCTGGTCATCCTAATATGGCTTATAGGGGTTTTCAACTCGCTCATCCGCCGGCGGAACACTGTCCGGAACGCCGCTTCGGACATAGATGTGCAAACCAAAAGACGCTACGATCTGATCCCCAATCTCGTCGAGGTAGCCAAGGGCTACGCCGCGCATGAGAGCGGAGTGCTCGAGCGCATCACCGAAACGCGCACCCGCGCCATGGCCACGCCGATAGGGGCCGCGAAAGCCGCCGTCGAAAACGACCTTACCGCGGCGCTCAAGTCTCTTTTCGCCGTGAGCGAGAACTACCCCCAGCTCAGGGCGAACGAGAACTTCTTAGCCCTTCAGGAACAGCTCTCCTCGATCGAGACGGACATCCAATCCGCCCGGCGCTATTTTAATGCCGCCGTGCGGGACTACAACACATCCCTCCAGGTCTTCCCGCGGAACATGGTGGCGGGGCTTTTGGGCTTTGCCCCGGAGATCTTCTTCGGCGCGACCGAGGACGAACGCACTCCCGTCAAAGTGGATCTGTGAACATGAAGCTCGGGATCGGGTCTTTTGTAGCAACAGCATTCCTGGTCGTTCTTGCCCTTGCCGGCACGCCTTCCGCCTCGCATGCGGCGGATGAGGCCATCCTTTCCTTCAAGGCGGAGATCTTCCTGAACGCTGACGGAACCCTGGATGTCGGGGAGAACATCACCTACGACTTCGGCCCCTACCAGCGCCACGGGATCTATCGCGACATCCCGCTCTCTTCGCCGGATGGTCCGGATATCGCGATCCGCAGGCTCATCGTAGTGGATGAGAACGGCAACGACCGTCCTTTCAGTCTTTCCGAGGAAGGCAACGTGCTGCGCATCAAGATAGGGGACCCGGACAAGGTGATCGAAGGCGAACACTTTTACCGCATCCACTATACCGTCTGGAACGCGGTCAGGCGCTTTGAAGCGTACGATGAGGTGTACTGGAACGCCACCGGCGACCAATGGGAGGTGCCCATCGCGAGCTCTTCCGCCGAAGTTTCCGTGCCCCAGGCGCTCCTCGCGTCTGAGTTCTCTCTGGCCTGCTACGCCGGCCCCCGGGGATCGGCCGCGGCCGATTGCGCGACCTCCATCGCTCCGGGTCCTACCGCCGGCATGACCTTCACCGCCGCGAGACAGCTCGCTCCGGGCGAAGGGCTCACCGTCGCGGTCGGCTTTCCGAAAGGCATCGCCGGATACAATAACGACGTTCCTCCTCCCGACGAGTCCGCTTCTTCCGTTGCCGCCGCAGGATTCCTGATCCCCACATTCGCCTTTCTCGCGTGGGCCGGCATGATACTTCTCTTTATTTTCGGCCGGAGACGGAGAAGCAAGAGTAAGATCGTAGTGCCGAGGCAGCTAAAGGACGTTCCCGTCGTAGTGCAATACGTCCCGCCGGCCGGAGTGCTTCCCATCGACGCGGGCTATCTCGGCGATCAGAAGGTGGACGGGTCGGACATCTCGGCCGTCATCATCGATCTGGCGATCAAGGGCTACCTGAAGATCCGTTACACGGAGAAAGTGCTACCCTTCTGGCCGGACAAGAAGGACTACGAGTTCGTAAAGCTGAAGGATGGCGGCGATCTCGCGCATCCAGCCTATAAGGCGATGCACCAGTTCCTCTTCCTGACCGGCGACACGGCTACGCTCTCCGGCATCGTGAGCAGCCACACGGGAGCGGGGCTCTACACCCAGATAAAGAACGCTATCCCGAAATACCTGGCCAAGGAGGGTTTCATTTTCGAAAAGGCCAAGTCGCGCAACGCGCTTGCGGGAGCCATCCTTTTCTTCGGCGTATGGGGAGGGGTAACGGTCGTCACGGCCTATCTTGCGGGAGTGTTCGGCATGTTGTTCGGTCTCGTCACAGGTCTTTTCTCTGCGATCCTCGTGTTCGCCGCGACCGGGGCGCTCTTCCCCGGCATCTGGGGGACCCCGCTCACCGACAAGGGCATCCAGGCCGTGCGCGAACTGATCGGCTACAAGCAATTCCTCGAAGCGACCGACAAGGATAAACTGCGCCTGTTGAATTCGCCGGAAAAGAAGCCAGAGGTGTTCGAGGCCAACCTGCCGTATGCTATCGTCTTCGGGGTCGAAGAGAAGTGGGCGGCCAAGTTCGAGGGCATGTATGAAGTCCCGGCCTGGCTCGAGGGCGGGAACGTCACAAGCGCGACAGCGCTCGTGGCCTCCATGGGCGCGTTCAGCAATTCCTGGAGCTCGGCCACCACGGCCGCCCATTCGAGCGGGTCCGGCGGCGGGGGAGGCGGGTCCTCCGGTGGAGGTTCGGGTGGTGGAGGCGGCGGAAGCTGGTAGGCGTATTCCAAAGCGTATTTCCCTCGCCGCATTGCGAGGCTATACTTGGGTCATGAGCGATAAGATCATCCCCATCACCCTCGTCATCATTCTGGTTGCGATCGCGGGAGCCGTAGGATACCTGGCATTGCAGGGAAGAGTGGCGCTGCTCCCGCCGGGAGAGAACATCGGGAAACCTCCGGTTGCGACCTCTTCATACCCTTTCCTTGTTCCCGTTGCCGGAGAACAGTGGCAGGCCGGAAAGGAATACGTCATTCGATGGCAGCCTCCAATGGGAAGTACCATCGCGCTTTCGGTCGTAAACCCCTCCTTCGGAAGCGGTTACCGCTTCCATATCTGCGCTCCCGTGTCCCCGTATCCGTGCGATCTTCCGAACACCGGCGAGTTTCGCTGGCTCGTTCCCCCGGACGACGGCCATAACGAATGGGCGCCAAGCGCCGAGTACCGTATAGCCCTGGCCCCGACGTCCTCCGATGCGCCCATGAGCGTTTCCGGGCCTTTTTCCATCATGGCTAAGAATGCAGTGGTGGTCCCGGCGGCCCCCGGGCCGTTCGCGGCCGACGCAGTGCGGAACCTCGCCCCGCAAAGCCTAAAAGTAGGCAAGAACGAAATCACCGCGGAGGTGCGCGGCTACATGTTCTTCGAGGGCGAGACGCAGCTCGCGCTCTACGACGGGACCGCCAGGGTGAATATCGGCAATCGGCCGGATGGCCTGCCTAACGGCGTGGTCTCCGCCAAAGGCGCATGGATGACGGAGGACTACGTGCCGGTCGCGCAAACGATCACCATCCCCGCCGGACTGAAGGGAAAGACGCTGGTCATACGCTTCATCGCGAATGACCCGCGCGATGATGCGCGGCCAAGGTACTGGGGAACCCTGATCCGCGTGGAATAATATATCTGGACCATGAAGGAATCCGGCGCGCATGCTTTGTTGGCCAGCTCTGCGGGAACAGTCCTTCTTGTTGCCAAAGGAGCCGCCTACGGTTACGACAAGAACAACGCGGCCAAGGTTACCATGTTCGGGGGCAGGGTAGAGTCAGGCGAGGATCCTCTGGCGGCCCTGAAGCGGGAGCTGTACGAGGAACTGGGGTTGAATGCCGGAGATAAAACGATCGGTAAACTGAATGTTTATGAAAAGACCAAAGAGCAGGACGGCAGCGACGTGGATGTGCACGTGTTCGTAGTGCAAGGAATAGATCCGCAGACGGTCGTGCTTCGCGAGGAGGACCCGGGCACCGGCATCCCGGACGTGAACGAAGCTGTCATCGAGGGCACGCCCGCAGAGCTTCTCGCGCGTCCCGATCTCACCCGGATCACCAGGCTCGCTCTGGAGGACCTTGTAAGGGAAGCCGGCCTGAAGATTAGTCCGTAGCGAACCGCGCCAGGTTCACAAATTGGAGAACGAGGAATATACAGTAAAATCCGAGCAGCACCAAGCCCTCCTTGCGCGAGATGTTGTCCTTAGAACCTGCAAAGACATAGAAGAAACCAAGGCCCGCGACCATGAGCAGCGCGGTCGTCATAAACTCGCTCGGCTCGACAACGAAAGCCCCGTTTACGAGCGGCAGGAGCGCGAAGATCGGCACGTTCGTGATGGTGGAGCCGAGATAGTCCCCGAAGGCGACTTCCTTGTGCCTTTTAAGGATCGAACGCGCCGCAATGGCGAGCTCCGGCACATTCGTACCTATCGAGAGCAAGATGAGCCCAATGAGCGAACGCGGCACGCTCAAGGTGTCGGCGAAGAAGACCGCCTGCTCCACAAGGTAATGCCCGGCGATAAAGATGAACGCGGCCCCCGCCAGGATCTTTACCGCGTCCCAGAGCGTGTTCCGACGATCCACGAGCTTATGGGTGAACGTCTTTATCTCCTTGAGCGGGCCTCGTTCGGTCCGGATGAAGTAAAGCAGCGTAAGGTATGCGACGAGAAGTATGACGCCTTCTTTCTATGAGACGCTGCCGTCGATCACGAGGAGCGAAGGCAGGAGCACGAGTCCCAGGGCGATACCGAGGTTCCGCCGGGAGAGGGCGTGCTTGAGAGTTACCCCCTTCCCGGCCACTGCGAGCAGCGGGATGACCAGGAAGAGGATCACGAAGGAAGCTCCGACCAGATTGCCGGCCGAGACCTGCGGCACGCCCTCCAGGGTCGAGCTCGTGGCCACCGAGATCTCGCTGATCGAGGTCAGGAACCCCAACACGAAAAAAGCGATCGTAAAGCCGGACTTATGGAACCGTCTCGCGATACGGTCTACGGCGTCGATGAGTATTCCCGCGAAGAACCATATAATTCCCAGGGAAATAAGGAAGATGACGACATGAACGAGAATAACCATGCCATCCTAGTTTACCAGGATAACGCCCCTGCGGTCCCGCCTCCGCGTGATAGAATTCCTGTATGGACGCGACGGCGGAGCAGCCGCGAGGATCGTGGGCGACCGTATTCCGGACGTTCTTCTCCCTGCTCGGCAAGGAGAGGGCCGGTTTTTTCGCGCTCACCATATCCCTTTTCTGCATCTATCTTTACAATCTGGTCCCGCCGTTCCTGCTCGGCAAGATCGTTGATTTCTTCATAGGCTATCGTCCGGGCGGATCCCTCTCTTTGTTCTATATCTACGTGGGCATCCTCGGAGCCTCCCATGTGATCGTGTCGCTTATCCGCCTTTGGCTGAAGCAGCGCCTGTCCGAGCACGGCATTGCGCTGAAGCGCCGTGCCAGGGCGTTCAGCTTCGACCGCTTGCTGCATAGCCCCGCCACCGAGCAACTGGAGGAGGGCACGGGCAACAAGGTGGAACGCATCAACGCCGGTTCGGAGGCATTGGACACCCTCCTCGACCTCATGGCGAACAACGTGTTCGACGTCGTGAGCGCCTTTGCCGGCGTGATTTTGATATTCGCGTTCCTCGATCCGATATTCGTGCCATTTCTCATTGCTTACGCCATCGTGTACAGCCTCATCCAGTTTTTCTTCAACCGGAAGATCATCATGCTGAAGCGCGAGATCAACGCCGCCCAGCAAGCGGTCTCGGGCATCTACGTCGAGGGCATAGGCAATGCCATGACCCTGAAAGCCATGGGCGCGGAGGACCGCCTGAGCGGAGAGATCCGCGGCTATGAGACGAATAGCCAGAAACTGGAATTCCAAAAGACCATCCTCGGGACCCGCAAGTGGTATCTCTTCCAGACGCTGAATGGCGTTTTCCTCGCCCTTTTCCTCCTCATCGTAGGCCGCGGCGTGCTCGCGGGAGCCATGACCGTGGGCGCGATCCTGACCTACTACAGCTATTTCTCCAAGGTAAAGGACGCCACCGAGGACGGGAACAAGCTGGTGGACAAGCTCATCAATAGGAAGGTGGACGTCGAGAACATGATCCCGCTGTGGGGAAAGAGGTTCTTCAGCGGCACGCGTCCGTTCCCGGAACGATGGGACGTGGTGCGCATCAAGGATGCCACCCTGAAGTACCCGACGGGCCAGCGCGGCCTGAACGAGGCGGCGATCGAGATCCGGCGCGGCGAAGTGGTGGGCATCACCGGGCCGTCCGGAGGCGGGAAGTCCAGCCTCTTGAAGGTCCTGGTCGGATTGTATCCGCTAACCTCCGGCGAATATTTGATCGGCACCGTCCCGGCGGGGGACATCAAGCACGAGCGCCTTGTCGCCCACTTTTCGGTGGTGCCTCAGGAGACCGAGCTCTTCCATTTTTCCCTCCGGGACAACATCACCCTCATGCGCGACGACGACCGCAGGAGGCTCCACCATGCCATCAAGCTTGCCCACCTCGCGGAGGTTGTGAAGAAGCTACCGCAGGGCCTGGACACCCCTCTCGGCGAGCACGCCCACAAGCTTTCCGGCGGGGAGAGGCAGCGGATAGGCATCGCCCGCGCGGTCTATAAAGACGCGCCCATTATGGTTTTCGACGAGGCCACGAGCGCCCTCGACCAGGCCACCGAGAAGGCCATTATGAAAGGCCTGTTCTCCGAGTATCGCGGGAAGAAGACGTTCATCATAGTCGCCCATCAGCCCGCCGCCCTGGCCGGGGCGGACCGCCTGTTCGTCGTCCGGGGCGGCCGCGTGTCGGACAACGGTCCGGTTGCCGGGAAAACCATCATCCGGCGGCGAAAGGCAGCGATTGTTGAAACATAATAATTTAGGTAACGAGGACGGGGGAGACTCCGCTTCATTCATGCCGGGGTTTTCTTCATACACGCACGTGACAGGTTGCACTATGAAGCTGCAGTACGCCGTCACAACCTCATTGACTCCGCCTTTTCGCGAATCCGGCCTGGGGATTTTTATTGACTATGTAAATGAAATGTGTTAAAAATAAAACAGGAGGTGAATCCATGAAGATCACGTTGCCCGAGGGGCTTGAAAACCTGGGATTGACGAAAATGGTCGAGAAAGGCGCCCTGGACGGGGTGTCACTTGGCGTGCATAAGGCGGTCAACGATTTCGTCCGCATGGCATCGCCAGGACTCGTTACTTCGAGGATGTACATGCTGGACAGGTTGGGCTACGTATCCCAGCCCTCTGAGGTCCTCATGCGATACTTCGCTTACGGGCGCGACTGGCGTCCCAATGATCGCGACGACACCCGCTTCCGTCGAATGGTCGGCATAGCGGAGAAGATCCTCGGCGATGTGTTCATGGGGCAACTTCAGCTTCCCATGACGGCGGAGATTGTCGGGGAGAGGCTGCGTGCTGCGAAGCTCTGGATCGGCGGTGGTCAGGGAGCCGTGCAAGTCGAGATGCCGGTCGAGACAGATGCCCAGCTCGTGGGAGCCGTTCTCGACTTCATCGCCATTATGAGCATAACGCCCTCGACACTCGCCGCTGAGGACAAATGATCACGGCCCCGGCCGGCTACCAAGCTGCCGGGGCTGCGACAATTTTATAAGGATAATCAGGCTGGAAGGGGAAAGGGGCATATCGCCTGGGCTGTGGATTTCTCAAGTCGTATAATATAAGAGAGGAAAGCAAAATAAATCCAAAAAGTCATACGATGAAATACAAAGCAGTTATATTCGCCGTCGCCGTGCTTGCCTTGAGTGTTGCTGCGCCCGCGAAGGCCGCGCCGGTACTCAGCCAGTCCAGCCTCGCGGTTGGCCTCGGCCAAACGCTCACCGTCACCGTGCAGGGCTCCACCCAGGTCTACATGGTGAGCAATAACAACTCCTCTGCGGCCAACATCGTGGTGAACGGCAGCCAGATCACCGTGACCGGGAACGGACTCGGTTCGGCGCTGGCCTCCATCTGCGTGGTAGGCACGACCTCGGACTGCACGAACCTGAACGTCACCGTCCAGGCCGGGAACGTCGTCACCTTCAATCCGACAAACCCCACCTTAGGCATCGGGCAGAGCATGACGATCGGCGTGAGCGGCGGGAACGGAACCTATTCCGTCACCAATAACACCAGCACGAGCACCCTGACCACGGTCGTGAACGGCAGTACCATGACCCTGAGCGGCGTCGCGGCAGGGAGCGTGACCCTGACCGTCTGCGATCCCAATAACAGCTGCGGTACGTTGCCCGTCACCGTAAGCGCGACCGCTACCACTACCACGAATACCAACACGAACACGGGCACCCAGGTGATCACCTTTAGCGTGCCGAATCCCACCGTCAATCTGAACCAATACCTGAACATCACCATGACCGGGGGCATAGGGTATTTCTCGGTGTCCTCGAACTCCAATCCCTCCGTGGTCCAGGTAGCCGTGGGCAATAACCTCCTGACCCTCTATGGCCTGGCTTCCGGTACCACGGCCATCAAGGTCTGCGCCTCGGTGGACGGCTGCGGCACCATTAACGTCACCGTGCCCGGCCAGCCCGCGGCCGCGACGACTACCACCGCCACGACAGGCAACACCGGCACGACCAGTACGACCACTACCACAGCCACCAATACGAATACGACGGCCACTACCACAACCGGCACCTCATCGGTCTCCCTGCTCTCGGTCATTCAGGCCATGCAGGCCCAGCTGACGCAGATCCTCGCCCAGGTCCAGGCCATGGCCTCGGCCCTGGCCAAGCTCGCCGCGAGCACGGGAGGCACGGCGACCGGCACAACCAGTACCGCCAATACGAACGCCACAGTGACGACCGGCGCCGGCAAGGTCACTTTCACCCAGCTCCTTAGCCTCGGCTCGGCCGGAAGCGAGGTAACGGCGCTTCAAATCTACCTTGCGGCGAAGGGGTTCTTTTCCGGCTCGCCCTCCGGCCTCTACGGCTCTCTGACCGAGTTTGCGGTAAAGGAATACCAGGCGTCGGTCGGGCTTGATGCCGTCGGCTATGTCGGCCCGGGTACCCGCGCTGCGCTGAACGCCGGGAAGTAACTCCATTACTCCCCCATGCAAAAGATAAAAATCGAGCACCATGGCCTCGCGGGACTCTGGATCGCGGGTTGGCTCTTCACCATCGGCTTTCTGCACCTGGCCTTCTGGCAGGGCGTGCTCGCTCTCGCTATTTGGCCGTATTACGTGGGGGTGGCGGTGAGCGCGGTACGCTAAGACTCGAAACCAAAGACCGTCGCAAGGCGGTTTTTTGGTGCCCGCCGGAACTTGACCGGATTGAAATAATACATTCTAATGTACGGTAGACCTGCAAGCCACAGCATAAGGAGGGTTATCGATGCATCAGAGAACACCGCAGTTTGATCTGACCAAGCGGGAGTGCGAGGCCATGAAGCGCTCCGGCGGGCCCACGCTCACTCCCAATCGCACCTGCAAACAGGTGAAGCGCCTGGGACGGCACCTTTCGCTCGCGACCAAGAGCGAACTCCGTCGCCAGTACGATGAGTATCTGAGCACGGGCATCGCTCCGGCGAAGGCGCGACGCGCAGAGGAAGAGTCTGCCCAGCAGTCCCTGTCGCGTTCATGGGCGGCGATGTCGGAGACAGGCCTGCGTACCGCGGAGATGTACGGCTTCGACGACAAGACGAAAACCGGAAATGTGGACTGCCCATTCTGCGGCCGTTTTCACTACTACAGGCCGTCCGGTCCGGTGGAATGCTCGAAGTGCAATCGCCGCTTCCGCGCCACGCCCCCGGAGTCTCCCGTTCACTCCCAGTCTTTTCGCCACAGTTGATCACCGGCCGGCCCCTATCGTGGGCCGGCCGAACGACTTTCTAGAGAAACAAATCCGCCCCCGCCAGGTTCATTCC